>CP029803.1:1530000-1860000 GCA_003226295.1 Candidatus Moanabacter tarae | reverse complement strand
TTACCATGGCCAGGTTGAAGCTTGGGTAAAACTGAGTGGAGGACCGAACCGGTGTAGCTTGAGAACTGCTCGGATGAGCTGTGGTAAGGAGTGAAAGGCTAATCAAACCCCGTAATAGCTGGTTCTTTCCGAAATATATTTAGGTATAGCGTCATATGCTGACTACCGGGGGTAGAGCACTGAAAAGGCTAGGGCTCCTACCAGAGTACCAAACCTTACCAAACTCCGAATACCGGTAGGTGTAGTATGGCAGTCAGACTGTGGGGGATAAGCTCCATAGTCGAAAGGGAAACAGCCCAGACCACCAATTAAGGCCCCTAAACACTGCTAAGTGGAAAAGGAGGTAGATTTACAAAGACAGTGGGGATGTTGGCTTAGAGGCAGCCATCATTTAAACATAGCGTAACAGCTGACCCATCGAGTGAATCTGCGCCGAAAATGATCGGGACTAAAGCAGTGTGCCGAAATTGTGGGTTTTCAAAGTCTTAGGATTTTGGAGGCGGTAGGAAAGCGTTCCAACAGGGGTGAAGTCTTTCGGGAACGAAAGATGGACCGGTTGGAAGAGAGTATCCGGGCATGAGTAACGATAAATACGGTTAAAATCCGTATCGCCGAAAGGATAAGGTTTCCTGGGGAAGGTTCGTCCGCCCAGGGTTAGTCGGGAGCTAAGACGAGGGCGTAAGCCGTAGTCGATGCACAAGAGGTTAATATTCCTCTACCACCTTATTAGCGTTATTACCAGCGGAGGGACGAAGAAAACTTAACCAGCGCGGTCATGACTGTCTGCGTCCAAGCGTCGAGGCTGTTCGGTAGGTAAATCCGCCGAACATTAAGGCTGAGGCGTGATGGGACCACAATGCTACGTGCGGCGTGGGATTGGTAAAGGTTATGCTTCCAGGAAAAGCTTCGTTGGGAGTTAATAGGGTGCCCGTACCGCAAACCGACACAGGTATCCGGGATGAAGATTCTAAGGCGCGTGAGTTAAATCTCCTTAAGGAACTCGGCAAATTGACCCCGTATCTTCGGTAGAAGGGGTGCCCCCTCCACTTTGCTTTCGGTTTTAGACCTGAAATCGAAGTGGAGGGGGCCGCAGAGAAATGGCACGACCGACTGTTTAGCAAAAACACAGCTCTCTGCTAAGTCGTAAGACGACGTATAGGGAGTGACACGTGACCAATGCGGAAAGGTGAACGTCTGAGGTGAGAGCTTCGGGCCCAAGCCCCCGTGAATGTCGGCCGTAACTATAACGGTCCTAAGGTAGCGAAATTCCTTGTCGGGTAAGTTCCGACCTGCACGAATCGTGCAACGAGTTGTGCGCTGTCTCAAGGAGATGCTCAGTGAAATTGTAGTCGCGGTGAAGATGCCGCGTACCCGCAGCAGGACGGAAAGACCCTATAGACCTTTACTATACGCTGGTATTGGTATCTGGTTCTCGATGCGTAGGATAGGTGGGAGACTGTGAAGTTTCGCTTTTGGGCGGAATGGAGTCATTGGTGAAATACCACCCCTCGTTTATTAGGTATCTAACCCTGTGCCGTTATCCGGTCAGGGAACAGTGCTAGCCGGTTAGTTTGACTGGGGCGGTCTCCTCCAAAAGAGTAACGGAGGGATGCGAAGGTTCTCTCAGCCCGGTTGGCAATCGGGCTTAAGAGCGCATGGGTAAAAGAGAGCTTTACTGTGAGACCTACAAGTCGAGCAGTTGCGAAAGCAGGCCCAAGTGATCCGGTGGTTGCACGTGGTGGCGCCATCGCTTAATGGATAAAAGGTACCTTAGGGATAACAGGCTGATAGCGCCCAAGCGTTCATAGCGACGGCGCTGTTTGGCACCTCGATGTCGGCTCATCACATCCTGGGGCTGGAGAAGGTCCCAAGGGTTCGGCTGTTCGCCGATTAAAGTGGTACGCGAGCTGGGTTCAGAACGTCGTGAGACAGTTCGGTCCTCTATCCGCTGCGGGCGTAGGAGATTTGAGGGGTTCATTCCCCAGTACGAGAGGACCGGGAATGACGTGCCTCTGGTGTTCCGGTTATCGTATCAACGGTATCGCCGGGTAGCTAAGCACGGAAGAGATAAGCGCTGAAAGCATATAAGCGCCAAGCTCCTCCCAAGATAAGATCTCCCTGAAGAGTCCTGGTAGAACACCAGGTTGATAGGCCGGATGTGTAAGTGCAGTAATGCATTGAGCTAACCGGTACTAATTACTCGATCGGTTTTATCCAGCATCAAATTTAGTGCCGTCTCAACAGGTGCTTAATTTACCCGCTAGAAAGAATTTTTCGGAATTTAGATTTGAGTATCTCTAGTTTCACTATGTAGGAGAGTGGTAGCTAAGGTGATTTTCAAATCTAAATTCTGGTGATTATAGATGAGGGGAAACACACGTTCCCATCCCGAACACGCCCGTTAAGCCCTCGATCGCCGATGGTAGTGCGGCCCAGATGTCGTGCGAGAGTAGGTTATTGCCAGGATATTTTAACCCTCCGTAGCCTTCGGGTGGCGGGGGGTCTTTTTTTTAATGCACTGATTTCCTATCAAGTTTCAGATAGGGGGAACGCATGGTTGCTGTTGTGATATAAAGATCTTAAGGACCAATGGAATTAGGAGTAGGTCAGTTGTAATCTTACTGATAAAATTCCTTTTTTGAGGCGGATTTGGCCACTCTATTTAGCGAGCCGTCGAGAATTTTCTCCAGAAAATCAACCGGATAGAGGGATGGTATTTCGGTCAATGCTTGCTGGAAGAGTACAGTGGACGGAGTTAAGCCCGGTACGGTGTTAGCTTCGATAATAATAAGTTTTCCGTTCTCGACATTCATGAATGCGTCGATCCTGGCGAAGCCGCGAATTCCTAGGACGGAGGCTACTTGTTCTATACGCGCTTTTGCCCTGTTGATTGCGAATTGGGAGACATGGGAGGATGGCGGTGGGGTTATGTTGATCCCGGTGCCTCCTTGAAATTTCTCTTCCAAGCTTAAAACGTTGCCTTCGGCAACGATGAGGCTTGGTGAAAACGCACGGAGGCATTCATTCGTTTGCAGTACGCCGACCGTGGTTTCGATCCATCCGGTCCTTTTTTTCCAGTGAAGGCGATCCCTTATGATTTCAATTCGATCAGTCTCGATGAATTCTTCGAAAAGGATTGATTGCATTCGGTGGGTTGGCATCTCGATGACACCCATTTGTCCTTGGAGGGTTTCATCTGGTATGAGAGGGGCTCCTTGAAGAGCATACTGGCAATAGGCTTTGAGGTCATCTGATGTAAAAAGACGTGCGATTCCTGCAGAACACCCATCGCCGATCGGTTTGGCTATCAGAGTTTCACTTTGGAGGTGTTCCCTGAGATCTTTCCAGAGATTCTGATAGTCACGAGGTTCTAAACCTACTATCCGTTGAATCTGGACCTTCATTTTTAAGGCTGTGGAGATTCCCTTTGAACGAAGGTGCTCAAGAGCTTTCGCCGTTTTGACTTTGTCCATGCAAAGTTGTGATGCTTCGGCAGGGCATCCGCTGAAAGGTACTCCCGATTTTTCGAGTAAGCTTTGGAGAGTTCCGTTTTCTCCAATTCCTCCATGGAGAGCTATAAAGACACCTGGGGAGTTTTTCACAAAATCAGCCAAGTGGGATTTTTCGGGGAGGAAATTTTCCTCAGAAGTTGGAGTTTCTATGGCATCCAATTTCTTGAGACACCGTGTTCGAAACGGAGCCAGTAATCTTTCATTGGTTTCTGCTCGGCGGCAGAGCGTGGCAATCTCTTCAGTAGTGTGGTTGAGGGCATAGGCGTAGGGAAGGATCCAAATATTCTTTTGTTGGTCTAGAAAACAAGGCCGAGGTTCGTAGGTGCGCGAATTTATGAGCTTGAGCCAGACATTAGTGCCGCTCATCACTGAGACTTGTCGTTCGGAAGTATCTCCACCGAAGACGACGTCAACGGGAATCCGCTGTTGCCTTTTCGGAGCCTGAGATTTTGGAACTGGAATGCCCTGACGCTGGCAAGCACTTTCGAGAACGTACTGTAGTATGTTGCGGTGACTAAGCCCGATTCGCGCTGCTTGCATGAAGAGGAAACTGTTTTGTTCCATCCCACATATGGGATTAATATCTGAAAACCAAATCTTGCCGTCAGGCAGGAGCCATCCATCGAACCTTGCAAAATCATTTAGTTCGAACAGAGAGAAAAGTTGCTCCGCGCGGCACTGAATTTCTTTTGTCTTGTTGGGCGGAAAACGGGGAGGACAATGATATGTTACTTGTTGAGTTGGTAGATATTTCCGTCGATAATCGAAGATTTGGTTTCCACTGTAGTCGGTTTCAATTTCGTTTGGGATAAGAGCTACTGGTTTGCCTTGACAATTCTGGATGATGATAACGGTAAATTCGGTGCCTAGACAGAAGGGTTCCACGATGATCCGATGGCAAAGTTTATCGGTCAGGATATATCGGATACGATCGAGACATTCGGTGACTGAAGAGACCGAGAATACATTAATACTGGATCCTCCATTAGCTGGTTTAACTACTGCTCTCTTTAGAGACTGATTTCGAAAAAATTCCTGGAGTCTCCTGCTGTGGTTTTTCTCGGGTCGTTTCAAAAGGAGCGTTGGGATTGTGTAGTAGTTGCATTTTTGGAGAAATTCCCGGGCTCTGAATTTATCGAAGGACCGTCGGCAGCTTTTTGATGATGAGCCGATAAAGGGAAGGCCGATTGTTTCCAGGATTCGTTGTAGCTGGCCGTCCTCGCCCATGGTTCCATGGACGACAGGAAAGATTAGATCGATGTTTCTCAACAGTCTCGAAAGTGCAACTTTGTTCAGAGAATCACCGTTGCCTCCAATCTTAAACTCGAAATCGTCGGGTGTATTGGAATATAGCTGTGCGCGGGAACATCGATGGATTCGGTTCCTGAGGGAAATGTAAAAGGGAATGATTTCGACGTTTTCCGAATGAAGGTGATCGCAAACCGACCGCGCCGAGTTGAGTGAAATTCCCCGCTCCTTCGATGGCCCGCCGCACAGGAGGGCTATTTTGAGTTTCCGAAGCTGCTGCATGGCCAAAATGCTAGACGAGCTCAACCAAATGGGTGTTTACGCTCGGCAGTACTATTGGAAATATAAATGAAGGATTAATAATAGATGGACGGTCGCACCAAGATCGAAACCAAAGTAGCAAGGGCAGATTGATCGGGGTTATGGAAAGGAATGCCAACGAATGAAGACAGGGCAACGGAATTAAGGGCCGATAAAATGCAGTGTCGGAGAATAGATATTCGGCGAGAGTCCGGACTACTTAGGGTTATATGTGCTACTGATTAGAAAGGGAAATTATAGGCACTCAGTTAACTTATTCCTTCCTGAAGAAATTGCTTCAACTCGGGTAACGACATATTCTCAATCCCCAATTTTTCGACACCCCGCCCTGCCGATCTGGCGTCGAATCCCATTACCACGGAACCGATATCGATGACCGCATTCATGGTAGGAGTTGCGACTTTGTATTGCCTTCCCACCGAGCTCCAAGCGGCTATGCCGTAGGGAATATCTTCGGTGAGCCAACGGCTTTCCAATGTTCCCGGGGCCTTGAGCCGCGTGAGCATCCAGCTTCCGTTGATGGTGGCCCATAGGTCACCTTTAGGTCCAAATCCCGCCTCGTGAAAGGCATCATGGACTGGGGAAAGATTATAGCCCAGTGCTTTTGCAATAGCGCGTCGTTCAGAGTCAACGGCCATGATCACTTTTGCAACCGAAGGTGTAACTCCCTCCTCATAGAAGCAAAATTCTCCTCTTGAATATTCAACACGTCCGGCATTGAGCAAGACCCCCGCTGGATGAACGACTGGGTTCATAGCGGCGAGCCCGCAGGCCATTACGTCGGGGTAAGAGTAAATGCCAGGGAAAAGGGGATCAAGTCTAGAGAGAACGGTTTCGGTCTTCTTTGCTGGTAAAACCCCTAATCCCAGACTCTCAACGATTCCCCAGATAGTAGCTGTATCCGGCGCTGTTTTTCGGCAGACGTAGGGTGCGGTGTCGACCTCAGCTAAAGTAACGCCGGATCGGCCTGCTTCGAAAAGGATCTGAGAGAATTCTAGAGCCCCAAGAGTCCCTGGCATAAGGACGACAGTGTGTTCTGGACTCAGGTGACTTGCACAGGCTTTTGCGAATGGTTTATGTGCGTAGGCTGGAACGATTAAAAGGATGAGATCAGATGCTTCAACGGCTTGCTGTATGTTGGATGTTACATTATGAATCGTCGCAGATCCCTCCCCAGCAGCGCCAAGTAGCTGAATCTTGTTGTCAGTTTTAATCGGCTCTAGCGTTTCTTTAAAGCCTGGGATTTCACAAAGGGTTATATCGAAGCCCTCAATTGTGAGTTTGGCCGCGATCGAGAAGGCGGTGTTGCCTCCTCCCAGGATGGTGACAGGTTTGTTTCCCATATGAGAAGAGATTTGGTTATTTTTGTTCTTTTGACAAGGAGGGTTATCCGAGTTCTGGACTCATAGCAGATTTATTTGTTTCGTAAACTGGAGATCAAGATCATGGATTGCAAGGAATGTTGGAACAAGCACCTCATTTGCCAGATACTACCGGAGTCCACCGTTATATTCCTTAAAAGACTGACACTTTCTGTATTGCCCGTTTTTACCAGAAGGTGATTCAGGGGCTAGGATTACCATTAAAGTTGCTACGGTGTCGGCGCCTCACACGGTAGGAGGTGTTCTTTTTTGAGGTCGGACCAGAAATCAAACGGGATGTCGTGTTGCAGGAGTTGAATGTTTTGAAACACTTCTTCAACATTTTTAGCTCCAGGAACAATAGTAGCGACAGACGGATGAGCAAAGGGAAACTGAAGGGCTGCAGCCCTTAGATCGACTGAGTAACGATCGCAGACTCTTTTTATATTTCGGGCCTTTTCAAGGATTGCAGGTGGTGCCTTTTTATAGTCGAAAGTTGATGTTTCACTAATATTCTGCGAAAGAATTCCGCTGTTGAAGGGAGCACCGATGGCCAGCTGAACCCCGCGTTCAATACAAAGGGGTAGGAAATTTAATAAGGCAGACTGGTCTAGCAGGGTATAGCGACTCGCAAGGAGAACGATGTTTAGGTCAAAGCGTTCAATCATTCTTCCGGTGATCTCAATCTCATTCATACCCATGCCTATAGCTTTAACAATACCCTCAGACTGCAATTCTGAGGTGGCAGTCAGGGCCTCTGTGAACGTACTCTCCGGAAGCTGCCCGGTGAAGTCATGGTCGTGTACGTAAAGGATGTCCACTTTGTCGTAACCAAGGCGGTCTAAACTTTCCTCTAGCGATTGTCTAATGCCATCCCGGCTATAGTCAGGAATATTTTTGTATCGTGGTATACCATCATCGACAAGGAGCTCGGTATTCTTAGGATTTTCGGGTATGAGTAACCGCCCGACCTTGGTGGAGAGGGTGTAGGTTTCGAAAGGGTGGTCCTTCAATGCAACACCATACCGGTTTTCACTTCGCCCACATCCGTAGAGAGGGGCAGTGTCGAAGTATCGAATACCAGCATCGTATGCAGTTCTAATCAGATCGATTGCTTGTTTGAAGGGAGTTCCACCATAGATCCTATTCGGGAGTTCCATCCCAGCAAGAGGTGCTCCGCCCAAGCCAAGTTGTGTTACAGATGCGCCGGTTTTCCCAATTCCAATTACTTTGGAAGGATCAATCATTATAAGGTGTCTTTTTCAAATTTGGTGACTTCTGACCTTAGTAGCGATAAAGGTGAGCCTTTGATTTTCTGCAAATACAACTAATGATACAATTCTTGTTCTGAAAACCGTAATACGAGAATTGAAACGGTTTAGGGTCTTGTCGGTGAAGGATTGTTACTATCCCTTGATTTCTTGTTAAATCAAGCTAAGACGCAAGGCGTTTCGCCCGTTCCTTGATAAAACCAGAACGGGTTTAATATGAGCTTGAAGGGTAGTCGTGTTCGATAACTAGCTTTCGTCCTGTTTGCTAGAAAGCTTAATGTGGATGTCTAGAGTTCAGAAGATACTAAGCGAGAAAAGAAACCTAGAGCGATTAATATTTCCTTTCCCATTCGGAGTGAATCCCAAGAAAAGGGGTAAAGCAAAAATTCGCCAATTATTCCGAGGAGTTAGGGTGGATAAATATCATGGAGTTTTAGAAAATTAGATAAAAGGATACACAGTTATTTCTTTACAACAATCTTTGCTCGTGTTAGGAAGAGTCCTCTTCTCCATACCCTGTCCGTTTTTAGGCGAGGATGGAGTCTACTAACACAAAACGTTAAGGATAAGAAAAATGGCCACAAGAATTATAGTGGGTTTGATCGTCCTAATATCACTCATTCAAGGCTTAGCGACAGTGGATTCGGGAGGTATTTTGCCACTCGCGTTAGTCGTTCTTGGCTTGATTTATGGTGCAATGGCGGTCGATGCTGAGGATGCGACAAGCTTCCTTGTTGTAGCCCTTGCTGTTGGCGCCGCCGCGCAAGCGGATGTACTAAACAACATACAAGCAATAGGTGCTCATCTGGATGCCGTCGTTGGACAGATCAGTGTAGCTCTTTATGCTGGTGTGGTGACCGTACTTGTAAAAAGAATTCTCTCCCGTTTGGGATTGAAAGCGAGCGGATAAACAGAACGATCAGGCCGATCGGCCGCAGGATCGTTATTTAACTAACGGTCGGCCGATCGGCCTAGGTCTATCCCGGGGCAGGTTCAACGGTCGTCACAGTTACAGGGGATCAGCATCATTAAGACAGGCCCTCCCCGCTGTAGAAGGGGTATTGCCAGTTGATATTTTATCCTGCGGGATGTTGTAACCTGAGACCCCTTACGGGGGCTGCGGGTTAAACGTAGTATGAGCCGATGGGGTTAGTATCGGTCTGCATCCGTCAGACCCGAATTGGGTTCAATGAATAGTCTGTTGGCTGAATTGGTTGAGATTTTACAGCTGGCTTAGATTCTGAGGTGTTTGGTTGACTCTCTCGAACTATTTGGATCTTTGAAGCTTGAAAAGAATTCTATATTTCTCTTTTTCATTTCTCTAATGCTTAGTCCGGAAATTCGCACCACTGTCGAGGAACTTGTCAAGCGAGCTGGATACTTGTGGAGGTATCTTTGAAGTAGAAGACAGAAAGAAGGAGGCATCCTGCTTAGAGACGGCAATGGGAGAGCCTGGGTTTTGGGATGATAAAGAACAGTCCCGTGAGACATCGACTCGGCTGAGCCAAATCAAACGAGAAATTGAAAAGGTGGTCGATTTTCAGAGTCGAATTCAAGACTTGGAAATAATGTGTGATTTGGTGGCAGAAACGAATGATAAAGATGCAGCAGGATTGGAGGAAGAGATATCAAAATCTGTTAACGATCTTCGGAAAGAACTAGTGATGCTAGAGCTTAGGTCGTTCCTCAATGGGCCCCATGATAAGAGTAACGCCATTCTCAGCATTCATGCCGGAGCTGGAGGTACAGAATCGTGTGATTGGGCGGATATGCTGCTCCGGATGTACCTCCGGTGGGCAGAGCGGCGGGAGTATTCCGTGGAGATTCAGGACATTCAACCTGGAGATGAGACGGGAATTAGTAGTGCCACAATTTCTCTTAAAGGAGACAATGCCTATGGCTATGCCAAGGCTGAGCGGGGAGTTCATCGATTAGTCCGCATTAGCCCATTTGATTCGAACAATCGGAGACATACTTCGTTCAGTGCGGTAGATGTAATAGCAGAGCTGGAAAATGATGTTGATATTGCGATCGATGAAAACGATCTTCGAGTTGATACCTTTCGCTCGAGTGGCAAAGGTGGTCAGCACGTAAACAAGACAGATTCGGCAGTCCGCCTAACCCACTTGCCCACGGGTATTGTTGTTGCCTGCCAGAATGAACGTTCCCAGTTTAAGAATAAAGCAACTGCGATGACGGTTTTACGTTCTCGGCTCTACGAAAAAATAGAGGATGATAAGCGTGCTAAAATGGAACGCTTTTATGGTGCAAAGAATGAAATTGGATGGGGGAATCAGATCCGAAGTTACGTATTCCAACCCTATCAGATGGTCAAGGATCTAAGGATTGGAGTAGACTCCCCCAATGTTCAGGCCGTAATGGATGGAGATATCGATTATTTCATTGATGCGTGGTTGCGGGCAGGCTGTCCCTCTACTAGAAGGAAAGATTGATGAAAGAATCTTTGGACTATAGACATCTAAGGTCAATTTTCGACCAGCAGCCTCTTTTCGAGAATAAGACCTGGCAGCTGTCTCCCGAGCCTTGGTCTCTCTCTCGAGAAAAGATCGACGAGATCGGGAGAATTGGAGATGCATGCTTAGAGTTCTATAAGGCGCTTGAGACGCTTTATACGCGCTCAGCAAAAGATCGAAAGATTTTACGGAATCGGGATCTAAAAACGCCTTGGGTATCAACGTACTTTGACCGGGGCAAACCCTCTAAGCTCATCAACCACTCCAGGGCAAGGGGTACCCGTGGGTTACTGCCGCCAGTCATCCGTCCTGATTTGTTGATTACCGAGGAAGGGTTTATTTTAACAGAGATGGATACGGTTCCGGGCGGAATCGGTCTCACGGCATTTCTTAACCGTCTTTATGAAAACGAGCAGGATAATGTGGTAGGTGAGAATGATGCCATGATTCACGGATTCTACAAGGCCATTGCCTCGATCTATCCGAAGAGCGGACTCCCTCTCATAGGAATTATAGTGAGCGATGAAGCCCAAACTTATCGGCCGGAGATGGAATGGGTAGCGGATTCCCTCCAGAAGATGGGGAAAAGGGTGTATTGTTTTCATCCCAGCGATTTAATGCCGCTGGGGAAAACGGTGTGTGCCTCGATAGATGGAAATCCGGAACAGGTTGACATCCTGTACCGTTTCTGGGAGCTCTTTGATTTGGCCAATATTCCCGTTGCAGAATATCTGCTAGAGGCCCTGCAGGAAGCAGAATTAGTGGTGACTCCACCAATGAGGCATTTCCAGGAAGAAAAGCTAAGTTTGGCTCTTTTTCACCATCATTTACTGGAAGATTTCTGGAGTGAGAATTTGAGCCGGACGGCTTTCGATACTCTTAAAAAGATCATACCCCAATCCTGGATAATAGATCAGGTGGAACTTCCGCCTAGTGCTGTACTGGATGCTCCCTACATCGGAGGTAAACCAATCTGGCGTTGGGAGCAACTTGGCGAGGCGTCTCAGAAAGATCGAAATTACATCATTAAGTTGAGCGGTTATCACGAGTTGGCATGGGGAGCCCGTAGTGTAGTCCTGGGCACAGACTCGCCGCGTAACGAATGGTCGGCAGGAATCAAAAATGCACTCGAGCAAAGTAAAACTAATCTGCACATTCTTCAAGACTACCACAAACCAAAACGCCTCGAACATCCGATATACCAAGATAGCAACAGTTTCTCTTTGCAGGAGGGACGAGTACGCCTGAATCCCTATTTCTTTGTTTGGGAGGGGAAGGCCCATTTGTGTGGAATCCTTAATACATTCTGTCCGGCTGACAAAAAGATCATCCATGGAATGAAGGATGCAGCTCTTCTCCCTTGTCGCTACGGTTGATAGAATTCGAATCGATTTCGAAGTAAGAGAGATCCAGCCCTTAGACGTCTGGAGTCTCTTCTTTTCTGGTCAAATTACCTATAGCCTTCAATTCTAGGAAAGAACAGAATCCTTCCCTTGGGCGATAATTCTTACCTCGACCTAATTGGGAGGAACGGTTTTCTTCCTCCCTTTCCCGGTCGCGGAACGGCTTGGCTCGGATTGTTGCCGAGCTTGGATTTTGTCAAGGATATCGGAAATGTACCTGTCATATTCTTTCTCGGAAACCTTCTCTACCTCAATTTCGCTCTCGTTGAATTGAGGTAGAGACGCGCCTTCTGGGAAGGAGGAGAAGCCGAAGCTTTTCCCATCCGGAGTTTCAGTCAGGGTAGCCTGAGAACCATTTTGCCAAACAATATGCACTCCGTCATTTAGCATGGTCCATCGACCCTTCAGTTTTCGAATTGAGGTCTCCCCGTCAAAGCGAGTTCGAGTGACATGACTCCAGAGGTCGATGTGAACGAAGTAAGGTTGCTTCTCGTCAGGAATTCGCCAAAAGCCCACAAAGGCATCGGAAGTTGCTGTTGGCCCCAGGCTAAGATTGAAATATCCTCTTCCCTGGTTAGGATCGATTCGGACAATGGGCGCCGTGAAGATCCGATTGGTCCCAGCAGTCCCGGTAAATTCGAATCCTTCTGAATTCTTACGAATCATTTCAGGGGGATCAGTTTCCCATTCGATTCTGATTTCAGAACCGTATTGCCCCCATTCCCCCTCATCAATATTGGCACCTTTCCGACTGCTTTCTGAACGAGAGATCTTCCCTCCTCGTTCTAAAAAATAGAAGATAGGATTGTTTTTCCCTCTTCGAGTTTCCCAGAAGCCTACGAACTCACTCCGACTGGTATGAGAGTCGGTATTTTGAGGTTCCGCCGTTGTGGCTCTTTTATCTCTATCGGATACCGTGAGACTACCGACGCGCTTTTTGCTGAGCCGGTGGGCCCGAGCAATTTTGTCCGGTTCCGCGTCAAGCGAAGTATGAGGGAAGTATGAATGCCTAAAATAGCGACGCTCTTTTTTTATGATGATATCTCGGAATCCGTTCTCCCATCGCAGAAACAGCCGATTGTCTTTTAATATCCAGGTGCCTTTGTCTATTACGTTGCTAGCCGGACCAGAGTAGAAGCTCGAGGCGCGGCCCATTTTCTTTACAATAAGATAAAAGGTATCACCCTCTGGTTCATTAACTATCCACCATCCGGAAAAATCTGGGGTAACAAGTTGCGGGCTGGAATCGGTTTGCGAACCTAATTCTGCAGGGATAAGACCAGCAATCAGGCCGAAAATTCCTGCACAAGTCTGGGTATAAAACTTTCCCCACTGCATGGATATTGCATTAGCTCCAAGAGCGACCGTTATCAAGTGTTATCAAGAGTTGCCTGAAGAGTCGAATTCCATCACACCGAAGAAATGAGTCAGCATCGATGCTATTTCCGGAGTGACGAAGAAAGAATTGATGTAGCCTTTTAGGAATTGTTTCGTCGGTCGTTCCGATTTCGGCCGCCGGGACCGTTTCCCCGGCCCCTGTCCTGGTCATCCCTTCTGCGGGGTCTTCTTTCTCCACCAGATTGATTACCCGAAGGCCTTTCCCGTTCTTCTACCTGACGTCCTTCTTTTTCTGCCATGGCGATTCGTCGGCTCAAGCGAACGCGACCTTTATCGTCGATCCCAATACACTTTACCCACATTTCACCGCCCATTTCGGCTATATCTTCCACTTGGGTGACACGGAAATCGGCTAGTTCAGAAACGTGAACCAGCCCTTCTTTCCCAGGTAAGCATTCAACAAAACAACCAAATTCCTTAATGCCGCGTACTATTCCGCGATAGGTCTTTCCTACCTCTATATCGCCAATTGCGATTTCCACTTCCTCAATTGCCCTCTGCAAAGCATCTTTACTAGTGGCATAAATGAGAACTTTCCCACTATTATCTTCGTTTATATCGATCTCTGCGCCACTTACTTCGGTAATGCGTCGGATTGTCTTACCGCCCGGTCCGATGAGGGCTCCAATCTTATCCGGATCAATCTGCAATTTGTGGATACGAGGAGCAAATGGATTCAGCTCCTGTCTCGGAGCAGCAATTTCTTCCTCCATAATGTCAATTATTGCGCAGCGGGCTTCTTTGTTCCTACTGATAGCTTCCTTTGCGATTTCAGCCGGTAGACCTGGAATCTTGAGATCCAACTGAAAGCCGGTAATCCCTTCTCTTGTTCCGGAAATCTTGAAATCCATGTCACCGAAATGATCCTCGCTCCCAATAATATCTGTGAGTACTACATGCTTAGAAATAGCTCCGGTTGAATCCCTTTCCGTTACAAGCCCGGCTGAGATTCCGGCCACGACTCCCGTGATCGGAATACCGGCATCCATCAAGGCGAGACAGCCGCCAGAGACCGATGCCATGGAGGTGGACCCATTTGATTCCATTATCTCTGAAACAAGCCTAATAGTATAGGGAAACTCCTCCTCGCCAGGGATGATGGGTAGTAGAGATCTCTCAGCTAGAGCACCGTGTCCTACTTCTCGGCGTCCAGGACCGGAAATACGACCGGTTTCACCGACCGAATAGTGGGGAAAGTTATAATGTAGAATAAATGATTTCGAGCGAGGACCTCCGGTCAAACCATCCGATTCTTGGTTATCCGAAACGGTTCCCAGAGTGCAAATGACGATCGATTGTGTCTCTCCCCGTTGGAATAATGAAGAACCATGGACACGCGGAAGGATTCCGGCCTGGCATGTAATCTGACGTAAATCAGCCGATCCTCTTCCATCTACTCTTTTGCCATGTTGGAGGATGTTCTCTCGATAAAGATCTTCTTGTAGTGATTCAAATGCCATCCGAAGCTGGTCAGGATCATATTTTTCTTCCCCAAACTTCTCGATTAGAGCGTCTTCGGTCTGTTTCTTTAAGTCCTCCACGGCTCTCTCGCGATCTAGTTTCTGGGACTTAAAAACAGCCTGACCCAAATCTTCATGGACATGCTCTTTGACGAATTCTAGAATTTCAGGATCACAATCTTGTAGTTCGAATTCTCTCTTCTCCACTCCACACTTTGCGGCCAGTTCTTTCTGAGCTGAAGTTAGTTTAATGACCTCGGCCTGTGCGAAATCGAGGGCCTCAATAAATCGCTCCTCGGAAATTTGTTCTGCACTCCCCTCAATCATTAACATCTCGGATTCAGTTCCGACATATATCAGGTCCAAAGTTGACTCGAAAAGTTGCTCATGGGTGGGATTCGTGACGAATACGCCATCGAGTTCTGCGATTCGGACTCCTCCCACTGGCCCGTTCCAGGGGATATCGGAAACCATCAAAGCTGCGGAAGCACCGTTGATCATCAGAATATCCGGATCTTGGTTGAGGTCGGTCGTAAGTAACATACCTACTACCTGAACCTCGTTAACAAAACCTTTGGGGAACAGGGGACGCAGAGGTCGATCACAGAGACGTGAGGTCAGAATCTCTTTATCTGAAGGGCGGCCCTCGCGTTTGAAGTAGCCACCGGGAAACCGACCTGCTGCCGAAAATTTCTCCCTATAATCGACCTGGAGCGGAAAAAAGTCCTGTCCTTTTCGAAGTGTATTCGCGGCGGTGGCGGCGACAAAGACAGTTGTCTCGCCCAGGCTGACAATTACGGAACCATTCGCTTGTCGAGCGATGGTTCCGGTAGAAAGGGTGATACCCATTCCATCAACATTTACTTCGTGAGCTTGTTTTAGCATAGATTGAAATTTCCTTCCCAGGAATGTGTCATTTTGATGTAGATCGGATTACGCCACCGTCAAATTCTTAAGAGGAATTTAACGAATTTTTTAAACTCATTTTCGCAGCACGACAAAGCGGCAACGAATAGGCCTACTGATTGCTAACGGCGTAGGTTAAGCTGCTGTAGTAGCTTATTGTACTTTTCGAGATTGTGCTTCTTGAGATAGTTTAGGAGCTTCCTACGCCGACTCGTCATGCCGATTAGACCTCTCCTGGAGTGAAAGTCCTTTCGATGAGTTTGCAGGTGTTCAGTGAGGTGATTGACCCGGGCAGTTAGGAGAGCAATCTGTACTTCGCTGGATCCTGTGTCTTTGTCATGGATCCGGTTTTCTGAGATAATCGATTCCTTGTCGATCGTAACTGTCATTATTTCATTTGCATTTTGCCGCACCCGGGATCGGGAAGAGCGGGACCAAGTTCAGCTCTCGCTCCTATCCCATACCTATATGTGCCGATTGATTACGGTTGAGAGTAAGAGTCCTCGTTGTTCCAAGACTGATTCCAACCGCGAAAGATATGAGGGTGGCGTTACAACAAAGGTTTGCAAGAAAAAAGAAATGTATGGGATTAACAGTATTTAACGGGGAATTGTTCCTTTATAGCTTTCTGAGATAGACAGCAGACTTCCAAGTTAAACTAGTAATTTTAGTGCAAATGAGTACTCGGATCTGATAAACCCCCTAACCTGGAGCAAGGATAATATCCATGATGTGGTTGCAGTTCTTAAGCCGGCGAATTCTTTCGAGGATCATATTGCGATGAAAGCTGAGTTCTTGGCGCAAGGTTGCGTTTGCGACAAGAATTATAAGACGATTCCTGCGGTCGATTCTCTGGGGTTTGCAACGATTGGCGTTGGGTTCCCCCATAATAAGCTTCCAATTTGAGGCGATTATTTCCTCTGGTGTTAGTTTCCCGATTTTGTATCGGTCAGATAGGATTTCGAGCAGGGTGTCGAATTCGCTAGGATGCCGATCAACTGATTGGCTCTCGTCCTCTGGCAGGGAGCGGAAATTAGCGATCAGATTCTCGATTCGACGTGGATGCCTCATGAAAAGGTTCTGTTTTCGAGTAGTGGTATGAATTCCTGAAGTGAGTCTATCTGGCGGTAAGGATCGGGAAGCTGGTTCCTTTCCACAAGCAGGTGGTGCCAGCCGGCAGCGATTGCGCCGTTGGCGTCATGATCAATGCTGTCTCCAACATGCAACAACTCTTCCGGGGACAGTTTGAGGACCGATTCTACATGCCGGAAGGCACGAGTGTTAGGTTTCTCAATCCCGATCTCACTGGATAGGAAAATCTCTTCGAAAAAGGGTAAAATATTTAGTTCTTTAAAGACTTTTCGAAATCTCTGATCAGAATTACTAAGGACG
This sequence comes from Candidatus Moanabacter tarae, assembly GCA_003226295.1. NCBI lineage: Bacteria > Pseudomonadati > Verrucomicrobiota > Opitutia > Puniceicoccales > Candidatus Moanibacter > Candidatus Moanibacter tarae. Next base: position 1,843,254 of record CP029803.1, on the reverse strand, counting down.
CAAAGGCGAAAACCTAGGTCCCGGGCTAGGAAGAGGATTTCTTTGGCACCCTCAATTAATTCCCAACGTTTGGCTGAGGCGAAGGTCTCATAAAGATCCTCGAAGATAATTCCAAATAGTCCGTTATCAACAGTGCTACCGATAGTTTTTCTAACTATGCGACACCAGTAACTTTTTTCCGAACTCTCGGTGACTTTTTCGCGACGACTGGTTGTCTCTTCTTTAAGCGCGATTCGAAAGGACCTATTGAGAAGTGATGGTTCAACTGTAACCCCGTGATTCGATAGAATCTCAGAGTAAACATGGCCGACGGAAGGATATGGTCGAATCAAAGTCCCTCCCGCATCGAAAGAGATGGCGGCAATCTTGGAAAAAGGAATCAAGGTCGTAGGATCTTGTTATGAGGTGTTTTATTTTTTATGTCCAATCGTTCGATCGCAAGTGGAATCCGAGATTCTTATCAAAGTTATGAGAGGTATGAAACTTATGAAGCAGAAGAACAAGGCGCAGAGAAAGAAAGTATGTTTAAGACTGTAGGAATCGGTAATCCAACCTACTAATGGAGCAAGAGAGGCGAAAATGAGACGACTGACCATATTTGTAATGGAGAGCACAGTGGCTCTTCGATCTGAAGTGACAAGTTGGTTGAGATATGTGCGAATAACCGGAGTATTGATACCTCTTACGAAATAGAAAATAAACAAGAAGCCGATTCCCCAGAGAGATTGGAACGAGAAGAGGAGAAAATATCCCAAACCCATGAGTACAGCCAAAAGTTTGAGGAGTAGTCGACGCCCTAGTAATTTTTCAATTCGATGGGCGAGGAGGGAGAATACACCTACGGAGAAATTGAGGGAGAACCAGACAACCCCAAACAAAACAAGAGGAAGGTTAACGAGTTGGAGATAAGGCTGAGCTAGCCAGGCAAGGGTGAGGGTCGAGGCCGAAACCGAGGCTGAATAGATGATCAACCATCGGACTTCAGCGTGTTTGTAAAAAGCGAAATATACGATTTGAAGAAGTCCCCGAAGCTTACCATCTTTACAGTCATAGCCTATGCTTTTTGGTTCAACGATACTGAAGGCGAAAGGGATGGCGACAAAGGAAAGGGCCGTCTCAAAGTAGAGCGGCGTCCGCAGACTGATTGTTGCCAGGAGACCCCCTAGGACGGCTGCGACTGCTTCAGACATATTGCCGGCTGATCGCAGCTGTCCCTCAGCTTTCATGTAGTCGGCCTCTTGCCCAGTTTCCTTAAGTGATTCGAAAAGTAAGGCTGAATCGGATCCAGATATAAAACTGCTGCCCAGGCCAAGAATAAGTTCTGCTATGAGGAATCCCCAGAATTCTTGGGAAAGCGAATAGACGGTAAATCCGCACGATCCAAGGATTGTCCCTAATACAATTGCCTTCTTGCGACCGAAAACGTCTGCATAATAGCCTGAAGGAATTTCGAGAATAAGAACTGAGATTGAAAAGATTGCTTGAAGAAGCATGATCTGGAACATGCTGAGACCATTCTCTCGAAAGAATAGCACGACAACGGGCATGATGAGGAGGAACCAGCGCAGAGCCTGGATTACTTGGAGCTTCCAAATGTTGGAGGAGAGCAATCTTACTGAATTAGCTGTTGTTCATAGATATTACGGTAGAATGGACAGCGGTCAAAAAGTTCCTCGTGGTTCCCGTGATCAACGATCTGTCCTGTCTCGAAAACAAGAATTTCACTTGCCATCCGAATTGTTGATGGCCGATGGGTGACAAGGATAACGGTCCGATTAGCGACCAGGTCCTCAAGAGCCATTTGGATCATTTGCTCAGAGTCGGAATCGAGGGCCGATGTCGGCTCGTCGAGAATTATAATGGGGGCATCTTTGAGAAAGGCTCGGGCGAGCGAGATTCTTTGAGCTTGGCCGCCTGATAGGCGAGTACTTCTTTCTCCGACAAGCGTCTCATACCCCTTTTTGAAGGAGAGCGTAAAGTCGTGTGCAAATGCTCGCTGAGATGCTCGATAAATCTCCTCTTTTGTTGCGCTGGGCCGGCTTATTAGAATATTATTATAGATGGTGTCGTTGAGGAGGACGGGAGTCTGATCTACTAAGGCGATCAGATTTCTCAGACTGGCGAGCTGTACTTTGCGAAGATCGTGACCATCAATCGAAACGGAACCGGAAGTGACGTCGTAGAATCGGAGGATTAGGTTGATGAAAGTCGACTTGCCAGCGCCGCTGGGTCCTACTAAGGCGTAGCATTTTGAAGGACCTATCGAACAATTAATGTCGAAAAGAACGGGAGCATCACCATAGCTGAAAAAAACATCACGGAATTCGATTTTTCCAGAAATCTCTTCCATAACAAAGGCGTCACTGCTATCATCGATTGAGACGTGCTCATCCAACAGTTCTTCGATTCGCTCGATCGAGGCGATTCCTTTTCGGAGTTCTCCGGCAATTACTCCGAGTTTCTTAACCGGATTGTAGGCGAAATGAAGGGCCATGGCGAGGGGGACGACTTCGTCAAGCCCGATCTCAGAATAGTAAGAGTAGTAGATAGCAAGCGCGATCCCGATAGAAGTAATAAAGTCGATGCTGGGTGAGATTGCTTTTAGATACTTTACAACTTTCATCTGGAGGATGAAAAACCATTGGATTTTTTCAAGAAAGGATCGGGCTTGCCTATCTTCGAGGGTAAAAGCCCTGACTTCTCGGATCGCACTTAAGTTCTCCCTTACAAATTCGGTTACTGACGCCATCTGCCGCTGTAACTGGAGGGCGCGATGATGGAGTCGTCTCGCTAAGTAGCGTAAGGGAAGAATGCAGATGGGAAGGAAAAGAAGAAAAAGAAGGAGAAATGCGATGCTACTTTTCTGTACCGTCATCCAAGCGAGGAAAGCTATCGAAGCAATAAGCGTGGCCGGCTGAATTATAAGGTCGTTGGAAACATCAGTTATGGTTTTCTGGAGGACCTGGGTGTCGTTCATCGTTCGGCTTAGAAGGTCGCCGCTGGTATGCTTATCGAAAAAAGCAAGATGAAGTTTCTGCAATTTCTCAAATACCCTCATACGAATTACCTCTAGGACTCGTAATCCACAAAAGGTAATAAGGTAAGCGTTGAAGAATCCGGAGAGAGCGCGTAGGGCGATGAGAGTGGGAAGTTGAAGCACGAGGAGAAAAACGCTCATGCGAGTCAATGTTGCATCTTCGCCGAGCTTGGAGAGTATCTCACGAAGGACCGCGGCAAGCCCGAATCCGCTCGTTGCAGCGAAAATTACTCCGCAAAGTACCGCGGCAGAGAATTGCATTTTAACGCTTGAAAGTATAGCAAAGTAAGGAAGTAGTCTTTTCACAGTATTGCTTCCAGACGGTTAAACACCATTTGGGGCGTAATTTCCTCGGTGGCGTGACCGCTCTTCCCAGATGAATTCTTGGGAACAATAATCTCCCTTGGTGCATTAAAAATAGGACCTCTGGCATTTGGGTTAGTGGGTCCATAGATCGCCATTACTCTGGCTCCTATAAAGTTGGCAAAGTGAAGACCGCCAGTATCCCCGCCAATCACTATGCGGCAACTTTTGAACTCGCTTGTTAGCCAACTAAGATTGGTTTTGCCAGCACGATCAATCACATTTTTCTCTGCAAAGCCCTCGGCAACCTTGGTCGTGATTTTACGGTCCGAATTCGAGCCGTAGAGAATAAACTCAGTATCCGGAACCATTAGAAGATAGGCTTTCACAAGGGATCGCCAATGTTCAATCGGCCAGCGGATTCCAAGTGGACTAGTTCCTCCACATATGAGACCGATTCTATTGGCTTCAGGATTCTGATGGAAATTATCATTTAGAGGAGAAAAATCGGGGTCAACCTGAAGCCCCAGTTCTTCTAGGAAGCGGGTCCAGATTGTAGTTTGATGGGTGTTCGATACCTCAAGATCATTTGGGATTTCCCACGGATGGGAAAGAAGGCTCAGAGATTTTCCGTTTCTAAGGATTCCAAATCGGTTGGGGCAACCGGTCAACCATGCTTCTGTCTCAGTAAGGCTTGAATTGTCGAAAAGTATGTAAATATCCGGATACATGTCCCTGAGTCGCCAGAAAAAATGGAGGCGCTTGGACAGCCTGGGTTGGATTGGGATGGGAAGCACATCTTCTGCCAGATTCGTTCTACGCAGAAAGGTGCTCATTGTCTCTGGTGCTATGAGGGTCAACTCAACATCGTCCCGGCTTTTACGAATCGCTTTGAGAAAGGGGAGGACCATCAGAGCATCAGGAAATTGATTGGGAATTCTGACCCAAAGCCTTGTGTTGCGAGAGATCTGTCTTTCATTCTTATTATCCAGGAACAAGAAAGATTTCCGGTGGGTTATACAAAGTTGTTTCGAAGGATGCTGCTGAAATTTCCATCGATTATGTGCCCAAAGCCAATTGGCGCAATGGTCATCGTTCTCGGCAAGGTAGTGTTCCAGCCAACGGTGAGAAGCGGTGGTCACGCTAGCTTCATCTTTTTCGCATTCGAGAATTCGAGTAATTATTGTCGCGCGCCAAAATGCGGTTCGCTCGGGGAAGAGTATGACTGCCGGCACCTGGAACTTCCGGACCATTAGGCCTGGTAAAGTAGTAGCGGAAGCGACGCGATCAAACATGGTAATGAGCGCGCCTTTTTCCCCAGCGTTTTGATCAAACAGAACCATTATCCATCCGCCATCTCGGATTAAAGCTAATGCGGTATTAAACCCTTTATTTCGAGGTAACATAGCAGCACCAAAGCGAGATCTATTCTGGGTTAGCCATTTGTCCAAAAGGGGTTTGCCAAATGGTCGATAGACAACTCCTACTGGTGGGATTTCCGGGACCAATAAGGGAAACAGTGCAGTTGCCTCTGCCAGTGCAAAGTGAGGGAGTATAGCAACGCCACCGCGATTCTGATTGAGGATGGGGGTTATTATTTGCCGACTCTCCTCTGAAAGTGTGACCATTTGGCGGTAGCGCTTGTCAGAGAAATAAGGTGAGGCAAGGGAAAAGAAAACTGTTTCGAAGAATCTCCGAAGCGATTCACTTGCAATTCTTCGACGCCACTCCTCGCTTCTCTTAGGAAAAGCATGGTGTAGATTGGAAAGAATCGTTTGCCTTCTTGGACGATGAAGGTGAAGGGTAAGGAATCCAGCACCTTGACACAAATATGCGACGATTGATTCGGGGAGATGGGCAATGAGCCATCCAGCGCACTTTATGGTGAGCAACAAGATCATAAATGGTGAAACGGGATATTAAATAAAATGCGAAGGTGTTGGATACGAATATCGATTGAAGTATATTCCTCTTTGAGCCGCAACGACTTTTCAGAATCCCATTTACAACCAATTGAGAATATTGCTAGTAGTTTCTCGGATCCGCTGCATAAAGTTTTGCACTAAGCCCGAAACACTTCTAACGGAACTAACTCTATGATCGATATTAGAATTCTTCGTGCCAATCCGGATCGGGTGCGTAAGGCAATTGAACTAAAGAAGTTCGAATGCGATCTTGAAGCTCTTCTCGAAATTGATCGGTTGCGACGGGTCTTAATTACGAAAGCCGAAACAGCCCGCGCCGAACAAAAAAAAGCGAATGCTGAGATGGCAAAGATGGAAAGGGACTCGGCTCAATTTCACTCCCGGTTGAAAGAGATGAAATCGCTATCTCAGGTGGTTAAGGGTCTGCAGGCGGAGCAGCAGGAGATCGAAAGTAAATGGGAAGAGAAGTTGAGATTGGTACCGAATTTGCCCCATGAGACTGTGCCGGAAGGAGAGAGTGAACAGGAGAACTTAGTGGTCCGAAGTTGGGGGGAACCGGAAAAAGTTTCAGCGTTAGCGAAGCCACACTATGAGATTCCCGGTTTTGATAGTGCGGTTGACTTTGAATCGGGTACCCGAGTAACGGGGGCGGGATTTCCATTTTTTGTGGGAAATACAGCGCGGTTTATTCGTGCTCTGATCAGCTTTTTTCTCGATGAGGCGATGAAAGCAGGTTATACGGAGGTCCATCCACCACTGCTAGTGAATGCGGAGAGTGCGATGGCAACGGGGCAACTCCCGGACAAGGAAAAACAAATGTACGAACTGGAGGGGGATCGGTTTTTCTTAATCCCGACCGCAGAGGTGCCAATTACGAATCTACTACGAGGGAAGACGGTACAAGTATCCGAACTCCCGGTTCGGATGTGTGGGTACACTCCAAATTTTCGGCGCGAGGCAGGAAGTTATGGAAAGGATGTACGTGGACTGAACCGTGTGCATCAATTCGATAAGGTAGAGTTGGTTAATTGGGTGAATCCTGAGAGTAGCTATAATGAGTTGGAAGATCTACTGAAGCACGTCGAAGGGCTCCTGCAGAAGCTGGAACTTCCTTACCGTGTTTTGTTAATGTGCGCAGGGGAAATCGGATTTCCCCATGCAAAGCAGTATGACTTAGAAGTCTGGTGTGGTGGCCAGAAGCGTTGGATGGAAGTTTCGAGTTGCAGCAATTTCACTGATTTCCAAGCGCGCCGAGCCGGAATACGCTACCGAGCTGAAAACGGGGACTTTAACTTTGTCCACACACTGAATGGATCAGCCCTGGCGCTCCCACGTACCCTTGCTGCTCTCTTTGAGAATAATTTGCTTGAGAATGGATCGATCAGAGTACCGGAAAGTCTGCAAGAATACTTTCGGGAGGAGACGCTAACATTTACCTAATCGTGACCCTGCTAAGTGCCAGTGGAACTTGGCGAGAGGCTGACGAATTCCTCTATCAATACATTGGGTTTGTTCGATGAGCGAATGGCAAGAGAAAGCGATGCGTCTAGGTAGGGTACTTCCCCTCGATCGGTTAAAAACGGAGGTAGGCGAATTTCTGAATTCTAGAATGAAGGAAGAGAGTTGGGTTCTTGCCTGTTCGGGCGGATCGGATTCGGTCTGTATGGTGTTGTTACTATTTGCACATTTTCCGCATCAACGAGGACTAATGAGAGTAGCCCATTTCAATCACGGTCTTCGTTCTAAGGAATCTGATGAAGATAAGCGATTTGTTGAAGACATGACGCTAGAGCTCCAGTTAAAATTTTCGCAGAAGCAGTGGAAACGGAAAAGCCAAGACAGAGTTTCGATGGAAAATGCCAGGAGAGCACGATTTGAATTCCTCCGGAAAACTCAGAATGAATGTAATTCGAGAATTCTCTTTCTGGGACATCAATTAAACGATGTAGTGGAAATGATGCTGATGCGAATGGCTAGGGGAAGTTGTACAGGCGGACTAGCTGCGCCACGTCCGGTTCACCAATTCCGTGACGGGATTTTCCATCTGCGTCCCCTTTTGGAGCTCTCTCATTCTGAGATTGTCGTTGCTTTAACTAAGGCGGGTGTGGAGTGGAGAGAGGACTCTTCCAATCGAAGTGGAAAGTACACTCGTAACCGCATACGGAATGAAGTAGTTCCGTTGCTGCGTGGAGCGTCGCCCCAAGATGCGATCAAAGGAGCAGGGCGAACCCGCGAACTTCTGGAGGAAGATGACGAAGCGCTTAATTGGTGGCTAAACTCGATGGTCGGAGGGGTCCGGGAAGGGAGAATCTTTGATCTTTCTCCCCTTCGGTGCAAGCCGAGGGCTCTAATCCGTCGGGCCGTCGAGAGCTTTCTTTGGACAAATGAAGTACGGCCGATATTGGGCCGTCACCAGGTCGAAAAGTTGATTCAGGCAGCAATAGAAGGAGACCTCCTGAGGCTGGAGGTGGGGAAAGAAGTCGTGGTTTTAACCAAAAAATGCCAGTTGGTGATAGAGGAAAGAAAAAGAAAGCCCGAGCTCAAGTGGACGAAGTTGAGAGTGAGGGTTCCTGCAGTCGTCTATCTTCCATGCGGTGCCTCTCTCTCTGTTTCCGTAGGGTCTTTGGGCGAGTCGAAACGTACTGAAGTAAGGGAGGGTAATTTCGATGAACAGAAGGAAGTCTTCTTGCATCTAGAAAAGGCAGAAACACCCGACTTAGTGGTAAGAAGGTGGGAACCAGGTGATCGATACCGTCCACTTGGAGCACCTGGCCGTATTAAACTACAAGATCTTTTCACAAACAGAAAAATTGCCCGCACGGAACGGAATCTTCTGCCGATTGTCTCTCTTAACGATGACGAGATTATATGGTGTCCGGGTATCCCCCCTTCTAATGCTTACAAAATAAGGCCAGATTCCCGATTTGCTCTTAGGTTGACTTACTGCAGATCTCTAAACAGATTATGATCGTCTTGTACCGTACTTATCCGGAGATGAATAATTATGTCTGACGAAGAACATCCAGACCGAAGCTCAAATACGCAGCGAGGACCTAATGCGGATCGCTTCAAACCGATTCTTATTTGGATGGTTGTTATTAGTGTCTTATTCAGCCTCTACTTCTTCTCTGATCCGAGGCCGCGAACTAACGATGCTTGGACCATTAAGGATGTAATTCGAGCGGCTGAGGAAGATCGGATTGCAAACGGGAGTATAAAGTCTGACCCCACAGGAGGTCCCCAATGGACTGAGATTTCAGTTTCTCTTAAAGATGCGCCTCATGAGGAGCATGTCTATGTGGCGAAAGGGCGTCTCACGGACGAGAATTTGGAACGTTTGCAAGAAACGGGGCTTTTTACAGAGAATCCTGCTAGCACGCTATTTACCGAGGTCCTTCTCACTCTTCTTCCCTTCGTGATCATAATTGGAGTTCTCTATTTTCTCTTTGTGCGTCAGTTGAGGATGGCCGGGAGGGGAGCTATGAGTTTTGGAAAGAGTCGCGCAAAGATGCTCACCCGGGAGCGCGAGAAGGTGAACTTCCAAAACGTTGCGGGGTGCGAAGAGGCCAAAGAGGATGTCCAGGAGGTCGTCGAGTTTTTGAGGGATCCTAAGAAATTTCAGAAGATTGGAGGACGTATCCCCAAAGGTGTATTACTAGTAGGGCCACCTGGGACGGGAAAGACCTTATTGGCACGTGCGGTGGCTGGTGAGGCGGATGTACCATTTTTTAGTATTAGTGGCTCCGATTTCGTTGAGATGTTTGTCGGAGTTGGGGCAGCACGCGTTCGGGATATGTTTGAACAGGGCCGAAAAAATGCGCCTTGCATTATCTTTATCGACGAGATTGACGCTGTAGGCCGACAGCGAGGAGCGGGCCTTGGCGGGGGTAACGATGAGCGAGAACAAACGCTGAACTCGCTATTGGTGGAAATGGATGGGTTTGATGCACATGAAGGGGTGATCATTGTTGCTGCTACGAATCGGCCCGACGTTTTAGACAATGCTCTGTTGCGACCAGGGAGGTTCGATCGAGAAGTCGTTATCGGTATGCCTGATCTTACAGGAAGGGAAGAGATTCTGCAAGTTCACGCTAAAGAGATTAAAATAGTGGAATCGGTGGATCTTAGTATTGTTGCCCGCAACACACCAGGGTTTTCCGGTGCCGATTTAGCCAATCTTCTTAATGAAGCAGCATTGCTGGCAGCTCGCTACGAGAAGAAGGAGGTCGATATGTCCGACCTAGATAACGCGCGTGAAAAAATAGCATTTGGCCGGGAACGTCGTGGTTTGATGGATGCCGAGGATAAAAGAATTACAGCCTTTCACGAGGCGGGACATGCTCTTGTGGCGGCTGTTATTGATGACGATCAATTACCGATTCACAAGGTAACAATAATCCCCCGTGGTCAGAGTCTTGGAAGCACGATGTTCATGCCGAAAAAGGACATTTTGAACCACGCCAAGAAGCGGGTTCTAAATCAGATTTGTTGGGCAATGGGGGGGCGAGTAGCAGAAGAATTCGAATTTGACGATATTACCAGCGGTGCAGCTGGAGACATTAAGATGGCAACAAAACTAGGGCGCCATATGGTCTGCGACTGGGGAATGAGCGAATTGGGCCCGGTCGCATTCGGTGAAAATCAAGATCACGTTTTCCTTGGAAAGGAAATAACCCGAGACCAGAATTATAGCGAAGAGACGGCTCAAAAGATCGACAGCGCGATTAAAGGTTTGATTGATGAACAGTACGAGAGAGCGTACAAAATTGTAGAGGACCGAAGGGAAAAACTTGATCTAATTGCAGAAGCTCTTCTCGAGTACGAGACAATCGAAGGGAAGCACGTTCATGAGATTCTAGAACACGGGAAAATCCAATCTCCCGTAGTCGATACTTCACCCGCTCTCAAAATTAAGGAACCTAGTCCTGTTGCTGAAGGCGAAAAGGAGTCCTCTGAAGAAGAGGGCGAGGACCTAGGACCGGGCACGCGGCCAGCAGGAGTTCCTGCCTAACATTCTTATTCCTCCGGCTTGGTTTTGCGGAGGGAGAAGACGGAATCCCCTTCTTTCCACTGGCTGCGTTTTCTAAGAAGGGCAATACGTTCGAAACGTTTCAGGACGTTTCTCCGTTTCCTTGAGGTGCCTCCTGATTTCTTAAAACTATTATGCTGAGACATTTTGAAAAGGGGCGAGTTAGAGAGATTTTTCGATGGGATTCAAGGAGGAAATTAAACCAACTCGATTATAAAATAGTTGATGACGGGTTACCTGCACATCTGGAAAACCCACTTTTCGTATTCTTCGGATACGAATTCGGGGTTAATTATCACCCACTCAGGAGTTTCGTAGGGATGTTCATCGAGGATCCAATCTTGTAGGTCTACGGAACGTTCATCGGGATACTTGAGGAGGATTCGGAATTCCTTGTCCGACTGGATTTCTCCTTCCCAGTAGTAGATCGAAGTTATGGGGCCGTCAATCTGGGCACAAGCAGCAAGCCGCTTTTCTACAGCAGCGGAAGCCAATTTTTTCGCATCTAAAAATGTCTCAGTGGTTGTGATACCGATTCGCAAGTTGCTCATATTTTTAATAGTATTAAAAAACTTCTAAGATTCCGATTGAAATTCGGAGATAAAAGATCCACTGTGGCGGGTTTTCCGTTTTTTGGCGATTGCTGAGTCGGACATGAAGATGGTTCCGGCCCAGACATTTTGCTAATCAGCTTATTTTACATTCCATCTCAAACCGGGAGCGCTACATTGAGAGACGACTATATAGAGGAAGCACAGAAGATCATTCCGGATCCCAATGTTCTGATAAACGTTGTGTCGAGACGTGTGAAACAGCTAAAGTTCGGCCAAAGGCCTTTGGTTGAGTCTTTGGAAAGGTTGAATCCAGAAGATATCGCCCTTCGTGAGGTTATTGAAGGCAAGATCGATTTCGATCTCTACGATTCGGATTCAGAAGAAGAGGAGTGAGGATTCGAACCTACACACGCCTTGGCTTAGAGATCCACACTAAGTTGTCGTTTAGCTCATGATACGAGAAGACCCTTTCTCCTGAGTTCTGTTTTGGCTGCAATCCCTGGTGGCTTCTTCAAGATGCAAAGCCATGAAATTTTCTCAGGACAAGGGCGAGCGATACACCGAGATCCGAAACCGTAAACTTCGGCGCGACTACGTCGTTGGGGATAGAGTGGAGGTTGGGATCGTACTGACAGGCGCAGAAGTAAAATCGATTCGAAGAGGACAAGCACAGATCAATGATGCTTTCATTCGTATCGAGAAGGGGAAAGTTGTGCTTTATCATGCTCACGTTGCCCAATACGACTTTGCTACCGAAGACAACTACGACCCTAATCGTCCAAGGGAGCTTCTTCTCCATAGGCACGAAATCGAACAATTGGGAAAGGAGATTCAGAGCGGAGGAAAGGCCTTGGTGCCTTCCCGACTATACTTTAAAAAAGCCCTGATAAAAGTGGAAATCGCTGTTTGCGTCGGGAAAAAGCATGGTGACAAGAGGGAGGAGTTGAGGAAGAAGGCGGAGATGCGGGACGCAGAACGCGTATTACGAAGGCGTTAACTTTTCTAGTTAAGATGGATACTTCCAACTCTCTTGGGTGAGTTGCAGGTTCCAGTGCTTGGGCATCTGAGTGAAAAAGAAGAAAAGACAGTTTGCTTTGGGAGTACCAGTGATTGCTCGATGGTGAGAATGCTTAATGAATTAAGTATTTTATAATGGACTAGGGGTTCCCACGGTTGCGGTAGTAACCGAAGATACTGCCGCAGATACCTCCAAGAATATGGGCGAATTCTGAGATGTTATTTTCCTGAAATGCCTGGAAAAACTCGTTTCCGATATAAATGAGGGCGACCAGGATAAAGGTGAGAGGGATGGTTCCAGCCTTGGCGTTTGCAAAAGAGCTGAGGACAATGAACATGAAGGCTAGTCCGCTGGCGCCCAAAAGACCTGTGCTAAAAAGGAGGTTGTTTAGGATCCCAGTGATGAGCGCGGTCACAAGGCACATGGTTAGCAACGACTTGGTCCCGTATTTTTCTTCTAAAATGGGGCCGACCAGAAGAATAATTGAGAGATTAAGAATGAGATGTTCAGGTGTAGCGTGACCGAATACGTGAGAGACTAGGGTCAGGTAAGAGATGGGATCGAGAAACGAAAAGGCACGGCTTATAGAGAAGAAATTTAAAATGAGCCATCCATGGACTAGTCGGTCCAGAACGAAGATGGCACCACAGGCTAGGGTGAATGAGAGAACTAAGGGAGCGTTGTAATCAATGTGGGATCTACTCATTTGAAGAAAGGTCGATTGAATAGCTTTGGTAAAGTCTAAGATTAGCAAAGTCCAACCTGATGTTTTGTGGACTTGCAGTGTGGAAGGTCCGATAGATTTCTCTACTCTAGTGGAACGGTGATGCTAGGAGTTTAATTTGGCCTCGAGTCTGATTGCTAGATTGAGCATCATCATTCGATTGGACCAGGTTGCTTTGGAGAGGATATGCTGAAGTGTATAGATTCTATTGTATGCTATTCCCTTGGTCAAAATAGAACGGGAATAAAAAAATTCTACTTGGGTTGAACTTCAGGGGACCCGACTTGATGAAAATCATGCTCGCAATGAGTACGGAAAAGTGACAAACCCCAAGACACTTCCAGATCGACTCTATCCTTCGGCTAGAGAATATTTCAGGAACACGAATAGAGGGAATCTTTGCTATTTTAACGTCTTTGAGACGGGCGCTTTTCGTCCAGAAATAACTCTTAATTTTCATTACGTACTCACTTTGAAGATCGTATTCTAATGGGAAAGGTAGATCTCCGATTCCTAGGTGAATCCTTGATGGGGGTCCATTGGGAGAAATTAAGGGGTCCCGGGCAGAGTTGCGTTTCCTGAAAGGTTAAAAAATAAGGCAGTCTAAAACGATGAAAGATCTAGGTGAATTTCCAGCCAACCATTCGGGATCTCTAGTGGTAGCCCACCCTAAATTACGGGATATCAATTTTGGAAGGACGGTGATTTTGATTAACAATCATTCACATGAAGAAGGTGCTCTCGGGGTGGTTATCAATCGTCCGCTGGGGACGACCCTCGGGTGTTACAATAAGCAATTTGCCAATAGTCCACTAGGGAAGGTGCCGCTTTACAGTGGGGGGCCTGTGGATTCGGGAAGCTTGATCCTTACAGCTTGGAAATGGGGAGACTCGGGCGAGTTTAGGGGGGACTTTGCGGTAACCACTGACCGAGCAGAGAGTTTACTTGAAGAGAATCAAAATTTGGAAGTGCGGGGTTTTATAGGGTATGCTGGATGGAAACCGGGGCAGATTGAAGAGGAGTTGGGGAAAGACACCTGGATTGTCAGTCCAATTATCCGAACCTTAATAGAAAATCTAAAAGGTATTGATCTGTGGAAAGGAATTCTCGATAGTCTCTGTCCCGAGATGGAGTTTCTGGTCGATTTTATCGCTCGAGCACCGATCGATCCATCGATGAACTGAGAATAGGCTGGAGATATAAGAACTTGGGATAAATGAAGATCCGTTTTTTCTCCTTCTTAATACTCTTTCTGGTTTGGGTCGTTTTATCTGGATTGTTTGACCCTTTTCATCTTTTACTTGGATTGTTCTCGTCTATTTTCATTAGTTTAATTTCTGCCGATTTGCTGTTTGCCCAAACTTCGAAACGATTTTCCTCCCGGATACGTGAAGGCATGCAGGTTCCGGGATACATGGTATGGCTATTCTATCAGGTAGTTCTTGCAAACATCCATATCTTAAGGTTGGCTCTGTCTCCTAAGGGATTTGCGTCAATCGAACCTAGGATCATTCGGCACAAGGTAGCTTTTCGCACGGACTTTGCCAAATATGCTCTAGCCAATTCCATTACCCTGACACCAGGAACCGTGACTGTGCGAATTGATGGGGACCACCTGCTCATTCATGCCATTAGTAGGAAGACGGCGGCTGGTGTGGGCGGGGAGATGGAGAAACGAGTCAGCAACGTTTTCGAACGAGATAATTGGTAATAAGCAAGGTGCACAACTTCTTTATCTTTTCTGGTCTTTTTCTGTTTGTCCTAATGATTCCGGCATTCTATCGGGTGGCATCTGGCCCAACCGCGTTGGATCGTATCGTAGCGGTTAATTTAATTGGAACCAAGACGACCGTAATTTTAGTAATCATCGGTAGTCTATTCGCCCGCCTTGAGATGTTCATCGACTTTGCTCTCGCCTATGCTCTTTTGAATTTTATAGCCGCGTTGGCTGCGGCGAAGTACTTCCATAAGGTGAAGATTGCTCGTAGTCGAGAAGTGTCACCAAGTGTCTCAGAGCACAAATGATAGCAGAATTGGTCAGTATAACCCTAATCTTGATCGGGCTTTTGTTTTTCCTAGGAGCTGTCGTCGGATTATTACGATTCCCTGATTTCTACACCAGGATGCATGCGGCAGGAAAAGGAGATACCCTGTCGACTCTTCTCATCCTTTTGGGGTTTCTTGTCCACTATCTGCAGGATTTTTCACTCCCTAGACTTCTAGTAGGAGCAAAGATCCTAGCTATCTGCGGTTTCATCGCTATCACGAGCCCGACTAGTACACACGCCCTCATGCGAGCTGGTTATGATGATGGAGTTAAACCGTGGGGAAAGGGAGATCCTGGTAAAGGAAGCCGGGACCCATGATCTGGCAATTTAATGTTGTGATTCTCGTTTTACTGATTGTTAGTGCGAGTATCACTTTGTGCCTGAAAGATCTGCTTGGGGCAGCTATCGTATTGGGTACCTATAGCTTCTTAATCTGCTTGTTATGGGCTGAGATGGGAGCTGTCGATGTTGCCTTTACGGAAGCTGCGGTGGGAGCGGGTGTAAGTACCGTTTTCCTTATCTCTACGGTCTTTTCGACAGAGAGGAGATCTTCGGATTGAAATTCATCGGATTGATCACGGTACTGATTTCTGGCAGTTTGTTGATTATCGCTGTTTCAGACTTTCCGAATTGGGGCGATCCGGCGTCGCCGGCTAGTAGCTATCGTGTTTCCAATCATTATATCACAGAATCATTTGCGGAAACTTCTGTTCCTAACCTCGTTACCGCAGTACTAGCTGACTACCGGGGGTACGACACCCTTTTTGAAACAGTTGTCATCTTTGCTGCTGGAATCGCTATTCTTGCCATTCTAGGAACAAGAGAAAAGACCGAAACTCTATTCGGTGAACAAGATAAATTAGATGTGTCGGGAGAAGACTTGATCATTGATACAACGGTGCGACTGATCGTACCTGTAATTCAGCTTTTTGGTCTTTACGTAATTGCTCATGGACATTCCAGCCCAGGGGGAGGGTTCCAAGGGGGCATCATTTTTGGTTCTAGTCTCATCTTATTATCTCTAGCCCGGAATCTACCTTATACTCTACGGAGGTTGTCTCAGAGTCGAGCGGTACTGTTTGCGACGGTCGGGGTTCTAATTTATGCGGGGATCGGATTGCTCTGCCTGATCCTCGGATCTAATTTCTTAGATTACTCGATCTTGGGAAAGCTTCTGAATATTCCTAGTATTCAAGCACGCTCACTTAGTATTTTCGGTGTCGAGGTTGGAGTCGGATTTACAGTCGCGACAGTAATGTTTGTTATCTTCGCAAATCTTTCATCAAGAGGTCGGCTTCAGGATGGGCTCTAAATAAGTAAATGATGTTATGGAATTTCTGGTTCTCCTTTCTAATCTCGAATCTAGAACAGAGGTTTGTAAGATTTGAGAACAAAGAATTTTGGACTATATGAATGGGTGGGAGCAGTTGTTGGATTCAGTTGTCGTTCGATTCAATTATTGGGTCTACATAGTGCTAATGATGATGGGACTCTTTGCCATGATTGCGAAAAAGAACCTGATCAAAAAGCTCATAGGAATGTCTATCTTTCAAACCGCAATCATCCTTTTTTATGTATCAGTCGGAGTAAAAGAAAATGCCACCATTCCGATTCTGGAGGATGAGGTGGCTAATCAATTCGTTCAATCCGAACAGAACCACGAACCCAGGGTTCTTAGAGATACTGGTAGTCACGTCGAAGCAAAAAGATACTCCAATCCGTTGCCTCATGTTTTGATGCTGACCGCGATCGTCGTCGGTGTTAGTACTCTTGGCGTTGGGCTCGCGATTGTTCAGAAGATCTATTTAGAATACGGAGCAATTGAGGAAAACGAAATTCTAGCGCGAATAGATTCTGAAAATGAGTGAGCAGTATCCAGCGATCACGCTCCTGTTTCCCTTTTTCTCGGCATTGCTGATTAGTTTATTTGGGGGTTGGAGGAAAAAATTTTGCCTGCCTATTGTAGTTGCAAGTTTGGCAATTTCGACGGGTGCAGGATTAGCGGTACTGTGGAACGTTGTACAACAAGGTGAGATCATCTATCTTCTGGGAAATTGGCCCCGTCCCTATGGTATAGAATTTCGCATTGATTCTATCAATATTCTTCTCGTACTTGTTATTTTGGTGGTGGCGCTTATGGCCGCTCTATATTCTAAGGAGTCGGTGGAGCGAGAGAATTCAGACAAGCTTCCGTCATTCTACATTCTCTATCTGCTGCTTGTAACTGGCCTTATGGGAATGTGTCTAACGGGGGACGCATTTAACCTCTATGTTCTGATGGAGGTCTCTTCCTTAACTAGTTACGCACTTATTGCAATGGGAAGAAAACAAGCACCCTTTTCATCTTTTAATTACCTTATTATGGGAACGATAGGAGCTTCCTTTTATCTAATTGGGGTGGGCTATCTCTTTATTAAGACGGGATCTCTTAACATGGTGGACATTCAGCAGATAATAGAGGCCAGAGGGCTTTACGGTTCCATCACGATCATGATTTCCTTCATTTTTATCATGATTGGAGTCTGGATAAAAATGGCTTTCTTCCCTCTTCATGGATGGCTCCCAAATGCCTATTACTTCGCCCCAAGCGCGGCCGGTTGTCTGATCGCTCCATTAATGACAAAAGTCGGTGTATACGTAATGATAAGAATGATGTTCACAGTTTTTGGTGCACAGTATATCATCGTGCATCTAGGGTGGACCGAAGTGGTTGTTTTCATGGCTGTGATTGCGATTTCAGCGGGATCGATACTTGCTTTTATTCAAGCGAATATACGTCGTATGCTGACCTATTTGATTGTTGCGGAGATTGGGTATATTGTGGGAGGTGTTTGGATGATGAATGAGGCGGGGTTTGTAGGAGCCGTTTATCATGTGGTGAGTGATGCTTTTATGACATTATGTCTCTTTCTCGGAGCCGCCGTTATCGGATCGAGATTGAGGAATCTTGAGATTCGGCAGTTATCTGGTCTTTACCGTACCATGCCGATAACGATGGGCGCAATAACGGTAGGAGGTCTTTCGATGATAGGGATCCCCCCCACTTGTGGATTTTTTAGTAAATGGTATCTTATCCGTGGGGGAATCGAATCGGGACAATGGGTTTATGTTGGGGCCCTTCTTCTATCCAGTTTGCTGATTGCTGTTCTGTTTTTTAGGATTATTGAAACTGCGTTTTTTCATAAGATTGAGTCAGAACATCTACGTGTGGAGAAAAGGGCTGTTATCATTGATGAGGTGCCTCCATTGATGCTTGTCCCGTTAGTATTATCAGCTCTCATTATTATTGCGGTCGGACTCCTCAATCAACCCATCACGTTATTTATTGGCGAGACAGCGAAACAATTCGGACTGAATTGAAATCTAATGGTTGTTGCGGGAATATGGGCCAGTTTTCGTTACTACCCCAAAGGATAGGTGTGGAATATTTAGCTGCAGTCTCAAATTCTGAATAGTTCATTTCGAATTCCTAGCTATGGTACGAACTTTATTTACACAACGAGCCTCGATCAGATGAACACCGTCCAGTCGCTTAAGCCTCTCGTCGTCTGTCTCATATCGTTGGCGGCAGTATTGCCAATCATCATTTCTCGAAGGCGACCTAATCTTCGGGAGGCATGGACCTTTATAGCCGGAGTAATTAAATTGGGTGTAATCCTATCGATGATTTCAGAGGTCTTGAAGGGGAGACTACTGGAATTCACAGTATGGAATATTATAAGTGGGCTTCCGATCCAGTTCCGGGTTGATGGTCTTGGACTTCTATTTGCATTGGTTGCATCGATACTGTGGATAGTAACTTCGGTGTACTCACTGGGCTACATGAGGGGACTTAGAGAGCACTCTCAAACGAGATTCTTTGTATTCTTTGCCGTTGCTATTTCGGCTACTATGGGGGTGGCATTTTCTGCCAATCTGCTCACGATGTATCTTTTTTATGAACTCCTCTCATTATCAACCTACCCGCTTGTGGCTCATCACCAGGACGGGAAAGCTCGTACTGGGGGGAGAACCTACCTAACCTATCTGCTTGGTACCTCCATTGGCTTCGCCTTGCCGGCGATGATTTTTGTATACCTGAGGAGTGGAGGAAACATGGATTTCAGCAATGGGGGGGGGTTATCAGGAAAGGTAACGGGTGCCGAGACCGCGATTTTGCTGCTTCTATTTGTTTTCGGTTTTGCGAAGGGGGGATTAATGCCGTTTCACTCCTGGCTACCGGGAGCAATGGTAGCGCCGACTCCGGTGAGTGCACTGCTCCATGCCGTGGCCGTTGTCAAAGTCGGAGTTTTTTGCATTATTCGCGTTTTTACGGGAGTGTTTGGGTTGGAATTTCTCGATACAATTGGTGGAGAGAAGTTCGTTCTTTGGATAGCCGTCTTCACTATCCTCACTGCCTCTCTCATTGCCCTGACTCAAGATGACCTTAAAAGGCGGCTGGCTTTCTCTACCATCAGTCAGCTCGGTTATATCGTGTTTGGAATCTCGATGCTTTCTCCTAACGGGTTGTCCGGAAGCATGCTGCATATAGGAATGCACGCAGTCGGAAAAATCACTCTATTTTTTTGTGCCGGAGCTATTTATGTTGTCTCTGGAAAGCGCCAGATTAGCGAGATGGTTGGGATCGGACGGCAGATGCCTTTTACAATGTTTGCTTTCTTTATTGGATCGCTCAGTATTATCGGTCTCCCTCCTTTTGGAGGGGCCTGGAGTAAGTGGTATCTGATTTTAGCGACTCTCGATACGGGGCAAGTAATTCTTACCGCTATCCTAATTTTGAGTTCGCTGCTAAACATAGCTTACTTACTTCCGATTGTCGCAAATGCCTATTTTGTACCGACAGATCCCAAGCAGGGAAGAGTAGGTATTTCCGAGGCACCGCTGGCCTGTTTGATTCCGTTGATATTCACTGCTACTTCTTGTTTCCTCCTTTTTATTTATCCCGACCTTTTTCTGCATCTTGCTAGTTTGATGGGGGGGGCGAAATGAAAAGGCCCGAGGAACAGATGGAGGCAGAGAAGAAAGGAGTAGTATTGCTTCCTGATGATGGGCGGAAACACTTTTTTGATGATCCCAAGAATGTTCGGAAGGTCATCCGAATTTTGGTTGCGGTATGTGTAGTGCTCTTTCTATTCGATGGGCTTTTTTTCATCCTTCACAAGCATTTGAGTTTCCAAGAGGGGTTGTTCCCGTTGGAGGGTTGGTTTGGATTCTATGGCATTTATGGGTTCGTAGCCTGTGTGGTCCTAGTTTTGGCGGCCAAATATCTACTTCGAAAACTGGTCAGGAGAAGGGAAGATTACTATGACCATTAGTATCCATCCGGCGCTGATTCTTATTCTCGGCTCCTTGGTGCTGCCCATCCTCTCTGGTTCTAAACGACGCTTCGTCTACCTCTTTCTTCCAATACTAGGGTTTCTCAATCTGCTGGGTCTAGAGGAAGGTAGTCGTCTCACACTCTCATTCATGGAATTCGAGCTGGTGGTGATCCGGGTCGACAAATTGAGCCTTCTTTTTGGTTACCTCTTTCATATTGCGGCCTTTATTGGAGCCATATTCTCTTTTCGAGTAAGAGATACTACCCAGCTCGTTACGGCTTCCATGTACGTAGGTAGTGCGATCGGAGTAGTGTTTGCGGGAGACCTCATCACTTTGTCCATATTCTGGGAACTTCAGGCGATCACTTCAGTTTTCCTGATTTGGGCAAGGAGAAGGCAGAATTCAATCTTCTGCGGAATTCGTTATCTTCTAATGCAAATAGCATCGGGGTTGCTGCTGATTGCAGGAATTGCGATGCAGTACAACCAAACCGGATCCATCCTTTTCGAAAGGATGGAGTTGCATAGTATTGCTTCCTTTTTCCTTTTCTTTGCATTTGGAATTAAATGCGCTTTCCCCCTTTTCCACACCTGGGTGGTCGATGCCTATCCCGAAGCGACTCCAACGGGGACTGTTTTCTTAAGCGTAATTACCACTAAAGTGGCGGTCTATGCGCTTGCTCGAGGTTTTCCAGGGACCGATATATTAGTCGAGATTGGAACCGTAATGGCGATATTTCCTATTTTCTATGCTGTCATTGAAAACGACCTTAGGCGCGTCCTTGGGTACAGCATGATCAATCAAATAGGCTTCATGGTAGTCGGAATTGGGATCGGAACTCCGATGGCACTGAATGGGGCGGTGGCCACTGCCTTTGTACATGTGATCTACAAGGGCCTTCTATTTATGTCCATGGGGGCAGTCCTTTACCGAACTGGTAGGATTAATGGAAGCGATCTTGGCGGACTCTACAAGTCAATGCCGTGGACGACCGGGTTCTGTATTGTTGGCGCAGCGTCGATTTCGGCCTTTCCGCTCTTTAGTGGGTTTATAAGCAAATCAATGGTAATGACGGCAGTTGGCACTGAGGGCCGTATCGGTGTGTGGCTTTGCCTTTTATTCGCATCTGCTGGTGTCTTCCACCATGCTGGAATAAAAATTCCGTATTTCGCTTTTTTTGCCCACGATTCGGGTATTAGAACAAAGGAAGCGCCTTTCCATATGCTTGTTGCCATGGGGTTGGCTGCGGTCATTTGTATTTTTATCGGAAGCTTTCCTTCAGTGCTATACAATCGACTGCCTTATCCAGTTGAATATGTGCCTTACACACTTACTCATATAATTACCCAAACTCAATTGCTTGTCTTTTCTGCCCTCGCCTTTACTGTTCTCATGTTAACAAAGGTCTATCCGCCTGAGTTGCGATCCATGAACATTGATTTCGATTGGGTGTACCGGAAAGGGGGACGTTTCATCTATGGAATGGCAGATCTGGTGCTGAACAGAATCAACCAGCTTTTTCATCGAGTTTTCGTCGGGCGATTAATCCCATTTCTAGCAAATTTTTCTAGTCAGCTTCCTTTGCGTATTCCTAGCGCAATCGCTATACCTATATGGCGGTTGGGGAAAATCGACGAGAGGGAGTTTTCCCGGAGAATGGAAGGCCTTCGAAGCTATGTGCGGACTAGCACCATGCCGATAGGGATTTCAGTATATCTGGTAGTTCTATTTCTTGCGCTCCTCTTTCTTGTTTAGGATATTAGTGATAGTTCAAGAACCATTAGGAGCGGTCCAGATTTTTGGCTTGCAGCGCTGAAGAATCGTGCGATGCTTTCGGCTTCATTCTGTGTGATTGGGCGTACCTACCTTTCGACATGAGGGATAGGGCACCGCTAGAATTCCCTTTATGGGTTGCCAGGAAGATAAGGAGCAATGAAAGTCGTATCCAGTATAAAGAGTCTGAAGAACAGGCATCCTAACTGTAAAGTAGTTAGGCGCAAGGGTCGGATTTACGTTATTTGTAAAACGGATCCTCGATTCAAGGCTCGCCAAGGTTAAATGTATTCGTTACACAGCTACTTTTGATCCTCGTATATAATGGCAAAGAAGAAAGAGTCGATCCAGCCAAGCATGAATCCCGTCTGTTTTGTCGACGTTTCGACAGGCAAACAGTTCCTCACTCGTTCGACCATGAGGTCGAACAGGAAAGAAGAAATTGATGGGCAAGAGTACTTTGTTGTGGTTCGGGATATTACCAGCGATTCTCACCCAGCCTATACCGGAGAAAAACGATTTGTCGACACCGCGGGCCGGGTGGAAAAGTTCCAAAGGAAATTCAACCGGAAGCGCTGAAAATAAAGCGGGCCTGAACGACAGCCTGAGATTTAATTTCAAACGCCAGCAGCGGGCTGGTTTGTGAAGTGGGAAAATCGAGGTCAGCCCGTAAGTGCGGCTGGTATTTGATAAAAGTGGAGGGTGTAGGAACGATTTAATAAATGCAGATCGCAGCACTTCCTTCAATTTTCCTGAACCAGAAGATAACGATATTGTTAGAATGTATGGATGAATAGCCCCGACCTTAGTTTGGGCTCAAACCAAGTTGTTTTGGGGGGCATATTCTTGCCCGAATCAGCGATTTCCATCAGCTGATTGATATCAACTGGGAACAGGGAAAATCCGGCAGCGGCTTCTCCGGAATCAACCTTGGACATGATTTTTTCGATGCTATCGATGCCACCTATAAATTCGATGTTGGTGCTGCTGCGTTGGTCGTCGATGCCGAGAATAGGAGTAAGAATGCGATGTTCGAGGATACTCATATCAAGTCGTGAAACAGGGCTATCACATTTTGGTGGGCCAAGGCATAGTAGGTGCCATTCCCTTTCTAGATACATAGCTACAGTGCCAGACCGGTTCGGTTTAGGGTTAGCCCCGAGTTGTATTTTGCAGCTCGTTTTGACCTTTTCTAAGTAATCCTTAGCTGACAAGCCATTTAGTTTTTTAACAATTCTGTTGTAAGGGAGTATCATCAGCTGACTGGCTGGAAAGAGGACAGAAAGAAACCAATTATAGTCTTCCAAGCCGGTGTGATGCGGATTGGCCGCTCGCCGCATTTTGGCCACTCGGGTGGCGCCGGCGGTACGATGATGACCATCTGCTACATAAAGACGAGGCACAGATCCAAAAACATTTATCAGTTTATCGGGCTCAGGCACTTGCCAGACCGAATGGTGTATGCCATCTTCAGCCGTGAAGTTATAAAGGGGTGAGGCTTTCTTAGTGTTTGAAATTATAGAGTCGACCTCAGGACGGTCATGATAGGTGAGAAAAACAGGGCCAGGATTGGCACTAAGGTCGCTCATCAATCGGGTCCGATCATCTTCTTTATCCTGCCGTGTTTTTTCATGCTTCTTGATTAGATCTTTTTCGTAATCCGTGATATGACAGAGGGCGACAACGCCACATTGAATATGATTGCCCATCTGTTGCTGATACAAATAGAGACACGGATTTGGATCTCTTATGAGAGATCCTTTCTCTTTTAGATCATCGAAGTTGCGACATGCTGTTTTATAGACAGCGTCGGAAAATGGGTCGGTTTTTGGTGGGAAATCGACTTCCGCACGAATAACTCGAAGCATGCTTAGAAGATTATTCTGAACCAGGCTTCGTGCCTCCTCGGTTGTAATTACATCATAGGGAGGGGAGGCGATCTTATGCGCCAGCGACTCGATGGGGCGCCACGCCCTAAATGCTCTAAGTCGCATCGTTTTTACGTTTCTTGCTGCTTTCTACCAACTGAAAAGTGGGTTAGGCATTTCTAGCTCTTTTTTCTCTTAGCGAAGTGTCGATTTTTAAAGGTGAATTCGGCCACGCCGGATTTGTCGAGCTCGCCGAGTCCTTCTGCGATCATCAGGCGATATTGTGAAACAGTGGCATCATTGAGGGGCAGTTTAATTTTTGCCTTTTTCGCCAAAGTGCCGGCGATACTAGAATCCTTAGCGGCATGTGCAGCTGAGAAGTAACAATCGTGGTCCCGAATCTGCATATCTTCTCCGTCCGTTTCCAAGACGCGCGAATTGGCTCCCGTTTGAGAAAAGACTTCCCTTAACATGTCAAGGTTGAGCCCAAGGGCTTGCCCCAAGCCCAGACCCTCAGCCAGTCCTGCGGTGTTGATATTCATAACCATATTGACCAGGGCTTTAACTTCCGCCGCTTTGCCTGATTTCCCAATGTAGCGTATTTCTTGACTAAGTTCCCCGAGTATATTTCGAACCCGATTGAAGGTGCTTTTCTCACCACCCACCATGAGGTAGAGGGTGCCGTCTCTAGCCTGTGTAATGCTGGATGCCATACATCCTTCCAGCGAGGCAGCTTTCGCTTTTTTCGCAGCTTTCTCCACGTCGATATGAGTTCGGGGTGAAACTGTTGCACAATTAATAAATATTTTGCCTGCCGCATCAGTGAGCAGACTATCCTTTTTGCCCATGTAGATTTTCTTCATAGATGTGTCATCAGTCACGACTGTAATCACGACATCCGATGCTGCCGTGACTTGCGAAAGTTTGTCACAACTGATTGAATTGAGTTCTTCACCCAAAGCCTGGGCGATATCTTTCCGGACATCATAGATTGCCGAAATCCGGTAGCCTCGGTCCTTGAGGCGTCGAGCCATGTTTGCTCCCATCTTCCCTGTGCCGACGAATCCTATTTTCTTTTTTGCCATTTTTTTTCTGTTAGAACTCAATATATCCCATCATTTCAAAGGGCTCACCAACAGAGTGGGCCAAAGGTTTGAGAATCTGTACTACTTAAATTCTGGGTGAAATGGATTGTGCGCTTTTTCCTCTGAGACCGTAGTCATAGGTCCATGGCCGGGACAGATCGCGGTATTATCCGGAAGTGAGAGAATCTTATCGCGGTTGTTTCCTAGTGCTTGTTGGTGGAAGCCACTAGCCCCTCCCATAGAATTCGCAAAGAGAGAATCGCCAACGATTGCAATCGGTCTCTCAAGACCTGAAACGATATAAGTGGTCCCTCCTGGGGAGTGGCCATGGGTAAGGAGTGCCTCGATTTTAAGCGATCCAACAGAAAACTTAGCTCCTTCCTCGATCCCCTCTGCTCCCCTGGCCGTTTCATTCTTATGCACCCGAATGGGAGGATTTCCGCATTCCCGACCTACACGTTCTAAATCAGCGATGTGATCACCATGAGTGTGAGTGAGGAGGATAAGATCAACCGATAGATCTAATTCCTGTACCGATTGGAGCAGTTTGGTAGCGTCTCCTCCCGTATCGAAGATAACTGATTTCTTGGTTCCTTTGTCCCATACCAGGTAGGCATTAACAGTCATTTCAGCGTATCCTGGAACAGGAAAGGGTGTATTAAAAGCCAGTAGACCATTAATATTGATGGGATCAGGATACCAGGCTTTCAGTCCCGCCTCGACGAGAGAGTTAGCGTCCAAATTAAGAATTGGTGCTAGAGCGCGAGCAACCTGCTCCCGAAACTCGCCTGATTTTGCGATCTCAAGTTCATTTTTTGAAATTCCCGCCCGATTAACGACCTCGACATCATTCAGTCCCAATCCCGACTGAGCTTTATCGATGATATCTTCGTAGAAGTCTTCAATAGAAATCTGCATAACAAATGCTAAGAGAGGTTTGAGGTTTCCGGATTCAAAGCTTTTTGGCAAGAAATTATACGGGAAGAAATTCGCAAGAGGATCCTCTTAACCTGTAAAGCTACTAAAGGTGAAACTGAAATAATCCGACTAGAACTTGTGCAGGGCTAAAAAGTGTAGACGGCGATTAGGATAGATAGGGCACTGCCATTGGATTCGGCGAAATTCAAGCAATTTATGAAAGGTTAACTTTTTACTGAGGAACACTCCTCAAGAGGGGATGAATTAGATTTTTAGTTTCACGCCGACACATCCCTTGTGGAATGGCCGTATTTTTCCGACTGTTCTTCTGCGTGATAGGAGGAGCGGACAAGTGGACCCGACTCGACCACCCCAAAGCCTGCCGAGACACCGAACTCATGCCACTCATGAAATTCTTCTGGAGTAACCCAACGATCGACCGGGGAATGCTGGGCTGAAGGCTGGAGATATTGTCCGATTGTGATGATTTCAACCCCGACTTGTCTAAGATCCAGTAGCGTGTCAGAAATCTCATCTTGCTTTTCGCCAATTCCAAGCATGAGCCCGGATTTGGTTAAATATCCTCTGATTTTGGCATGTTCTAGTACTCCTAAAGTTCTTTCGTAAGTGGCGGTTTTTCTAACCGGTCGTTGTAGTCTCCGGACCGTTTCCATATTATGATTCAAGATGTCTGGATTAGCATCCAGAACCCGATCGAGGTCTTTTATGCTACCTTGAAAGTCCGGTATCAGGACTTCGATCGAAGTTTCTGGATTATGGTTCCGAACCGCTCGAATCGTGGCAGCCCATACTCCAGAGCCGCCATCGGCCAGGTCATCGCGAGCAACCGATGTAATGACTGCATGTTTCAGCCCCATTTTGGCTACTGCTTGAGCAACCCGGGCAGGTTCTCCAAGATCCAATTCTAGAGGGCGGCCGGTTTGTACGGCACAAAAAGAGCAGGAGCGGGTACAGGTATCCCCGAGAATCATCAACGTCGCTGTACCCCTGGACCAGCACTCGCCCATATTTGGACATATTGCACTCTGGCAGACAGTGTGGAGATCATTGCTGTCGACAACCTGTCTCAAAAACTGGTAGCGCGGCCCACTGGGTAGACGGGCCCGGAGCCAAGAAGGTTTCTGTTGCGAGGTCATCGTCCTATTAGGTGTCTATAATTATCAACAACTTAACTGATTTTGACAATTATTTCCTATCTGATGGATTTTTGGATTAAAATGATTCGATTTGTGTTGGTACCTTTTTTCAAATTGGAAACACCCCAACAGTTAGCAGTTTTAGTGAAACGCTGGTCGTTGATGATGATAAGGAGGGGCTCAAGGTTAGCATTGATGGCAGCCGGGATAACCAAGGTCTCCAACAATAATTTTCCTTTCCTTACTTCCCCAACCTCAAAAGCAATGAACCCGCCTGGAACAAGAACACGTCTTAGCTCGTGAAAGACCTTAGTCATCTTTAATTGCCACTCTTCCGCTTTTCGAATTTGCCAGATGGGAATTGTGGTTGGATCTATATCGTTGAACCAAAAACGGAGCCAATTGTCCTTTTGATAGGAGACAACATCGAGAAAAGGAGGAGATGTGACAACGAGGTGAACACTTTCGTCCCTAATCTCAGGAGTGTTTTCGGAGGTCCCTGTAATC
The DNA here is from genome assembly GCA_003226295.1 of Candidatus Moanabacter tarae. Lineage (NCBI taxonomy): Bacteria > Pseudomonadati > Verrucomicrobiota > Opitutia > Puniceicoccales > Candidatus Moanibacter > Candidatus Moanibacter tarae. The sequence goes on along the minus strand of CP029803.1, from coordinate 1,815,989 downwards.
AAAATGGCATCCTTTTTCGAATTATAGAGTTGAAGTCGTTGGAAATCGTCTAGTTTTCGGAGCATTGAACGGCTCTTTCGAAGGATGATCTCTTTCACGTCACGGTCCGGTGGAATTTGTCCGTGGTCTCTATTTATCTTTAACTGAGATTTGATGGAGATTGCTTGATTCGGAGGAAGCGTATAGACTGAAAAGAAACCCGGCGAATGACCAGTGAGTCTGTTAGTTGCAACCATTCGGATCCAGTCGTCTACATAGTCGAATTCACCTTTTTTTCTTCTAATTGCGAGATAGCTGCGCAGGTTAGTGATTCTCTTCAGCGTCTTATCATGGTAAAAGGCGGACAGGTCCCTTTGAATGATCGCTTCGGATTCTAGATCGATTTGTGAGAGGCGGCACTCGATCTCGGAAAGATCCGGAGGATGCAATCTCGGATTGACCAGAATTTCCCCAAGAGGATTAATGTCGGACCCAAACGGTTTGCGACCCATCAGTGCAGCTTCGATTGGGGTGGTGCCTCGACCCATGAAAGGGTCGTAAACCACGTCGCCGAATCGGGTTAGCCGTTCGATGAAAAAACGAGGAAGTTGTGGTTTAAAGCAGGCCCGGTAGGAGATCTCGTGAAGGGAGTGCCCCATCCGCTGTCTCGAAGTCCAAAACTCGTTGACGTACATTGGTATATCCAATTCTGGTCCTGGGAATTTTAAAACAGTCGTTGTCTTATTGAGTTCGCGAAATGAGGTGAGGTTAGCGTGAAATTCCTCTTCATTGAGAACCTTCCCTTGTTTTGGCACTGAGGGAAAAGGACCGAGGTGCTCTAAAAATTCTTTGGGCCTTGGATAATCCTGTTTCACTGGAGCTCTAACGGAATGGCCTTTAGGTAGAATTGTAACCAGATCGAAATCTGAAAATTGTTTGTCCCGGTTTGTTTAAAAAGAGGAGGCAGGAATATTAAACTTGGATCCATTACCTCTCTGCTTGTAAGAAAGTGTTTTCCCATTTTCCGGTAACCCTATAGGCTTCATCGTCATTAGGCCAAGGAGGCATAGTAATCCCGACGGCAGAGAAGGGTTCCTCCCCTATGGTTCGGAATTGGAAATGGGTACCGGTTGGAAGGGTCAGACAGATACCTGGTTTTAGAGCAACGACTTCTTCGCGATCTGGTTGTTTTCTCCACATCTCACCATGGCCTTGCAGACAGTACCAAATCTCTTCGACCGTACGGTGTGCTACTGCGATTGATGTTTCTCCAGGACTCAGCTCAAAGTGGGCCATGCTTCCCCCAGCCAGCGTGAGGAGGATTCTGACATCCGAACCATCAGGTGCTGTTACGTCTGGAGCAAAGGGTAGAGGTCTGGTTTCGAAGTTACTTAAATCCATGGTGGCAGAGGCCAAAACTCGATGCGAACAGAAGAGTTTAAAGAATAAATTATGTGATACTGTTTCGGTCTCAGAAGAATGTACTCTAATTGCTGGGGTCAAGAAAAGAGAATGAAACAGGTACGGAAACAGGAGATCTGTTAATAGGAGCACAACAAAATGAATTATCCGACGGGCTCTGTATTTTCACCGATCAGTATAGATTGAGTCTTTTCCCCATTCCTCGTTTAGATTCAAACAACATTTGAAAGTTCTATGATGAAACCACCAATTACGATTAAGGTAATCATCAGGTTGAAAAAAAATGCGGCTATTCCACCTACAAGGGTGCCGATACTAGCCCTTCCAGCCTCTATAAATTTTCGGCCTCCTAGGAGTTCCCCTAAGATAGCACCAACGATTGGGCCGAAGATGAGGCCAGAGGTATTGAAAAAGATCATTCCCAGTATGCTACCAAAGATGGCACCCATTCCCCCTCGCCAAGTGGCGCCGAATCTTTTCGCACCCCAGTAGGTAAAAGCGACATCCACAAGCTGCGCCAGTATCACAAGGAATGTTGCGATGCAGAAGAACGTCCACGAGACTGACTCTTCCCAGAGCCAGAGTTTGTGTATCAGGACCCCGATCCAGGTAATTAAGGATCCCGGAATAATAGGCAGAAAGGATGTTGCCAGCCCAACTGCAAAAAAGAAAATGGCGACCGCTAAAGCGATTTGTCCTTCGTAAGGCATGGATTTATCGATTACTATCAATAGGTCACTTTACAAGGTTGTGTGCACTCATTTCAATGCAGCTCCAATCAGTAAAACGCGAAATATGAACCCTGGCCCTGGGCTATTCTCAATTGACAATGGGGTGGGCGGTCTTCAGTTAGCCAGGAGGGGATGAGAAAGGATGATAGGTCTTAGGGAATATTATGAGTTGTCGTCTCCGAGTCCCAAATTTGCTCCCGGAGAGCTTGTGTATCATATCCGATACGAATACCGTGGGGTTGTGGTTGAGGTCGATGAAGTCTGTCAAGCAAGTGACAAATGGTACCATTCGAATCAGACGCAGCCTGAACGGAATCAGCCCTGGTATCATGTTTTGATTGATGGCAGCCAGCAGACGACTTATGTAGCACAGTGTAACCTTAAGCTTGACGCTATTGGAACGCCTATTCGGCATCCTTTGATCGAGCATTTTTTTCGTGAATTTCAAAACGGACGCTATATTCGAAATGATGAATCTTGGCCGAACGAGTAACGGGCGTCTTTATGAGTGTATTTGGTTATCTCCAATTGTATTTTAGTGATCAAAACGGAATTCAGTGACGGACGAGAAGACAGAACATGAGAACGAGCTGTTTAAGGTTCGTTTAGATAAGCTCAAGGATTTACGTGAAAAGGGGCAGGACCCTTTCCGTGCCAACAGTGATCAAACCCATACTTCGGCCCAGGCGAAATCGATCTATACTGACGATGAGAAGGCCGAGCGGGTCCGGGTTGCGGGTCGATTGATGGTGATGAGGCTAATGGGAAAGGCTGCGTTCGTAAAAATCCTAGATCGAGATGGTCAGATTCAACTATACTTCCGAAGGGACGTGGTTGGAGACGAGATCTACTCTGAATTCAAAAAACTCGACCTGGGAGACATAATTGGTGCAGAAGGACCGCTGTTCAAAACCAAGACAGGTGAGGTCACAGTCCGGGTGGAACAATACAAACTTTTGTCGAAAGCCCTCCGTCCCCTTCCAGAAAAGTGGCACGGTTTGCGGGACAGCGAGCAAATCTACCGGCAAAGATATCTTGATTTGATCGGAAATCCTGAGTCACGTGAGCGATTCATGAAAAGGTCGGAAATAGTATCAAGAATACGTTCGTTTCTAGAAGAACGGGAATTCATGGAAGTAGAAACTCCAGTTCTTTTAGGGGAGGCCGGTGGGGCCTCGGCTCAACCCTTTGTAACACATTTCGCATCATTGGATTGCGATTTCTATTTGCGGATTGCTACCGAGTTGCACCTTAAGCGCCTTCTGGTAGCAGGCTTCGACCGCGTTTTCGAAATTGGAAGGATCTTTCGAAACGAAGGGTTATCTCGACGTCATAATCCGGAGTTTACCATGCTCGAAGTGTACCAGGCTTACTCGGACTACCTCGGTATGATGGATTTAGTCCAGGAAATGATTCTGACAGTTTGCCGAGACGTCCTGGGTAGGACAGACATCGAGATGCATGATGGAAAGAAAATTAATTTCGAAGGGGAGTGGAGGAGAGCAAAGTACAAAGATCTCATCTTAGAGGCGGTTGGTGACACGGATTGGTTTTCCCGGCCTAGAGAAGAGAAGATTAGAAAATGCAGTGACCTAGGAATAGAAGTTAATCCGGAATTGGATGATGTTGATATTACAAATGATGTGTTCGAGAAAGTGATTGAACCAGAACTCATTCAACCCACATTTGTCACGCATGTTCCAAAAGAACTAGAGCCACTTGCCAAAATAAGTGAGGAGGATCCGGAAACGGTTGAAGTCTTCGAACTTTGTGTTGGAGGGCAGGAACTCGCTCCTGCTTTTTCTGAACAAAATGACCCATTTGCCCAATTGGAAATGTTTCGTGCTCAGGTAGGCGAAAATTCGCAAAAATTAGACCTCGATTTTATTGCAGCCCTGGAACATGGTATGCCCCCGGCAGGTGGAATGGGTTTGGGAATCGATCGACTCTGCATCATTTTGACAGGAGCGCCAAATATTCGAGATACCATCTTGTTTCCTTCGTTACGGCCCGATCGGGACTGAGGAATGCCTTGGTACATATACTGGGCATTGCGGCAGCTTTCCCCTGCGGGGAAGAGGGTTTCTTTCTTTTTTGTGATCTCGGTCAGCGGGGTCATGCTTGGAGTTTGGATTCTCGTGGTGGTACAGAGTGTTATGGGTGGGTTTGGAATGACCTATCGTGAGAAAATCGTCGAAATCAACGGGAATATTAGGATCGAAACGGGAAAGGTGATTTCGACCTATGAACCATTGCTAGAAATGATCCGAAAGGATTCCGCGGTTAAGGCGGCAGCCCCTTATGCCCAAGGAGTTGTGATGCTGACCTTTCACAATCGGCCAAAGTTTCCATTTCTAAGAGGGATCGATCCCAAACAGGAAGGAGAGATCGTTCCAATTGAAGAATTCCTTATTGTCGGCAGTGTAGCGGATTTGGATGACGATTCCCTGTTTCTGAGCCGCTCCCTTGCTGCATCGATTGGTGTTGAGCTGGGATCGATGGTTGAAGTCTACACACCGCTAATGTTAGAAAGACTCAAGCAAGATGAAGTTCTCTTGCCGGTTGAGCTCAGGGTTGCTGGAATTTACGAGACTGGGTGGCACGAAACCGACAGTAACACGATTCTTGGTACTCTCCGCTTGATGCAAGACCTTTATAACCTGGGGCGGGGGATTCATGGAATCTCGATAGCTCTCCACCCCGGAGAGAAGGAAAGCGAGGTGGCAGAACGATTGAGGGCAGAGCTGTCACCTGAAAACCAAGTCCTCACCTGGATGGAAATGTATGAGAATCTCCTTTGGGTGCTAAAATTGGAAAAAGTAATGATGTTTTTTCTGATGATTCCAATCATTGTCGTAGCTGCATTTGCCATCGCCAACGCGCAGCTGCTAACCGTAACACGTAAGACCCGAGAAATTGGGCTTCTGGGTGCTCTAGGTGGGAAACCGAGACACCTCATTGCCTGCTTCTGTTTTCAAGGATTCCTAATTGGAGGCTTGGGAACTGGGTTTGGAATAGCCTTTGCCCTAGTCTTTTTACACTATCGAGGCATCATCATCCACTGGATTGCAGGGGCCTTGCGTAGCGAAGAAGTACTTATTCAATTTTATCAGTTTTCCGAACTTCCAGTTCATTATGCGAAGTTCGACTTCATCGTAATCTCTTGCAGTACTCTCGTCCTGACTACTGTGGCAGGATTGATTCCTGCCTGGCGGGCAACTAGGTTGAATGTGGCTGATGCTCTTAGAATTGAATGAGCCCAGTAATTCAGGTTAATGGTTTGGGGAAATCGTTCGTCCTTGGAGGAAAGACGGTAGAGGTATTGCATTCCATCGACCTGAAAATATGGAAAGGTGAAAGTATCAGCATCACAGGAGAGTCGGGCAGTGGGAAGACAACATTCCTTAATATCTTAGCCGGTCTGGAAATGGCGGATTCGGGGTCTGTTTGGTGGCGGGGAAAAGAAATCCAAGAGATGAGTCCATCACAGCGAGCGGTCATTAGAGCCGATACTATCGGTATGGTCTTTCAAGCCTACTATCTAATTCCAGAAATTGATGCCTTGAATAATGTTATTTTGGCTGCCCAAATAGCCGGCCGTTTGGGAGATTCGGAAAAACGCCGCGCAAGGGAATTAATGGCGCGGGTGGGGTTGACTGAGCGACTTCACAGTTCACCTTTGAATCTTTCCGGAGGTGAGCGGCAAAGGGTAGCTTTAGCCCGAGCGCTTATGAATCGGCCCGATGTTATACTGGCGGATGAACCGACCGGTAATCTCGACGAACAAACTGGAATCAGTGTCATTGATTTGCTTCTTGAGATCTGCAGAGCTGAAGGGGCAAGCCTCGTTCTGGTAACTCACAACCGTAGATTTGCGAACCGAACCGATCGTGGGATGATTCTTAGAAACGGAGTGCTTCAGAAAAATGCCTGATGTTGCTATGGGCGAATCGAAGAAGTTGAAATGTGGTGTTGTCGGTGTTGGGCACTTGGGGCAGCATCACGCCCGTATACTAGCGGCGCATGAGAAGTGTGACCTAGTTGGGATCTGTGATATCGATATCAAAAGGGCAGAAAAAATTGCAGACCGTTGTAGTTCCAAACCTTTCGAGTCATTGGAAGAATTGGGATCTGCGTGCGATGCCATCAGCATCGCAGTGCCCACTGATCAACACTGCAAAGTATCTCTACCACTGTTACGAGCGGGTTGCCATGTTCTGATTGAGAAACCGATTTGCCACAATCTTGTTGAAGCGGAGAGGATACTCGATGCTGCAAATAAAACTGGCGCTATCGTCCAGGTTGGGCACGTTGAGCATTTCAATCCTGTAATGGGATTTCTCGAAGAGGTGGTAACCCGTCCAAGGTTTATTAAGTGTGACCGGCTTGCTCCATATGATTTAAGGGGAACAGAAGTGGGGGTAGTTCTCGACCTGATGATTCATGATATTGGAGTTGTTTTAGCGTTGGTTAAATCCCCAATTTTAAACATTGAGGGGATTGGCGTAAATGTGTTCTCGAGGTCTGAAGATATAGCGAATGCCCGAATCGTGTTTCGCTCAGGATGTGTTGCCAACATCAATGTAAGTCGAGTGAGCGAGAAAAAGACCCGTGAAATCCGTGTTTTTCAAGAGAATACATATCTTTCGCTCGATTTCATAGCACAACGTGGACATTTGCTACGAAAGGAAGGGCTAAAACTTTCCCGGGAGGAAATACCGATCAAGAAGGGCGAACCTCTTGATCTCGAAATTGCCTCGTTTATCGATTGTGTTTCAAGGTCTGGCCGACCAAAGGTCGGTGTCGATCTCGGAATTTCGGCACTGGAAGTAGCAATTAGGATTACCGAGCAAATTAAATGTAATTAGCCTTGAAACCTCATCGGAAATAATGGCTAAATTAGTGTAATATGAGGAGCAGGCTACCAGTGGATAAGTTAGGGGATCTAGTTCAGGGTCGTTCTGTTTCGCAGACGGTAGATTGAGGAATTAGAAAGTTATCGGAGGAAAGAAAGATTATATCGGAAGTCTATGGGGCTTCCCCCGATGATTTAGAAGGAGTCAAGGCGTAAACTTTGAATTCGCCTTTGGAGAGTCCAGAACAGATGCAGCTAAGAAATTAGCGGCACTCATTTCGTGACTATTTCGACATACCTTAAAACAGATTTTTGAGGCGAATATGTCTTCTCTTCTCTCTTCAGAGTTTCCGGAACCGGATGCATCACCGATAGATCTGTTAATTGTAGCGGGTGAGCACTCTGGGGATCAGCATGCGGCTCGTCTACTTCTCGGCTTAAAGGAGTTGAGACCCGATTTGACAGTAGCGGCAGTGGGTGGAAGTCAGTTGAAAAGGGAAGGAGCTCAGCTCCTCTTTGATCTTACACAGTACTCGGTTGTTGGATTTGTCGAAGTCGTAAGTAAATTTGGTCTCTATAAGAAGATCTTTGATGCTACTATTAATTGGATCGAAAAACATCGTCCCCGTCATATCTGCTTAGTGGACTACCCGGGATTTAATCTTCGATTGGCGAGAAAGCTTAAGAAACGGAGATTGAGTCGGAAAGGAGGTGGTGAAATACAGGTATTTTATTATATCGGACCTCAAATCTGGGCTTGGAAGGCGAAGCGAAGATTTCAAATGGCTCGGTGTCTCGATGGGCTCGGGGTGATCTTTCCTTTCGAGGTTGACTGTTATAAGGATACTAATCTTCGGGTTCGGTTTGTTGGCCACCCCTTTGTCACAATGTCGGAACTTCCACTCAAATTCGAATTTGACGGCCCCATTCTTCTATTACCCGGAAGTCGGAAAATAGCGGTCTCTCGAATTTTCCCAATTTTACTTGAGGCATTTTTGCGGCTACGATCGCAACATCCTGATCTCCATGCTCTGGTCATCTACCCCGATGATGAGATACGTAAAGTAATCGAAGAGATTCTGGTTGATTTAAATATTGAGGATTTACGGATTCGATTGGCGCGCGCAGGCGTGCAAAGTCCAGGTCGGGCTGCATTGGCGAGTTCCGGTACAATGTCGTTGGCATGTGGGCTGGCTGGAATTCCAGGGTGTATTGTCTATCGCACCCATCCCGTGACTTTCCTACTTGGTAGGATGTTGACGAAGCTCCCTTACCTGGGAATCGCCAATTTGCTTCTTAACTCTGAAATTTACCCAGAATATATTCAAGCACGGGCAACAGCAAAGAATTTGGAAAGAGGACTCCATCAGGCCTTGTTTTCGGATGTTTCGCAGAAGAACACGAGAGAATCTTCAAGGAAGATTTGGGAGCATTTAGATACGAGCGAGAATTCCTCTTCATCGGTATGGCTTCATGAACTGATGGAGGGAGAGGGAGCCCGAGCTCTCAATGATTCGTGAGTATTCGAGGGGGGAAGTTCGGGATTAGGTAGTCTAACCGGAAAGGAAACACTACTATCTGGAGGTATTCCGTATTCGGAATACTTACTGCCTTATGCCTATGTTGGATTAGTGTACCAAGATGCTCGAATTGCTTTAGAATTGTATAGACCAACGTCGGTTTCTCTGTGGGCGTTTCAGATGATCATAATACAGAATGAAGTTTAATGGGTATCCGTGGTTCATTTGCGTATTCGCTAGCATCGACTTTTGCTCGATCGATAAGTCTATGAGAGACAGATTCCCAATGAGCGCGACAAGGAGTCGGCCCTTTCATCTAGGACTTTTTTGCACCTTTCGACTTCTATCATTCTGGCTCTCAGGTTCTGGTTGGCAATTTCAGTTAGATCATCGAGATTGTATAGATAAACGTTCTCGATTGTACCAGTTTCTGCTTCAAAATTACGGGGGACGCCAAGATCTATGAGAAAGAGAGGCTTGAGGGGTCTTTCTCTAATGGCTTGGGCGAGTTCACGCTTTCCCAAGAGACTTTTTCTAACGGAAGCAGAACTGATGATTATGTCGAATTCATGAAGGGAAGAATTAAGTCGGGAGAACGGCAAAGACTGACCGTTGATTTCTTGAGCAAGATCTTCTGCTTTCTTTTTCGTCCGCCCGGTGACTGTAACTGCAGAAGCTCCATGGCTCCTCAAGGCTTTCGCGGTCAATCGTCCGACTTTTCCTGTTCCTATTAGGAGAATATTGGTGGTCCGAATTGGGCCGAAAATCCGGGAAGCTAGATCGACCGCGACATTTCCGATACTAACATGTCCCCGTCCAATCGAGGTGTGGGTGCGAACCCATTTTGATGCCTGAAAGCTTTTTTGCACGACTCGGTGTAGGAGAGGTCCAACGGTCGATAGTTTTTTGGCATATTGGTAGCTCTCCTTAACTTGGCCGAAAATTTCAGTTTCCCCTATCAGCTGAGAGTCCAAACCTGCTGAAACCTCAAATAGGTGCCTGACTGCCTGCGCACCCTTTTTTTTAAAATTGTGGTGAGAGAATTCTTGGCGATCGAAGGAATAAAAGTCACTCATAAGATCTTCCATTAAGTCGGATGCGGAAGGGTTTGGAGAGATGGAATACAATTCAACACGATTACATGTGTTCAAAAATAGATTTTCTTGCAGGCTTCCAATGTTCTTGAGTTGATCGTAAAATGTTTTAATTCGATCTCCAGTAATGGAGAATTTCTCTCTGATCTCCAGTGTTGCAGATCGATGATTGCTACCGCAAAGGTAGATATTTAAGCTTCCCTTCTTACTCATGCTTGCTCCGGTCATTCGCCTGAGGTAGCGAACGGGATTTCTCGACCATTTTCAGTTCTATTTGAAGCAACTGGCCATATTGAGATTAGAGCGATTGCGAAAAGGAGAATACAATACCACGCAAATTTTAGAGGAAGGAGTCTATTGGTTCGGTGGAGGCAGAGAATAATGAGGTAAGCAACCCAGATCGAACTTGTTGTGAGAAGTTTCGGAAGTCGTACCAACTCCCCGTTCCCAACCCAATAATAGGCCCCAACAAATAATGAAAAAGACATGACGATTACGCCAGTAAGGAGCAGCCGTATATTAATCTGGTCCAGTTGGACGATCGAAGGGAGGAGAGAAGAAAAAATATTAATCCGCTTTTCCTTGAGCCCAAAGTTCTGTAGAATGAACATGGCTGATGTAAGGGCAAGAATACAAAATACTCCATAGCTAAACATTGCAGTTGCGGCATGAGTCTCAATCCAAGGACCAGATGCAGGTTGAGCCAGTTCATAAGAACTGTCCCATGCCGGTACCAGAAGAGAGATCATACTGATAACTGCAGCAAGACCTGCACAGAAGAAGCCTAACAAACTGATTCGAAATACGGGGCCCACTAGAAAATAGAGTAGGATGGCGGACCAGACGAGGAACTGTAAGACCTCAAAGGGGTTTCCAAGGGGGCAGCTTTTTACTTCGTGACCGCGAAGATAAAGGGCGAATGTTTGGAGAATGAATCCTGTCCCAATCAATAGGAGTCTAAATATAGACAAATGTAATCGTTTTCTAGCTATACATATGAAGATGTAGGCAAACCCCGAACAGTAGAATAGTGTCGAGACCCAGAGTATTGTTCGTTCGTCTGAAAGGTTAGATAGCATATCTAGCAAGAGTATCTCCGATTTGAAGCGATTGCAGACTGTGCTTCGAATTGCATGGCGACAATCGAAAAAGTTTAGATTTCGCCAAAGGTTAATGCCGAATTAATGAATTTGGCTCTTTCTCAACATTAGTATGGGTAGAAGCTTTTCTGTTAATACATCGTCCCAAAAGATGTAGAGCGTGGATCGGATGGTATCGCAAATTGGCAAGCAAATGATCCTAACAGAGACAGCTTACTGCGTGGGAAAAACCAGATTTAGGAGCAATTAACTTAACCTGAATCTAGCCACGATTCTATCTTATTTACGAGGAATCGGATCCAGGAAGGATGGTCATTAAGACAGGGGATAAGGGTCAGAGATTCACCTCCCGCACTTTCGAAAATATCCTTACCTCGAATACCGATTTCTTCAAGTGTTTCGAGACAATCTGAGACAAAAGCCGGGCAAGCGACGAGTAGCTTTTTAACGCCCTGATGAGCCAATCTCTCCAACTCCAAGTCGGTGTAGGGTGTCAGCCATGGTTTTTTACCAAGACGGGACTGAAAAGCGATGGAACACTTGGATTTTGGCAAATTCGTTTTTTGAAATAGTGCTGCAGCGGTATGGAGGCATTGATGGCGATAGCAGGTAGCATGAGCTGGATGGGACTGGTAGCAGCAGCCCGGGAAGGAAAGGCAGTAGGTATTGGAAGGGTCGGTCTTATGCAGATGTCTTTCAGGGACACCATGGAAACTTAGGAGGAGCATGTCGAATTCTGACGAGAGCGAAGGTGAGATTCTATTATAGATAGCTTCGATATAATCCGGATCGCGATAGAATGGAGGAAGGGTGGTTACCTTCAGGTCAGGTTTGAGTTTATTAACCACGCATGAAACCTGAACACTTGCAGTTTCATAGCTCGACATTGCATATTGTGGGTACAGTGGGATGACGAATAGATCTTTGCAGCCTTGGGCTATTAAAGACTCAATCGTTTCCTGAACAGAAGGCCTACCATAGCGCATTGCCAAAGCGATTGGGATATCCAATTGCTCTTGGACCAGTTCCCGCTGCCGTTTACTCATCGTTATAAGAGGAGAGCCTGTTTCAGTCCAAATCTTGGAATAAGCCTCGGCAGTATTCTTGGGTCTAGAGGGAAGGATTTTCAGGTAGAGGACCAATAAACGAAAAGGCAAAGGGAGATCGACCACGCGTTTATCGGAGAGGAATTCTTTGAGATAGCGCCGCACGTCCTTTATGGTGGGAGAGTCAGGGGATCCCAAGTTAAGAAGAATAACGGCTTTAGAAGTCATTTTTAAAGATGCACATTCGTATCTCAATCTGAAGATAATCAGCAATAAGAAACTGATAAGAGAAACAAGGGTTAAATGAGAAAGTCCACCGAACTCAAGGTTTCCTATCAGTCTAGTATACTCAGAAAACTAGATTTATCATCGAGGCTTCTATCTTCAGATTTAACTAGAATATCCTTCCTTGGGTTTTGTCCCGATTTTTGGTGTTGGCTTAGGAAAATGCGATATGCGGTATCTTGAGCGACTATGCTATAAGAAAGTTGCAGAATAAAGCCAGGGTTGCATTCCAAAAAATTCCGAGTCGTTGAGTCTCTTAGGGAAACCTAATGAATTTTACCCAAGATAAGACATCACCTTATCTGCAGTATCGAGACCAGAATTTATGCATTGTCTTAGAGCGATCCCATTACGGTAATTTCCGGAGAGGAAGATTCCCGAGTTGGATGATTCAAATTCGCTGATTTTTGCGAGGATTTTACCGTACCCGATATTGTACTGAGGAATAGAATTATTCCAAAGGTAGGATCGCGAGAAGACCGGCTCTCCCCCCACTCCTAGAAGCCTTTCAAGGTCCTGCAGAACAAGCGATTGAAGTTGGGTTGAGGAATTTTGACCTAAGTTAGGATTCCGGGCACCTCCGATAAAGGTTGTAAGGGTGGCATGTCCAGCCGGTGAACGTCCAGGAAAGGCGGTTGATGAAAAGAAGGTACCGAGGATATTCAATCCTTCAACAGCAGGCACAAGCATTCCCATCCCGTCTAAAGGATGCTTAATTTTGGATCTTTCGAAGCCCATTACTTGTACCGCCAATGGAGGATATTCAATCTCCTTGAGAAAGGACAGAGGTTGTACGGCGTTATCGGAAAAAAGTAGACGTGAGCATTTATAGGCGGGAAGGGCCAAGACTAGCGCATCGAATTTCTCTGATCCACACGAGCCCGATTTGCCGTTCGACCATAAAACTCGCCAGTTGGATTCTGAAAGCAGGCGATTGACGTCTGAATTCAATCGAATCGAATCTCCGAGCGACGCACGGATGGCATCAGTAAGCGATTGAATACCCTTTTTAAAAGTGACACTTCGCCTTTTCATGCGGTTGCCCGTCGATTTTGAGTGTTTTATTCTCTTAAGTTGTCCTCCGACGAGTGAACCGAATTTTTTTTCAAGGTTCCACAGGGTTGGAAAGGCGAATCGAGCTGAGAGCTTTTCTGGATCCCCAGCAAAAATACCGGAAACAATAGGGTCAATGGCATAATCAAGCGCTTCCTTGCCAATCCGTCGTCGCACAAAGTTAGCGAGGCTCTCGTCTTGGGATAGGCCCCCGGATTTGATAAAGGGCTCCTGGAGCAAGCGAAACTTTCCGGAAAGGGAAAGAATTGGAGTGGTTAGGAGGGAAAGAGGAGTAGAGGAAATTTCTACGGGTCTACCCTCACGGACAATGAACCGCTTACGGATATTAGGATCCGCTTCAATTATCTCGGACTCCAGGCCAAGTTCATGAAAAAAAGAGAGGATTCTTTTTTCTTTTAGCCAGATAGAATTTGGACCTGTTTCAGCAAGAAAGCCGTTACTGGTTTCGGTCCGCACGACACCTCCTACGCGACTACTGGATTCGAAGAGAGTGACTTCAACATGGTTTTGGCGAAGCCTGTGAGCAGCGGTTAATCCGGTAATCCCGCCACCAACGATTGCTACTTTTTTCATTCGGGTCTGGAACTTTCCGAATTACCAAAGGAGGTTGAGGAGCTAGGTGTGAATTCATGTACCGCTTCAACTATAGATTGGACACATTCTATCTTTCCTTTGGGAGTGATTCCATGCCCCAGATTAAATATGTGACCTAGTCTTCCTTCCATTTTCTGCAGGATTTTATTAGTTGCTTCTTTTACAGTTGCCGGATCGGTTGTAAGCAAATCTGGATTTAGATTTCCCTGAACCGCAAGCTTAGCCGGTAGTTTGTCGGCAAATTGCCGAAGGCAAACTGTCCAGTCGATACTCAAAACTTCGGTTCCCGTTGTGACTAAAAGATCCGTGTGATGGGCCATTCCCTTAGAAAAGAAAATAAGTGGGACTTTCCCTTTCACCTCGTCGACGATTTGTTTTACCCACTGCAAAGACATCGCATCAAAATCAGATGCTGGGCAAAAACTACCCATCGAGTCAAAAATTTGTAAAGCATCGACTCCCGCCTCGATCTGAAGGTTGAAGCTCTCAATCAAGGCCTCCGTGATTTTTGAGAGAAGATGATCAAAGCATAACCGATCTTGGTAGAATAGGTTCTTGGTACGGGAAAGAGTTTTGGAGGAACCACCTTCTAGCATGTAGGCTGCCAGAGTCCATGGGGATCCCCCGAAACCAATAAGTGCTTTCTTGTTGTCGATTTCTTTTCGGACGAGACGCAGCGCATCCGCTACATAGTTCAGTTTCTCTCTTGTATTGGATGAGTCTAATTTGGCGACGTCTGATCGACTATCGATCCGATACTTCATACTAATCCCACCTTTGTCTTGGAACTCATAAGGTTGCCCCAGAGCCTCTGGAATAATAAGGATGTCGCTGAAGATGATGGCGGCATCGAAGTCAAACCTTTGCAGTGGCATGAGGGTTACTTCGGTGGCGAGTTCTGGAGTGGAAACCAATTCCCTAAACGTGTACCGTTCCTTCAGCCTTAAGTACTCGGGCAAATATCGGCCCGCCTGGCGCATTATCCAAACGGGAGTCCGATCGACCGATAAACAACTGCAGGCACGTTGGAAACGTTCGCGTGAATTCATTCTTGAAATCTTCATTTTATTCTACCCATCGACGAGGCTTGAGGAATTTAGTATAGAGTTTTTCCTCGGCTGATCCCGGGTCGGGCTTCCAATCGTAGCGCCACTTTACAGTTGGGGGAAGCGACATTAGAATGGATTCAGTACGGCCATCCGATTGGAGACCGAAAAGGGTTCCTCGATCATAGATCAAATTGAATTCCACGTAGCGCCCACGGCGATAGAGCTGAAACTCACGTTCCCGACTGGAATAAGGGTGATTTTTTCTCTTCTCAACAATTGGTTTATAGGCAGGGATAAACGAGTCCCCGATTTGACGTAAAAAAGAAAAGGATTTTTCGAAGCCCAACTCATTAAAGTCATCAAAAAAGAGACCACCGACACCACGAGATTCGCTACGATGTTTCAAGTAGAAATATTGGTCACAACGTCCCTTCAAACGTTGGTAAAGATCTCCACCAAAAGGGTCACAGGCCGCCTTTGCCATTCTATGCCAGTGGATGACGTCTTCTTCAAAACCATAGAATGGAGTGAGATCAAAACCTCCTCCAAACCACCAGACTGGTGGTGCTCCTGATCTTGTGGCACTTATGAATCGTACATTCATATGAGTTGTCGGCACATAGGGATTGAGCGGGTGCAAGACAACCGAAACTCCAACCGCTCCAAAGCCAGCTCCCAAAAGCTCCGGGCGCTTGGCTGTTGCCGAAGGCGGAAGCCTTCGTCCAGTAACGTCGGAAAAATTCACCCCTCCTTTTTCAAAAACGGATCCTTCTTCCACGATTATGGATAGGCCGCCGCCGCCTTCTTTTCGAGTCCAATTGTCCCGTCTTGGAGTGATTGAGCTGTCCATATCAGAAATTGATGTGACAATAGATTCTTGGAGCTCCTGGAGGTAGGTCCGAACTCTATCCATTTCGATAGCTTCCATAATTGGGCAGCAGAATAGGTAGTGAAAGGTAAACAGTAAACAGTTTTGATATTGTGTTTAGAAAGATTGGGAATCAGCCATCTTTTGAATAGTTTATTCTTTTCAATGAGGCAGTTATACGGAATAATTGCGACAGCGAAAACAATCTTAGAATGGGACATATTGGGATCCGAGGATATTGCTTAAACAAGCGCAGAATATGGAGAAAAAATTGGGAAAGCTTCAACTGGGCTAAGGAAGGTCTCATTTAGCATCGAAATATATGTAAATTTCTAATCTCATCTTACTGAAAAATGCTTAATGAATAAGGAGGAATATCGTAAGATTTAAATATTTGGCCATGAGTTATATTAGTATTTTTCTGGAAGTTCTAAAGGAAGGTTTTTGGCGCTTCTAACTGGATAGTGACTCCTGCATTTAAAAAACTCCAGGGCGTTCTAAAGAAGCTGCCAGGGCTAGGTTACCGTTCGTCGGAACGCATAGCGTTGCACTTGACGGTGGAACAACCCAAACTCCTTCCGGAGCTTGTCACAATCCTGGAGCTGGCAGCTGAGAGGATTAGAAGGTGCCAAAAATGCGGCAATCTGTGCGAAGAAGAGGAATGTTTGGTTTGTTCTAATCCTAAGAGAATTCCGAATCTCATTTGTGTGGTGGAGCATGTTCCGGATCTTATCGCAATCGAGAACTCCGGTGAATACCGTGGCCTGTACCATGTTCTTCACGGTAAACTATCTCCGATCAATGGAATTGGTCCCGATGACATCAATATCCGTTCCTTGGAAAAACGTCTCCGCGAGAATGAGGTCGTCGAAGTCATTCTCGCCCTCAGCAATGACATTGAAGGGGAGGCTACCTGCCATTACATGCAAGAATCGTTTCTGGACGAATGTGGCGTAAAAGTAACACGAATCGGATTTGGTATCCCGAGTGGTGGTGGAATTGTCTACGCAGATTCTGTGACTTTGAAAAGTGCTCTGGAGGGGAGGAGAGAATATCTCTAGTTTTAAAATTCCCTAGGCGCGGTTAATCGGATAAAGGCCAGATAAGTCAAAAGGATCCATGAACTTTCAGTGTGATAGTATGTGTTTTATGCACTATGGCATTCGGAAAGCTGAACCGTGAACCTTAAAATTCTTAGAGTTTCGCCATGCGGGGTACCTTGATCCAACGAGGGCCTCTTGAGAAGTGCATACTCGCGTGTGACTTGCAGAAGGTTCGGATACGGGGCACTCTTTTTATTCGAAGCTTTAATCCGCGGAATAGCGAGTTAGACTTGTTGGAGATCCCCAGTTTTCGAGAGTCGATAAGCAAACTTTCTGGGAATCAGAGGCCGATTAATTTCTTTCCCATGATCAATGGAGGACATCTGCTATTGGCAGCAGAAAAAACTGCAGTGAATCCCGAAATATAGAGAGTATCTAGTTGGAATTCTTTAATGGTAACAGTCTTGATTGGGAAGAAATATTTCTAGCAGCATATGTTCTCGTTAGGGGAGAATCTATGATTATTGGACCGGAGAGTCCAAGGTGATGAATGTCGATTTCTAAAATTCAAGAGTTGTCTCAAAGAGACACCAAGAGAGGGACAAACAGACTTTGATCGAACTAAGAATATTTAATGAGACTGGAAGTGCTTATGCTCGCGATTTTAAGAGGGCAGATAAGAAATCCTTCAAGTCTTTCAGAAAGATCGAAAAAAGTGGAATCGACAAAATTTGCTAGAAAGCCATCATAAGGACAATGGCAACTGAATCGACATCGAGAAATGACCTGTGAAATCCAGGCTCCCTTTGACCCAGATTCGTGGCGGAGAAATTGAAAAATTAGTCCCATTATCCCAGGACACCTACAAGTATAAACCTAGAATTCAGAAACCTAGATAAATGAATGACAAATTAGTAATCGTAACTGACTACACATGGCCGTCGATAGAGCCAGAGGCGACAGTGTTGCAGAAAGCTGGAGCCAATCTAGTGGAGGCTGGGACAGGCGAGGAAGAAGAATTGATACGCTTGGTTTCCGAAGCTGATGGTATTTTGACTTGCTTCAGGAACATAACGTCGTCCGTGATTGAGGCCGGAAAAAAACTTAAGGTAATCGGTCGTTATGGGATTGGTGTAGATAACATTGATATTGAGGCTGCCACTCGTCTCGGTATTCCCGTTACCAATGTTCCCGCATACTGTTTGGATGAAGTTGCCGAGCATGCCATGGCGTTTCTTCTAGCCTGCGGGCGCAGCATTTGTCGTTACGACTCTTCTATTCGGAAGGGGAATTGGGATTTAGCCTCGGGAAGGCCTATATACCGGATCCGAGGGCGAACCCTTGGCATACTCGGGTTCGGGAAGATTGGCCAGTCCTTGGCAGAGAAAGCCATTGGATTTGGCCTAAAAATAATTGCTCATGATGCCTTCATTAACGACGAAACGATACGTAAAGGTGGGGTGGAACCAGTTAGTCTGGACGAGATTGTTTCACGTTCGGATTTTCTCAGCATTCATACTCCTTTGAATCGAGATACCCGACATCTCATAAATGAAGTGCGCCTCCGAAAAATGAAGCCGGGGTCTTTTGTTCTCAATGCAGCTAGAGGAGGAATCATCGACCTCGAAGCCCTCGCTGTTGCCCTCAAGGAAGGGTGGATCGGGGGTGCTGCTATAGATGTTTTTGAACCCGAACACCTTCCTGATGACCATCCTCTTCTCGATGCGCCAAATCTGATTGCGACTCCGCATGTCGCTTTTTACTCTGAAGAATCTGTTCTTGATCTCCAAAGGTTGGCCGCGGAGAATGTCGCTGCGATCCTCTCCAACCGGCGTCCGGAGTCCGTCGTTAATCCAGAAGTGCTTGAGTTGCCCCGATGGACAAATCTGCAGGTGTGAGTTTTTAGTATTCCCTGATCAGTTATCGAGAAAATGAGGGATAGGAATCAAAAGACGCGGAGATAGAAAAGTTTGGAGACTTTGGCAAATTTTATAGTTTCATTCCCCCCCAACATCTTCCAATTGAGATTGGAGTTATAAAGAGTGAGCCTTCCAGTCTTACCGCCACTCCAGACTCGACAGCCTTTCCATCCGTCACCAAATTCAATGGGCGGTTAGGGTCCGTAGGCACAACTGCCGCGGGCGTAGTATAGAGGTAATACGTGAGCTTCCCAAGCTTGAATCGCGGGTTCGATTCCCGCCGCCCGCAGATGTTGTGTAGCGAAAACTTAATTCTGAGTATAAGTTTTATTGGGATAACTTCCAATCCTTCAGTGGAGCTTGCCAGAGGAATGGGAATCTTTGAAAGGATATAATCATGCTCACACAATTATCGGACCATCTTTTTAGTTATAAGGATATTTGTAACGTTTATGTTCTGGTAGAAGGGGACGAAGCCTTGCTTATTGATACCGGATCCGGGGAGGTTTTAGATCATTTGGACGAAATTGGTGTTAGGAGGGTAGAATGGATTCTCCATACTCACCATCACAGGGATCAGTGTTCGGGTGATTTGCGTTTGCAGGAAGCGGATGCAAAGGTGGCGGTTCCAGAGTACGAGCGGCACCTTTTCGATCAGGCCGAATTATTTTGGCAAGCGCGGCGGATCTACGACAATTATGACTGCAGGAACAATTTTTTCTCGGTGGGATTTAATATTTCGGTCGATGCCACACTCGACGACTACGAATTCTTTACATGGCACGACTACGAATTCTTTGTCTTGCCGGCTAGAGGGCACACCGGAGGATCTTCTTCACTTTTAGTTACGATCGATGGACGGTTAGTAGGATTTACAGGCGATCTCATGAGAAAAGGTGGGCTCCTCTATCAACTTCATGCGATGGAAAATCGATATGGGGATATGTCAGGTGCAATTTTAACTCTTGAGTCGATCCAATCTCTGCGCGATCTTATCAGGGGGGAGTCGGTGGGAGGAAAGCTTTTCCCTAGTAGGGATGGTGCTTGTTTCATGCCTTCCCACGGTGAGGTGATAGACGATCCTCTAGGCGACATCGATCGACTCGAGATGCGATTAATCGATCTCTATACACTTGGGCGTGACGTACTTGCCGCAGGAAGCACTGCGGTTTTGGAGCCATTTTATCTACCGGAACCGAAGTTAGTACCCGTTTCTCGTCACCTTCTATGGGGAGGCAACTGGACTTGTTCCTTCTTTTACGTCCTCCTCAGTGAATCGGGTAAGGCCATGTTCATTGATTACGGTCACGGCCAGTGGGCACATATGCAGGTTGGATCCGAACATGGAATGCTCGGAGATCGCATGCGTTTTGTTGAACACCATCTTAAGGAGCTTCGACAGCGCTGGGGAGTTGAATCTCTCGATTTAGTTGTTCCCACCCATATCCACGATGACCACACTGCTGGCATTCCTCATCTCCAGCGGCATTACGGGACTCGCTGCTACGCCCTCGATTCTGTCGCTCGTGTGCTGACCGATCCGGAGGCTTGGGCCTCGACTCCGTGTACTTTCCACAAACCGATTCGAATTGACAGAATTCTCTCCGATGGGGAGCAATTTGAATGGGAAGAATATACCTTTGACATCTATTTTGCTCCTGGACAGACGGAGTACCACAGTGTTCTTGCCGCACAAATCGATGGGAAAAAGGTGGCATTTACAGGAGACAACCTTTTTTTCCACGACGTTCTTGAAGCTGATCAGGTTGTCCAAAGGCCTTTTCAGACCACCGTTCTTCGAAACAGTTTTCAGCTTGGTATGCACCGTCGATGTGCCGAAGTGATGCAGACGGTACAGCCTGACCTGATCTGTCCTGGACACCGGCATGTCTATTCATTTGACCGACAGCGTCTTGCAGAGTACGTCGATTTTATAGATCGCAAAGAGAGGGTAATTCGGAACCTGGTGGATAAACCTACCGATCATTTTGTTGACCTCTTTTGGGTCCGTCTTCTTCCTTATATTTCCACCGTTGAGGCTGGAGGGTCGATTGAATTTACTGTTCTTTTGCGCAATAATGTTGAGCGTACGGCAAGGTTTTCTGCTCGTCTAATTCCCCCTCCCGGATGGAAGGTCTCTGAATCCCTCGAATCGATCGAGTTGGAGCCCGGCGAGGACGGTAAGTTGAGTCTTAAGGGAGAGGCCCCTAATGATTCCGACTCTCAGCGTAGGCTCATAACTGCAGAGGTTTACATCGACGGAATTTTACAAGGACCTATAAGTGAAGCCCTGGTTACAATAGTGTGAGCTTCCCTAAGAATTTTTTGTCTTTGGTTTGAAATTGCTTCATAAAAAGGGAAATTTTTAAAAGTCCAAGAAACAGTATTGGATTCAGATTTTGACTAAGTTTGTTACTAGGAATCCTCATCACTTTGAAACTGTTTCCTGTACCAACATTTCTCTATCACTTTCCAGTTGGTAGAGGAGGAATTACCTTAACAAAGACTAACCTTCCACAATTGGAGGCTAGGAGTTTGTTGAGCCTAGATTGGTGCCTCATAAACGGGCTAATGGCAGGTCCATTAAACTCTTAGGTCGTGAAATCAATACTGTTCACGGATCTTGATGGGACCCTTCTCGATAGAGATTCTAAGTTGAGCTGGAGAAACAGAAAGGCGCTGTGGAACCTCGGTCACCGTGGTTTCCTGAGAGTGGCGGTGACGGGACGGAGCCTCTTTTCAGCACAACAGGCACTTAAAAAGGGATTTCCGCTAGAATATCTTATTACTTCTAACGGTGCCGGGATTTTCGATTTCAGATCAGGTGAATTGATCACCTCATATTACCTTTCTCAAGAAACAACAGCCGCAGCCATTGAACTCCTCCTTTCCCTGAAAGTCGACTTCATGGTCCACGCACCGGTTCCGGATAATCATAATTTTGTATTCCATAGGAGTGGAGGCGAGAATCACGATTTTTCAAGTCGTTGCGAAAGGTACAGAGATTTTTGTTCACCATTGGACCCGAATCATTCTGGAAGCAAGAAAGCCTCGCAATTTCTCATCGTGGTAACGCCTGATAAGGATCCCGAATACCAGCATCGTGTATTTCAGGATCTATTTCCGAAACTCTCTGTAATACGGACGACTTCGCCATTAGATCAACGTTCTTGCTGGATAGAAATTTTCCCTCCTTTGGTTTCGAAGGCCAAAGCTGCTGACTGGCTTTCTCGGTATCTGGGAATGGAGCGAAGATCATCCTTCGCCGTAGGTAATGATTACAACGATCTGGATCTCCTCGAGTGGAGCCACCGTTCTGTTGTTGTAGCGAATGCTCCGGCAGAGTTGCGCAGAAGATTTACAGTAGTTGCGGGCTACGATAGAGATGGGTTTGCCGAAGCTGTGGAGATTTGGACTAGTTGAGAATTTCTTTATTGCCCTGACCTTTTTGGGATTAAGTTTCCAATAAAAATGTACTTTCAATTTGCCCGTCTCCACTGCATTTCCATCCCGATCTTTTGCGAGATAACGGTGTCCTGTAATCAGTTTAAGCCACGGCTCCATCCTCGTCGGATACTGTACTTGCGTTTTAGTGCCAGTGCTTAAGTACTCGAAGTGGAAGCATATTTTTGATTTGGCCTGATTTTGGGAATGACAAAAATTTGATGGCCTGTAGGGATTTTTATATGTGATATAATCTGGAAGAATAAGGAGGTTATGGCGAGGCAGTATTGGTTAATGAAATGTGAGTTGGAAGAGTGTTCCTTTGACGAGCTCAAGACCGACCGACCTAATAGTACCGGCAAGTGGAGGGGGGTACGCAATTATCAGGCTCGAAACTTCATCCGGGATGAAATGAAAAAGGGCGACCTTGTTCTGTTCTACCAGTCGAATTGTAAATCGCCAGGCATTCCAGGAATTGCCGAGGTTGTGAAAGAGGCCTATCCTGATCCATACGCCTTCGATCCCGATAGTAATTACTACGATGAAGAATCTACTCCGGATAAACCGAGATGGTACTCTGTGGATGTCCAGTGGAAAAAAGCCTTTAGAAAATATGTAAGTCTCTCTGACATAAAGGCGCGAGGTTCCCTAGCAAAGATGCGGGTGGTGCAAAGGTGGCAGCGGTTATCAATCCAACCCGTTACGAAAACGCATTTCGATACCGTGTGTAAGATGGGAGGATTAGGGGGTTGTTCCAAGGTCTAAGACAAAACTCCTATTCGCTGTTAAAATAATGGAGCTAACAGGTGATCTGACCCCAGGACATGATTTAAAATGTGATGAGGTTAGGTGTGAGCGACTAGTGGTGTAGAATGGTGTGTATGATTTTGTCCGAAAACTATAGTATACTTGCAAGGTCATCCGATCCTGAGAATTTGTATACGGGTTCGCCCTCTTTGGCCAATTTGCCTAATGGACGTTTAGTGGCTAGTTACGAGTGGTTTCGGCCCAAACCTCTCAAGGAGGAAATTTTGAATCAGACAGAGATTCTCGTCAGTGATGACGGGGCTACGACTTGGCGAAAGGTCGCGGCTGTGGATTTCATATGGGCATCCTTATTTATTGTCGGTGATGTCCTTTACATTATCGGAAACCGACGGAAAAGCCGTGACATTTGTATTGCGAGATCCTCGGATGGGGGTGAAAGCTGGACTGATATAGTTACCCTGTTTCAAGGACGCTTTCATGGTGCTCCGACTCATGTGTTGCTCCGTTCTGGGATTGTCTACCGTGCCTTCGAAACATGCATGGGTGTGCGATCTGAATGGAAATCGTTGGTGGTGGCGGGAGATCTTTCCGGAGACCTGCTAGCCACTTCTTCATGGAGGATGTCGAATAAGCTAGGGTTCCCTAAAGTGCCTGCCGTTTTGACTCAGGGTAAATACCAGGCAAGTAATGAAGACAAGATCCCCCATGATAGCTGGTTGGAGGGAAATGTCATCGAGGTAAATGGTGAATTTCGGGTTGTATTGAGGACCATTATTGATGGGCACTCGACGGCTGGGTTGGCTGCCGTTTGTAGACTTAAGGATGATGGGTTCGAATTAAAATATTGTTTTCTACAGTTCTACCCGATGCCTGGAGCTCAGTGTAAATTCCACATTGTGCAGGATCCTATTGTGGGACTTTTTTGGACCACGGTGACGATTCCAACCGATACTTGGCAAGATCGGGAGCCTTTACGAGAGATTGGCTTTCAAGGTCCACCTGGCAACGAGAGACGAATTCTAATGCTTATGTACAGCAAGGACGCACTAAATTGGCTCCAGGCGGGGTGTGTTGCGATTGATGGGCATCCCTGCAATTCATTCAGTTATGCATCGCAACTTATATTTGGCGACGATTTGCTTATTCTGGCGCGTACTTCACAGGGAGGCAGGAACCAACACGATACCAATCTGATTACGCTTCACCAGGTTCGAAACTTCAGAGAACTCGCTTTGGACTTAAATCCACGGTTGGATAATCAACCGTAGGGTGTGGTTGGATAACGAAGGCGAATCTTGTGAGGGTACATCGGTTCAAGAGCAGGGTACGAGTTCCCAGATAGTTGAGTGTCATCTTGTTCAGAACCACAGATTCGTTTGCATTACGTTGTTCCGTGATTGTTTCTGGCGACGTTTTGCCGACGTACTCAAAACCAATGATTAGTAGATCCCTAGCTTTTGGCTTCCTTTCTCAGGGTTGTCTTAAGTATGGTCTGCTGGATGCGAAAGGTCTGCCAACAGGATCAAAGAATCAGCGCTAAAAGGATAACGAAATGAAACTTGGTATTAACACTGGATTCATAATGAAATTTGAGTTTGAAGAGGGACTTAGATTTTCTCGGGATATAGGTGTGACGGCAGTTGAAGTTGGCACAATCAGTCCTGCGGCCAAGAAATATTGCGACCTTGACACTCTTCTGGGTGATCGAGGTGAGCTAAACCGTTGGCTTGATATCTACTCGAGTTATGGCATGGAGATTTATTCGTTCAGTGCTCATGGGGAACCATTGACGCCGGATCGGAAGGCAGCTGAAGAATACAATATAAAGTTTCGCAAAACCTGCGAATTGATGGGCAAGATTGGTTCCTCGAGGATGATTGTGGTTTCTGGTTTGCCGGAAGGCGCTGAGGGAGATAGACTCCCGGCGTGGATTGTTAACACTGATTCCGATGTTCTAAAGGACGCCCTTAAATGGCAGTGGGAAAGACGCCTCATACCCTACTGGAAGGAGCATGCGAAAATCGCAACGGATCACGGTATCACCCTCTGTTTCGAGATGCAGATTCTTCAGATGGTTCACACTCCACTTCAACTACGTCGACTCCGTGAGGAACTTGGTCCAGTGGTAGCCTGTAATTATGATATTTCTCACATGTGGGTCCAGGATATCGATCCGTTTGAGGCTTTGTTTTGTTTGAGAGATATGATTGAAAACGTCCACCTGAAGGACACCCTCTATCACGGTCCTAATCTCCGTATAAGAGGAAGATTTGATCCGACAAGTCCAGGCGAGTACAGAGATCGGTCCTGGACTTTCACCCTACCTGGGTGGGGCCATGATGAACAGACCTGGCGCGAACTTATAACTGCCTTACGGTTTATTGGCTACAGCGGCATTCTCTCTTTAGAAATGGAGAGCGATTACATGGAAGTGGAGGAGGGTCTACTGAAAGCGGCGGCGTTCATCAAACCGATGATAATCGAACGACCGACTGGACGTCTCTGGTGGGAGTATAATAATGAGGTTTGAATCGACTAAGGTGCCAAAACATTGCAGTGTCTATTTAAAGTTTTATTAGAGAGAAAGGGAAAGTCATGTCCATACAACTTGAATTTGTAGGCCACGCTTGTTTTCGAATCTGGCAAGACGGCAGGCCCATCATCGTCACAGATCCCTATGCTCCGGACGTACTTGGCGTCCCTGACAGAGGAGCCCAACTTGATGCTGATACGATCATTGCGAGTTCTTTAACAGATGCGGCACATGCCAATCTTGGGCTGGTGCGGGGAAATCCTCGAGTGATTAACGCCCTGGATGTAGCCCAAGGGAAAGAAGAAGTTGCGATCAATGGCGAAACACTGATCACGGTCGCTGCGGCCGAGGATCCCAACCATCCGAGAGGCCCCCAGGATAATGCCCTTTATGCGTTTAAAGTCGGGGATATTTGGTTCATGCATATGGGTGACCTTGGCTATCGGTTAAGTGATGAGGATCTCACCCCATTCGCCAACCACTGCGACGTACTAATGGCGTTAACGGGCGAAAATTTGACGCCGTCCCATGATGATCTTGATCCGATGTTCGAATTCTTGCAGCCCAAGTGGATCGTGCCAATGCACTACGGTATGCCTCCGCTCACATTTGAAATGAGTAACATCGACAAGTTTCTGGAACACCGTGATCAGAATCCGGCCTACCTTGTTCGACATCATACCGTTTCATTTCCCTTGCCTCAATCTGATTTGGGAATGTCTACAATCGTTGTTCTCAAACCATCAGGATTTGAATCGAATTAAGGGTAGAGGGGGGTCTCGGCTAGTTCGAATCCAATATTAGGGCAAGTTGACAGAAATGAGCACTGGAATTCTTCTTATTAAAGTGCTTGAAGGCCTTCCCCATAGTTTTCATCCGCGATCTGCGTTAAGGTCTAAAACCGCGGGCTTGTCAAAGTCCCACAACTTTTTGGTTTTCAAAAAGATTAGATAAAAAGGGTTGAGATCCTTTTTTGTGTGGGGCTGGTACGGGACGGTTGGTTTGCCGCCTATCCTCGGTTAGGAAATTGAGGGTTCGATAATTATCTTCCCGTGCCTCTCGGGGGAGGCTAAGTCTTCGAAGGCTTGTGCGATACCTCCTAACCCGACCTTGGTCGTAATAAGTTCTTCGACTGGGATTCTGCCGTCCGCAATATGGTGCAGAGTAGCGTTGAATTCATTGGGATTATAGCCCATTACGTACTGAAGATTAAGTTCTTTATCTAGGGCGAAAATAGGGTCTAGGTGGTCTGTTTCCATACAATATCCTACTACCACAACTCGTGTGTCACGGGGAACAGTAGAAATTACCTGGTTCAGTATTCCGGGTACTCCCACACATTCGAATACAACCGCAGGGTTGTGGGTTGGAGGTTGAAACCATGTCTGCGGATTAGGAGTTTCATCTGGAGGATCAATTGCTGCGACATCGGCCCATCGTTCATAAGGCGAGGTTTCCGCAGGATTAACAATCACATCAGCGCCAAGGCTCTCGGCGAATTTGCGGCGGCGTGGCGAGAAGTCGGCTGCGACAATTGGTCTTGCCTCCATGAGTTTAAGGGAGGCTATTACGGCAAGCCCAACAGGTCCGCATCCGATCACTAGCGGAACATCTCTTTTTCCCAATCGAGCTTTCTTCACAGCATGATATCCGATTGCCATCGGCTCGGTTAAAGCTGCATGATCAGCCGAGAGTCCATTTGGAACTGGAAAACTGAAACCTTCTGTAAGTTTCATATATTCCCCGTACCCGCCGGTTCCCTTTAGGGACCAGCCAATGCCGAACCTTCGGTTGTCCTCAACAAGGCGAGGAAGAGAACAAACGAGAGTCCCAGGTTTTAGACGTTTCGATGTCCTCGGCCCATGATCAACCACTTCAGCACAAAACTCATGACCCAAGACAACGCCATCACAGAAGTTGGCACCAAAGCCATTGGTCCGAGCTGCGGATTCTCTAAGTTTCTGACCGTAAAGACGGGCGTGAAGATCAGTGCCACAGATACCGCATGCTCGAGTCTTAACAAGGATTTGACCTTCCGAGGGTATGGGATCTGGCAATTCCTCGATGATAAATTGTTTATTCCTTAATGTGGGTGCTCTCATATAGCCCTAAGTTCCCCCGGGACACTTAACAAAACTTCGTCAGCTGTCAACCGGTGTTCTTTCCGTATAATCTCCAATCAATTTCTCCTTCTCATTGTTTTTATCTGAGAATCTTTCGATTTAATGGAGCTGACACTGTTTCAAGAATAACCAGAACGGACTGTTAGCAAACTGGGAAAGTTGACTAACGGTCCGTTCCAATTAGATTCAGAATCTGATTGGAGACAAATTTTAGTTAATCATAATTCTAGGTATGAATGTACCCCATTTATTGCAATTGCCCTGTTGAACGCCGACATGAAACACCTAAATCTTGACAGACGCAATTATCTTCCAAAACACGGAATTCGGGTGCCCTTTGATGAGCTGCATGGTCTGCTTCTCCGTATCTTCGAAAAAGTCAATATGACGAAGGGGAACGCTGATTTGCTTGCCACGATCCTTACCCGTAATAACCAGCGGTGTATTTACAGCCACGGCACCGGACAGTTGTCTCATTACCTCGAGGAATTGAGAGCAGGGAAAATCAATCCTCAACCAAAGGTGTCTGTGATCAGAGAGGCGCCGGCCTCATTGGTATTGGATGGTGACGGGGGCTTGGGGTACTTTCCTTGTTGGGCTGGTACGGAAAAGATCATCGAAAAATCAAAAGAAGGAGGAGCGGCAGTTCTGACTACCTTTAATCACCACCACTTTGGCTCTGCTGGTAATTATACACGACTTGCCATTAAACATGACTGTATCGGCATTGCCCTATCCGATAGCCGTAACTATTTAAGGCCGGAAAATTCGATTGCAAATATCATTAATGCGTCTCCTATCAGTATTGCAGTTCCTGCTGGAGAAGAGCCGCCGCTGGTCATGGATATGGGAGGTAGCCTTCTCCCATTCGAAGAGGATCTTTTTCTCCGGTTGCCAAAGGCTTTACTCAAAAATATGGCGTTGAGTGCCGTTATTAAGGCGCTTGGGGGAGTCCTCGCAGGGATTTTCCGTGAGGAAATAATAGAGTCTAGATGGGAATCAAATCAGGGCTCTTTTATCGTCATTGTTAATGTTGCGCACTTCATGCCAGTTGAAGAATTAAAAGTGGAGATGGATCGATTTATTTCCGATGCTCGTAAGTGCCGACCATTGCCGGGTATGAATCAAGCTGAATTAGCGGGAGGCAATGAATGGTACTGGGAACAGGAAAACCGTGAAAAAGGGATTCCTCTCAGTGACGAGCACGTTAATTCTTTGCAGGAAGAAGCTGAACAACTTGGAGTGATGACTTCCTTTGGGAGGTACGAAAATACACGGTTTTAGTTAAGGCGATGAATATATTATTCTAATTCCATCTGGTCGCCAGCTTTCAGGGTGTCCCACCAAACGTAATCGGCGTGATGGACGATTGTTACATGAAGAGATCTCTGAACCAGCTCCCCTTCCCCGGAGTGGCATCCAGCAGCATGACAAACCTCCTCTGGTAAACCTACAGTCAGACAGGTGTGGGTACCGTACTGCGGATGTCTGATTGCTGGATAGCCGGTGCCAGTGCTATCCTCTTTCCATCGTTTCTGATTTTTCGGATCAAACTCGTATGGCTTCCCAACATCATGGCAGATTGCGCAAGCGATGAGTAGATCCCGATTTATGGGTAGTTGGGGAAATTGTTTAATCATATCGTCACCTAGGACCATAGCGATTCTTGTGACACCCCGAATATGGTCGGTCTGCGTACCGCACTTCATGGCAGGGGAGTCGGCATTTCCGCTGGCCCGAATTTCATCAATCGAATTGAATGAGCTATTGCTCAGGCTGTAGACCCAGGCTTCAATCACTTGGCCGCGCAAAAATCCGTCATGTATCTCATCTAGCTCTGGAAGGGTTTCGATAACATTACTTCTGATTTTCTCTTCTCTACCAGTAGAATTCATATATCGGACCTATGTTGATTTGGCTATATTTTGCAATGAATCAATTCACAACAATGGATACTTCTTCTAGAAAAGGTATTGGTCTCAGGGCTTGTCGATGATTCCCAAAGCTATCGATTGCATCAGTGTTCTCGAAAAAAATATTTGAAGAGGATTTTATAACTTGCTCGCGCAGCCAATTTCCACGAGTCTTGAGATGACGTTTCCTAATTGGATTATATATACTCGAGGAATAAATTATGCGACTTGGAGTTGTTGGCATGCTGCCAGCTGACTTTCGAAAAATCGGGTCGGGGCATTTAGAGGCAATACAGGATCTTAACCTTTCTGGTGCAGCGTTTCATGCCCCCGGGGAGGAGCTGTTTGGTGTTCAAGCGGCGGAATGCGAAAAGGTTAAAAAGGTTTACGCTAAAGTCGGCATGGATCTTCCCCAGTTTGGAATTGGCTTCAGTGAGTGCCTTTTCGATTACGATCCCGAAGTTAGGGCTCATGTGCTTCATAAGATAAAACGGGGGATCGAGATTGCTCGCGAACTCAATGCTCAGACTTGTTTAATCCGAACGGGTAGCCTAAATCCGGATGGTTCCTACACTCCCTGTCGAGAGAATTTCAAGCCGGATTCAAAAGATAGACTTATTGAAAGCCTTCGAGAGATTGCTTCCAAGGCTGAAGAAGAGGGTGTCCCGATAGTTATCGAAACTCATGCACTCACTATCATGGGTACACCTGAGATCAATAAGGAAGTTGTTACAGAGGTTGGCTCCAGCCACATGGGAGTGGTCATGGATTATGTCAACCACTTCCAATCACTGCAGCAGGTTTACAATAGCACTGATCGGCTTAACCACATTTTCGATTTAATGGGAGAGATCGCTCCGGTAGGGCACTGCAAGGATATTCGCGTTCGTTCAGGTCTTGTTGTACACCTTGACGAGGCCATGCCTGGAGAAGGCGAGCTTGATCTTGAGACCGCTCTCAGACGCTGGGACAATCTCTATTCTGACGGTTACATGCTACTAGAGCATTTGAGTGCCGATTTTTATCCTCAAGCAGCGGCAAATGTCCAAGGCATCTGTGCAGCGGCCGGCATTGAGATCCATTAGTAATATTTATGACAGGCTTGAAGGTAACAAGCGGTAGAGGATTTCTGAAAGGATTTACCTCCTATAAAGACATGTGTCCAAGTATCCGGGCAAAAGAAGAAATGCTTCAAAATTCCGAGAATGGGTGGCCTTGCATAAGCATTTCTTAATGATCCTATTTGTAATGCTATTAGCTTACGAGACTGCTTTCTATCTTGGGCAACAGGGGATGAAAAAATAGATGGAACTTCATCCGAAAAACTGAATGCATTCAGATACTGTGCATCAGTAGATACTAACTCCGTTTTCCTTTGCAATTCTTCGAACATTAGTTGCGGCCTGGGGAATTTTGTCTGGGCCTAAGTGCTCGATGAGGCCATAGCCATCAGGATGAAAGGCGTGAAAGCGCTTGAGAACAAGAGCCAGGTCGAGTTCTCCTTCGCCGGGAATTTCCTGATCGATTTGAAGGACAAGACCATTGGAGATTTTGAGATCCTTGATGTGGGCGATTGGGGAAATCGAGCCAGTCTCATCAAAAATACAATTTACCCAGTCGCTGCTCTGATAAACTTGTTGGAGGCTCTGAAAATGGTTTACGGCATCCAGGATTAATCTCAGGTGTTTCGACCCAACTAATTCAACTATTTCTCGGCATTTTCCCGGCGGGTCCATAATGGATACGGCATGAGTTTCCAAGGCTAGGATAACTCCCTCTTGCTCTGCTTTCCTCGCAATTGGCTTTAGTGTCTCAACAAGCCTTCCCGTCTGCTCAGGCAGGTGGTTGTCTCGATGAGGTGTCCAAGGACCATCCGGATTGAGGCTACCGGGACGGAGTAGAAAAACCTGTGCTTCCAACTCTGCGGAAATTTCAGTGCCCCGGTTGATTTTGGCAGTGACAGCATCGCGTACAGCTTGATCAGGGTGAAAGAGGCATTCGTTGTATTGAATGGCAAATTGCGCCAGATCGAGTTCCTCGGGCGCCAGAAATTTTCGGAATTTGACGCAATCTTCATCTGTGATCTCGAAAATATCGTTCCCATTAAGATGAAACCCGAAACCGGTAAAACCAAGGGCACGAATCGGATGCATATGATCGGACCGAAAGGTACGAAAGTCTTCACTTAACATTCCCACAATTCCTAATTTCATTTTGTCTTCGGTTGTTCTTATCGTTGCGAATTTTCCTCTTGTAGCTACCTGGTTGATTATTATGGCGAACTACTATTTATCATCAAGTACCTCTCTAGTTTTATGTCAAGTCGAGGCAGAACCCTTTTAAACTTCAAGCGGTTGCATGAAACGGTTGTGCAACCTAGGAACCTTAAAGAATTACTGAGCGGTAAGCCAGGTCGTGGAACCGATCGGAGAATTCTTTTATTCTCGTGTGATTTCTCACGCGCTGTTCTTCACAGATGATCCTTTTACACGCGATAGGCAAATAGTTTGGCTCCGAACATCCGAACACGGATTCCAACTGCTTCTCCAACTACGGAAATATCGTTGTTTCCTCTCCAGGTTACCACTCGATCTTCAGCGTCGCCGGTTAGGCGGTCACAATCTTCAAAGCTGAATCCAGGTACTGGGTCAGTATCCGGAAATACCAATGACGGGATTTTCTCCAGCAGCTCGACTTGTATCCATCCACCTGGTTCGCAGCGGTAGTTGAGATGTAATTCATTGTGAGCTCTGTATAGGGAAGGTAGAGTAAATTCACCTTTCGAGTCGGCCCGAATGCCACAAAAGCGATGCGGTCGCCAAAGGGCCCATCGAATTTGATTCGGCCTTCGTTGTGGAAATAAAACCGGGATCTTGCTGTCGGGAAGGTCGTGAATAACAGAGTTTCCTGTGTAAGGACAGGCCCAGTTGCCGTCGGGGAGCTCAACGATTCCACTGCGCCAGAAGTGCGCTATACACTCATCTCCATCTCCTTCTTTTCCCAAGGGGAGTATGGCTCTGCGTTCAGGGCGTGACCAGTAGAGCCCATCACGGCTGAATGCAATCTGACCGTCGATAGTACTGGCAATTTGGTGGTAGATGGGGATAAACATCCCGTGAAGATCATCGCGTCCCGGGTAAGCAAAATAATTGGCGCCGTAGAAAGAAATATCCGGATCGTCCTCTGTGTCAGGATGGTGAATCAACTTAGGAGCCGGCCATTCGAAGAAATTTTTGGTGCGCGAAAACCCGATGGTCCGAATCTGCATTCCTTGTTCCAGTCGACTGACGCCGATTCCATCTAGAACCTCAGCCGGGTAGCCCATAAGCTGAATATAACAGAAGTAATCTCCCCGATGAGGGTCGTAACGGGCTGAAATACCACCGTTAACCGGCCGGTAAGCCAATGGGTTTTCGACCGGATTCCAATGGATGCGGTCGGGTGAGGTCCACGCAAGCGTGTGACCTCTTATCTCGGCCTTTGGTCCCGTGTAGCATTCCGTCTGCTGCTCGGCTTCCATTCGTAAATTCGCCTCTTCTCCGTTCAATTCTTCACCCGTCTCAGGATCACTCCAGTACATCCGCCCCCCTATAGCCTTAAAGCGTTCCTCAGGCGGAGCGCTAAGATCTTCAAAAGTGCCGGTGGCTCCTTCAGCTGGACTAGAGATCAAATTATTTTTCTTCAAACCGTTGTATTCAACCTCACTGAGTTCAGGTCGATTCCAATTGTAGGCGTCATCGCTAATAGCATAACAGTGTCCTCCAGAAGCGGTGTATATCATATGATATCGCCCTGCTTCCTGCCATATGCAAAGAGGAGCTATGCTCTTCTCCCAAACACACTCTGCCTCCAACAGTGGCTCGGATTTCTTTGCCACTTCGATCTCGAAACGGATTCCAATAGGTGCGTCGTAGAGTTCAAGCTCACCTTCTCGACTGGATCCGCGGTGTCCAGGAAAGACATCGATCATATCAACCAGGGGACTCCAGGCGCCGGAATTGAGACGAATTCTGGGAATACGAGGGGTAGCAATTTTTTTTGATTTAACGCTTTTTTGTTTCATGGTCATCACCTAAAAACTCCATTCCCTATCGCCCAAGCAGATACGTCATTGAGACGCTGACATTCTTCATCCCCTAATTCCCACTGAACGCCACCCAGATTTTCTTCAAGCTGCTCAGGAGAATCGGGGCCTGTCATAGCCGAAGAAATCTGAGGATGAGACAGAACCCATGCGATTGATACTTGAGCTGCAGTCTTTCCGGTTTCTTTGCCAATTTCATTCACGGTTGCTAGTACATTAGTGACATTTGGTCCTCCAAATATCTCCTTTTGTACAGGCTTTTCTTTCGGTTGACGACCAAGGAGGAGGCCGACGGCAATGGGACTATAGGTCATAAGGCCAAGGCCCTCTTCCTCTGCCAGAGCAAAATGCTCATACTCCAGGGACCGATGGAGAAGATTGTAGTAATGCTGAATTCCAAGGAAAGGTGTAAGATTGGCCCGATCGCTGGTCCAAAGACCCTTACAGATTTGCCAGGCAGCAAAATTACAGCAACCAATGTAGCGCACCTTGCCCTGATTTACAAGACTATCAAGTGCTCTTAGGGTTTCATCAAGTGGGGTTTCTTGATCCCAGCTATGAAGGAGGTAAAGATCGATGTGATCGGTTTGGAGACGCTTCAGGCTTCGCTCGATTTCCCTCATTATATTATATGCAGAGGACCCCTGGTCGTTAGGTAATTCTCCCATTGGGCTACGCACCTTGGTCGTAAGTACAAGATCGTCTCGATGTCCCTTAATTGCTTTTCCCAAAACGGTCTCAGACCAGCCTTGGCCGTAGACATTGGCGCAGTCTATGAAGTTGATGCCTTGATCGATGGCATACTCGATTGTGTTAGTTGCGACAGCTTCATCTCGGGTTTCCCGAAATGCGGTTCCCAGGCATAAACGAGAGACTGTAAGACCGGTGTTTCCAAAACGTGTGTAGTTCATGGTATGGTATATTGAGGAAATTCGATTAATAAGACAGGGCAAAGAAAGGATTGGCTGGCGATCACTGTGACAAATAACCCACGATTTCGTTTAATCTTAGTAAACTAGGTCAACAAGGAACTCAAAATCGATCCGCGATCAACCGACTGATTGGGTTGAGACGGCTGTAGTACTTTTTTGTGGCGTCATCTTTATTTTCCCAAAGTCGGCGGGGGAAAATGGTAAAATTGCTAACAAACCGATCGCTTATGTGCCCACAATAAAGGTGTATAGTTCGTCGTTCAGCCGTGGTATTTCTGACATTCCCGGCATGAATCGTATAGGCATTGAAGAGTATTGCAGTTCCCGCATTGCCTTCGATGTGATGAGCTTTGGTCAAGTCGTATTCATCAATTCCTTTCGGTTGGGAGGTCTGGGCGCTCCCCGGGACGACGCTGAAGGTATGAGTCGTTTCGTCGACATCGGTCAAATAAAAAACAATTGAGAGATATCGCGTGAAATACGGTGGTTTGGTTCCACCGCCGCACGAATCCCGGTGCCAGATGCATTCGGTTGGTCCTGTTGGATTCGCCTCCCGAATCATAACGGAGTGTTCATCGGCGCAGATATCAGGTCCCATAATGGACTCCATGAGCGGAAGAACAGAAGTTGGCCGCATTGTAAAATCAAGATCCGGCTGGGCGAGTAAGATATTAACTGATTGTGATCGTCCGTTTGAACGGTGCCGCCAAAGAGTTTCGTTTTCATCTAGATCCTGGTCGATGGTTGCATTGGCGAGTTCAACTTCGGCCATTGACAGTGCATCAGGGATCAAAAGATAACCGTTTTTGGCGAAGAATCCAAGCTGTTCGGCCATATTGGACATAGTTATAGCTTGATGCAGAAGTTCAAATTAATTGAAGTTTATTTGCCTCCATATTATTCTCATGCCCATCCGTTTAGAAATCCAGCAAAATCCCCCTTTTTAGCCTCCAGTCTTTGCTTTCAAAAGGTGTGGGTTATGTCATTGTGGATAGCTCGATTATTTCCCAGGATTTATGGGAGATCTGTCCTAGAAATCAAATTTGATCCAAATAATTTTATTACCTCAAAAGTTAGATGAGATATAATTTGACATTCAGGTAACTCTCTTAAAGCCGGATACTTTCAAAAGTGGTTTTGTGGCCGTCTAGAAATTTGTTGAATTTTTTGGATGAAAACTGTGGAATTTATACCGAGATTAGGACTGAGAGTTGACATGAATTCCCCGAGCTCGGGGGAGGGGCCTGGCAAATTTCTAAATCATGACTTTCCCGATTCGAATTAGTCTCATCTTTATAGCCGGTTGTGTGTCTCTCTACTGGATGTTTGGCCATACATTTTTACGTTATAGCCAAACTGCGGAAGATCAACCCATGGTTATTGCCCATTGGGGTGATCATATCGACTACCAAATGTGGAGTGAGATTTTCGAGGCATTTCGTCAAAAACACCCAGATATAAGAGTCGAAAGACGTCACCTCCCATCAACACGGTATCACCAAAAAATCCAACAACAGATTGTTTCTGACACTGCTCCAGATCTGTTCATGATACAAGATGAACCGTTTCCCCATCTAATGGCTTCGGGCAAGCTTGCGGATCTCTCCCCTTATCTCAAGGCCAAGAATCGGTGGGGGGAAAATGGGGAAGTGGTGAAGGGACAATACTGGGGGACGGCTGTAAGAGAATTCGGCAAGTACGATTTAGAATCTGGAGAGTGGAAGCAATGGGGCATGCCGGTTTGGGGAGGATGTAATTTACTTTTCTACAACAAGGCGAATTGGAATCGAGCCCGCATTCAGGTGAGCAATTCTCCCAACATGCCTGGACTGGAAAAATCAGATGATGGATGGTGGTACGTAAATGATAACAAGTGGACGTTGGATGAATTTATTGAGGTCTGTATTCGGTTGACCATGGACTTGGATGGAGATGGACGGACCGATCAATATGCTCTGCAGCCGACGGGAGCTGTGAATTGGTTACCATTTCATTGGGCTTTGGGTGCGAGTTGGCTGGACGAAGAAACCTTTACTAAAACCACCTTCTATGGGCCGGAGTGTGAAGCCTCGTTGACTTTACTTAGGGATATGCGCCTGAAGTTCAAAGTGATGCCTGAAGCCTCTGACTTTGGCGCCTTGAACCTTAATACCGCTTTCTTCACAGGGATGGTTTCAATCCTTAACACAGGCACCTACGGCTTAATTTATCTTAATGCGTCAGGAATTGATTATGACATCCTACATTTTCCAAGAGGTGAGGGAGGACGACGCTTCACGCGGTTTTTCTGGGAGGGTATGGCCATGAGCAGAGGGTCGCAACATAAGAAAGAAGCCTGGCAGTTTCTGGATTTTCTGACATCACTTGCAGGACAGAAGATACTGGCTAACTATCAGGTTTCCCTCCCGAGCTTGATGGAATCTGAACCCTATTTCATGAATGCAGAGCGAGCACCAAAAACGGGGCAGAACGTGGATATTTATAAGTTTACAGAAGCAGCCAGGACCTATGCCAGGCGTCAGCCAATTAACGTTCACTATGGGCTCATGCAGAGAGCGGTTGCAAAATCTATGGCTGCACTTGTTTCAGAGGATGAAAATTCTCGTTTAACTCCTCGGCAGGCTATAGCCCGCTATCTTTTTGAAACTCCAGAACTGTTGGAGAAAATACCCCCTGTTGATCCTGTTGCTGCTGTTGAAAGATACAGGTCGGTTTGGAAGGCGATGAGCGAATGAAAAATTTCTCCAAAGCTTCGAAGGATGGAATAGGGTATTGGTTCGCATCACCTTGGCTGACGGGTTTCTTCCTTCTGACATTTTTTCCCCTTCTGGGTTCGCTCCTCCTGTCCTTTTCGGAGTGGGATGGCATGAGTTGGTCTCGGCTGGAGTGGGTTGGTTTTGATCAGTATCAAAAGGCGATGGCGGATCCGTTTGTACATACCGCCCTAAGGAATACGGTGTTTTACAGCCTGTTAGCGGTTCCCGGTGGAGTTATAGTTTCCCTAATGATAGCGGTTCTCTTGAACCAGAAATTGAAGGGAATCACCATCTTTCGAACGATCTATTTCATGCCTTACATTATTGGAGGCATTGCCACGATCATGATGTGGCTTCAGTTGTTCAATCCCGACTTTGGATTGTTGAACCTAATCCTGCGTGCGATTGGTTCAGCTCTCGAGAGTATTGGAATTCTCTCAGGTGATTGGAAGCCCCCAGGATGGATTTACGACGAAAGGTGGGCTAAGCCGGCTTTGATTATGATGAGCTGGTGGGGTGCTGGCGGGCCTGCGCTCATCTTTCTTGCCGCTCTTCAGAATGTTCCTCCTCAGCTCTATGAGTCAGCCCAAATTGATGGAGCAGGGCGTATTCAGCGATTTCGACATGTAACGGTCCCTCAGATTTCGCCGGCTATTTTCTTCAATTTAGTCATGGGCGTCATCGGCTCATTCCAAGTGTTTAATGAGGCATTCATAATGACTTCGGGTGGCCCTAACGATTCAACTCTGTTTTTTGTCCTCTACCTTTACAACAAGGGTTTTATCGACTTTGAAATGGGATATGCGAGCGCCCTAGCGTGGATCCTTTTTGTTATCATTCTGGGCCTAACGCTTTGTATGGTTAAGTCTAGTAATCTTTGGGTTCATTATCAAGGGGAAGAATGATGAAGATGGATGCTACGGCTGAGGGAGACCTTTATTTTTCTGGTAGGATTAAGATACGCCAAGTCCTATTGAAAAGCGGGATGTATCTCTTGCTTTCCGCAATAGCTCTGACATTTCTCTTTCCAATCCTTTGGGCTATTAGTTCGTCCCTTAAGTCGCTGGGAGCTGTTTATGAATTCCCGCCCACGATTTGGGTGAGCGAGTGGCGCTGGTCCAACTACCCTGAGGCTTTGAGAAAGTTACCTTTCCTGAATTTCATGCTCAATACAGTGGTGATTTGCCTCTCCGCTACTGTCGGGCAGGTTTTATCCTGCTCGCTAGTCGGGTTCGCTTTTGCTAGATTGCGGTGGCGAGGACAGGGATTTTGGTTTGTGGTTTTACTGGCAACTATGATGTTGCCTGGGCTAGTTCTTCTGATTCCTCGCTATGTCCTTTACGATGCACTCGGGTGGATCAACACCTACAAGCCTCTCATCGTTCCATATTGGTTAGGGGAGAGCGCATTCTTCATTTTTTTGTTCCGACAATTCTTCAAGGCGATACCCCAAAGCCTCGAAGAAGCTGCTACCTTGGATGGTGCCACTACCTGGCAAATTTATTGGCATATTTTCATGCCGAATGCTAAGCCAGTTATTGCTACGGTTGCTGTTATGAGTCTGATTCAACACTGGAAAGATTTTATGAATCCCCTTATCTACATAAACGACATGGACAAGTTTCCCATTAGCGTTGGTCTGGATCTTTATAATTCACTAGAAGGCTCCTGGATTAATCTTCTCATGGCGGCGAGTCTCACTGCTCTAGCACCTCTCGTCCTACTTTTTTTCCTGGCGCAGCGGTATTTTGTTCAAGGGCTGTTGCTTTCCGGTACCAAGGGATAATTGCCGAAATAGGTTCCGCAAGGGTTGCGTTAATTTATCCTAGTTAGGATTTTGTGCAGCCGAAACTCTACTGGAAGTTTCGTGTGTCAATTGGCATAATAATTTAGAAACTAGAAGATGGACTTCAGGTAGAGAATTTAAACATAATGCTTCCACCATGCCACGTCATAACATTCCCCCAGAGCATGGTATCCGCGTACCCGCAGATGCCATGCGTAAGTTTATTGGAGCCCTTTTCAGTAAGGTTAAAGTGCCGGATGATCAGGCGGCACATATGGCTATCACTCTGGTAGCGAATGATCTTAGATGTGTTTTCAGTCATGGAACGATTCAAGCTGATGCATATGTACGCCAGATGCTGGGTGGCCATACTAATTCAAGTCCGGTTGTTAGGGTTGTTTCCGAATCATCGGCTACAGTGGTTCTAGACGGTGATGGTGGCCTGGGGTATTTCCCTGCCCATCGTGGGACAAAGATGGCGATAGAGAAAGCGCTAGATGTGGGTGTAGCAGCTGCGACAACGCGAAACCATTTTCATTTTGGCGCTGCAGGCAACTATTCACGGATGGCTCTCACCAAGGATTGTATTGGGATGGCCATTTCATCGCATCGATATCATCCTAATCCTCAGGCTACCGTGATGAGCGCTTCAGGGGGTTCGCCAATGAGCATAGCGATCCCTACAGGTAATGAGCCACCATTGGTTCTCGATATGTCGGCTTCCTTTTTGCCGCAGCAAGACGAACTGGTTCTGAATTATCCCACAGCCTTCTTCAAGGCCCTTGGGCTAGCCTCTATATTTCAGGCGATTGGAGGCATCCTGGCGGGAATGTACAATGAAGGGTTTTGCTATCCGGGGACAGGTGAAGGCGCCGCGCCGCATCAGGGTGCCTTTGTAGCCGTTTTTGACGTCAAACGATTTCAGGAGTTAGTTCCTTTCAAAAAGGAGATGGACCGTTACATACATGAAGCGCGTAGCACCCAGCCTCTCCCTGGGACTGAGAGGGCAGAATTGGCTGGTGGCATGGAGTGGATTTGGGAAAAGGAAAATCGCGATAATGGAATTCCGGTAGATCGGGAGCATCAACAGAAATTGGAGAAACTGGCAGCAGAAATTGAGCTGGAAGCTCCTTTTGGACAGTATGAGGAATCCCGGTTTTGAACGGAAATCGGTAAGCATTGTTGGCCCAAGCGATTTCTAAAGTCATTGTTGATTTAATTCTGGTTGTTTTCTCCAAGGGTTCGGGTTGAGAAATTTAACTATTATGTTAATAATTTCGGACGAGCTAATAACTGAAGCTTTGTATCCAATGCTAGGAACATTGCCAACTTTCAGTGACAGGTAGACTTAGGCACGCTTTTAAAATGCCCTCTATCCGGTTAGCATTAGCCATCTTTAAACAATCAGACATATGAGTGAAGAAAGAAAGATGGACCATAAAAGAGTTCTCGTCACGGGCTCGGGTACCGGAATCGGCCGCGGCGTAGCGTTGGAGTTTTCCAAAGCAGGAGCAACGGTCGCGCTTCATTACGCGCATAGTGAAGATGGGTGTCGTAGCGCGGCAGTTGAGATCGAGAAGAATGGAGGGAAAGCGAAAGCATTCAAAGCTGATCTTGGGGATATTGATGAATGTCAGGATCTTGCCTCGGGGGTTCTCGAATACTTGGGAGGAATTGATGTGCTGATAAACAATTCTGGCATTACTATGAACAAGCCCTTTCTCGAAGTTACGCCAGAACAGTTTAACGTTCTCTACAATGTCAACATAAGGGGAATGTTTTTCCTAACCCAATTCATGGTGCCTAACATGATAGAGGAAGGAGGTGGCGCAGTAATCAACCTGACTTCTGTCCACGCTTATGCCGGAATGACAGAACATACTGTTTATGCCGGAACCAAAGGAGCTATTGTATCTTTCACGCGCGTCCTGGCTTTGGAACTTGCGCAAAAGGGCATTCGAGTGAATGCCATCGCTCCGGGTTGGATTCTCGTCGAGAATCATCTTTCGGTGTTGAAGGACTTCGATCGCGAATCGGCCGCTTCCGGAATTCCAGCAGGTATTATCGGAGAACCGACAGATATTGGCAAACTAGCCCTGTTTCTTGCTTCCGAAGAGGCGCGATATATTGTCGGGCAAACTTTTGTTGTTGATGGTGGGCAGCTCTCAATCATGCCTTTGACGGGAGATTTCAGGGAGGATCGGAAAGAACAATGGGGGCAAGGCTACGTTCCGGATTTGTAGGGAAGAAGGATCTTGTCTTTGAGTTAGGTTTCTTGTGTATCGATTCGATGGTTTTCTAATCTCAATCCCTGAAATGCATCGACTCAGAGAGTCTCACAGGTAAGTTTGTAGGGCAAATTGTTTAACTGGAACGTTTTTAATGGGTATGAAAGAACGAGTAGCTTACTTCAATGGAGAGATTGTACCCGAAAGCGAGGTGTTAGTTCCATTTCGTGATCGGAGTTTTAAATATGGTGATGGGGTGTTTGATGCGGCGCGAACTTTTGGGGGACAAATTTTCAAATTAGGTGAACACATTGAGCGTCTTTTTGATTCTCTCAACTATGTCGGGATTGATCCGGGGCTCTCACCAAAGGAGATTACTCAGTTATCCGAGGAAGTTTCCGAGAGGAATCTTCCGCTTCTAAAGCCCAACTCCGACCATTGGGTTTCCCAACGAATTTCAAGAGGTGTGAACATCCCCGAAGGAGATATTCAGGATTGTTCCGAACCGAATGTGATCATCGAATGCACTCCATTACCTTTGAAAGCTCGAGCGCCATTTTACCGGGATGGTATCGAGGTTTTCTTCCCATCAATTCGAAGGACGCCACCGGATTGTTTCAGTCCAAATGTGAAAGTCCACCAATACTTAAATCTGATATTGGCGGATTTGGAAGTCCGCAGCCATAGTCCTGGGGCGTGGGCGATCCTTCTCGACACTCGGGGCTTTCTGGCCGAGGGAATGGGGAGTAATTTGTTCTTGGTTAAGGAGGGTGTCCTATTTACTCCGAAGGCGGAATATGTCCTGGAAGGAATAAGCCGAAAAACGGTTATCGAATTAGCTGAGAAGATGGATATTGAAGTCATTGAGAATGATCTTACGCCAGCGGATGCATATCGGGCGGATGAAGCCTTTATCACTTCGACAAGTTTCTGCATATGTCCGGTACGTTCGTTCAACACGAAATTGGTACCACATGATGCCATCACAGGTCCTACGACGCAAAGACTGACAGATGCGTTTGCCAAAAACGTCAATTTTGATTTCGTAAGCCAATATATGGTCCATTTGAAAGAAGGCTGACACAAAGCATTGTAGCAGCCAACGAAGGGAGCTGTACATGACCACGAGTTTATTTCCCCTCAGGCCGCTTGAACTTATTTAATATATAGGAGGATAACTGGTGCTGACACGGGAACAGATTGATCATTACCATACATTCGGATGTCTCATTCTGAGAAATGTTCTCAGCGCCAAAGACATTGATAGATTAAACGCAGAGATTGACGCTAAATTGGAAACAACATTTCGCGGGAAAGCGAACGGGGGGAAACCGATTCATTGCAGCTGGTCTAATTCAAATCCGGATTCACCTTTTACCAGTTCCTTGCTCGAAGATCCACGTATTTACGAGATCCCGGAGGCCTTATTTGAAGATGAGGTTTTCGGTGTATCCTCTAATGCTACCAGCTTTATTGAAGACACCCCCTGGCATCCGGACTCCGATCATTTTCAGCTTCATGGTATCAAGGTCGTCATTTATCTGGAGCCACTCAATGGTGATAACGGTGCCTTGCGTGTCATACCGGGATCACATCTCAATCCCTATCACGATGAGCTGCATGCGATCGGATTGTTGGCTGATTTTGGAAACAAACCCCTCCCGAGCAGTCCTTACCTTATCGAGAACAGCCTTGAAATTAAAGATGTCCCCGCACAAATCTGCAGTGTGACTCCGGGAGATGTCATTGTCTTTAATTTCCGCATCTGGCATGCCAGTACTGGAGGTGAGTTTGATCGGCGCTTTATTTCGAATATGTTTATCAAGGATCCTGTTTCTCCCGAGGAAAAAGAAGCGGTATCTGAGTTGGTACAAATGACAAAAAAAAATCGGGATAGACGCGCTCGGAATACATTTCCCAACCCGGGTCCTGAGTACCATCCGGACTGGTTGTCTAATCCAGATAAAAAGCCTAAACGTCAACGCAATATTGATTGGATGCGGGATCAGGGATATCTCGAAGTATTTGCTGCTTCCTCCGAAAAAAACTGATTCTCAACCATCATGGTTAGTGAACAATAGGTTCTTCAATTTCGGACCTTCGGATTTCTTCTTTTTAATAATGGTCTTAGGGTGGAATAAAACTCAAGTCGCTTATACAGAATTCGTTACGTAATCCTTCCGGACGGATGAAATCGATAACATGTTTCGATTTCGGCAAACGAATTTCAGACGTTAAAGTAGAAGAGGAACCTGTTTAGGAAAGACTCTCCCACGGCCCTGTAAT
Organism: Candidatus Moanabacter tarae; assembly: GCA_003226295.1. Classification (NCBI taxonomy): domain Bacteria; kingdom Pseudomonadati; phylum Verrucomicrobiota; class Opitutia; order Puniceicoccales; genus Candidatus Moanibacter; species Candidatus Moanibacter tarae. Next base: position 1,772,557 of record CP029803.1, on the reverse strand, counting down.
GGCCAATGTAATTCCGGGCGATTGAATATTAACGAAGAGAGTAGGGTGATTGGGGGCGAAACAGGCACCGCAGAATTCCGAATTCCCGGCATAGCTATTATGTGCCAGGGTGTAGATTTTCCCTTCAGGGGTTATGCCTCTTAGATATTGATCTGCTAAACCATCTTCACAAACTATTAGATCTCCCCATGGAGCGACGGTGAGATTATCACAGTGTTCCAATAGTTGATTATTGTTGGGTTCCAAATAAAGTTCCAGCTGTCCTGGTTGATCAAGTTCCTTTTTGGTCCCTTCGTAAGGGCTAGGAGTGTACTTCCAAATTTGGCCTGCGAAATTCTTTCCGCCGTTGGTAGAAGCAAAATAGATTGCTCCATTTCCGTACCACATTCCCTCAGTCCGTGCGAATCGCGCGGCTCCCTTATCATAACCTTGATAACGCAGGTCGTCGTTTGGCGAGAGAACATCATCGAGATCGAACCAAGAGACTTCCATTGGCTTCTGAATTGGGACGGAAGGACTCTCGACTGTTGGCCAATTCCGTGTATCGATCGAGCTATAGTTTTTTATTCCGAGAGCCTGTAAATGACCTCCCCTTGCTAGATCTTCCGGCACATTTGGAATGAAACGGTAAATGAGCCCATCGTTGACATCTTCAGTCTGAAAAATAATTCCGCTATTCGGATCTACTGCAACAGCCTCATGCTTAAACCTTCCCATCTGAACAAGTGGAACAGGATTTGCAAGGTACGGGTTAGAAGTGGCCGGGACCTCAAAATTGAAACCATGGTCTTTGGTCAGAGAATCTCCAGCAGTTAGGGTAGTTTCTTCACAGGTTATCCAAGAGCCCCAAGGAGTAGGACCTCCCGCACAGTTACGCACTGTACCGGCGAGGCTTAGAAATTGACTCGAAATTTGACCTTTCTTGCAATCATAGAGAATTGTTGATGTTCCACCGAGGGCAGGCATGCCCTCAATACCGGGATCGTAGACCTTGCTGCGATCAATTTGATGAAATAGTTCATTCTCGGGGCCGTACGGACCTACGTTTGTACTCTCTTGCGAAAGTTCGTGGTTGCAGACGATAATTGTTTGGCCGCTAGGTTCGGAGAATGCGGCCATACCGTCGGGAGCACCCGGAATTCGAAACCCGTCATCCATAAAGTCACCTGTTTGTGACAATACTTTGTAGCTAAAACCACGGGGTAAGTCGATGATCTGTTGAGGATCATCCAGGAGTGGCCCATATCCCAGGACTTCGTTGAAATATGATTGTCCTTTTGCTGAAGAATGGAGGAAATACCGAAGACCCAAGAAACCAACTGTGACGTAGGTTGAGTTTCTAATAAAGTCGCGACGTGAAAATTTTAATTTTGGGGTCATTTATCCTAATTGATTTATTGTCTTGATCATGCAATAGAAAGGCAAGCTTATGAAAAGCGTTAATCGACTGAAGTCATCTGCCGTATTCCGGCGTAATGAAAGATATATTCCTGGGGGGGTAGTTTCTAGTATTCGCAGAGTCGAGCCCGAACTAGCCTTCGCCAGGGGCAAAGGAGCCTATATATGGGACGTGGACGGCAATCGTTATGTAGACTACCATGCGGCTTTTGCCCCGCACTTATTGGGCCATTGTGATGGGTACGTTACCGAAGCGGTAGAGAAAGTGATTAGGAGTGGAGTTAGTCTTTATGGGACGGGAACGAATGAGCTTGAGGGGAAGTTGGCTCAGATTCTTTGCACACAGGTCGAGGCATTGGATAAAGTTGAGTTTTGTAATACAGGTACAGAGGCCAGCATGGCGGCTGTGCGGATCGCACGAGCCGCCACCAAACGTGATCATGTAATTGTTATGCAAGGGGGCTACAACGGAGCTCATAATGATGTGGCATGCAATGTTCTAACACCTTTAGACAAAATTGGTCCCCGGGTGTCTCCAGGTGAATACCCCTACGTCTCTCTGGGGGCCGGGGTCCCAGAGGTACACAAAGATTTAGTTCACAATATCAATTTTAATGATCTTGATTCGGTTCGATATGTGTGTGAGCGCTATTCGGTGGCAGCCTTGATCACTGAGCCGATCCTCCAGAACATAGGTTTGGTTAAGCCAGTGCCCGGGTACTTGGAAGGCTTACGGGATATGGCCGACCATTATGGATTTGTCCTTGTGTTTGATGAAGTTAAGACTGGATTCCGTTACTGTGTTGGCGGCTACAGCCAGTTAAAAGGGATCAATCCCGATATTGCCTACTTCGCTAAGGCGATTGCCAATGGCTACCCCATTTCGGTCGTGGGCGGGAAGGCGGAGTTGATGGACTATTGTGCTCATCCAGATTCAGCCAGATCAGTGATGGTTGCTGGGACCTATGCCGGTCATCCAATCAGTATGGGGGCAGCAATTGCAACTCTGGAGCGTCTGCTTGAGAACGAAGGGGTGGTATACAAGCAACTGGAAAGTCTTGGCCAGAAGGCTCAGGATGGAATTGAATCAATTATCGAATCCCTTGGTTTGGAAGCAGTTGTCGTTAGGCAAGGCTCCGCTTTCTGCATCTATTTTATGGATCATGCACCAAAGGACTGGCACGACTTGGCTGTCCATCACAATTTTTCATTAGATTTGGCTATGCGCCGTTCTATGATCCGTCGGGGTATTTATTTCTTTCCGGTTGCCACGAAACAGTGCTCCATATCGGCGGCTCATAGCGAAGAAGACATCGATATAACAGTCGAAGCGTTGGGCAAGGCATTACTTGAAGTGACAGCCTAGCCATAGCCTGGAAATGAGTGGCCTTTCTTGGGATTCCTTACTGATTCTAGTTCCCCAGCATGAATAAAGCACGACATCAGCCAAATTCGATACCCGATTGAGTTGGGGTAAGAAGCCACATCTAATCTAATCCCTGGCGCAGGCAATCCCGTTGGGAAAGAGTGTGGAGATATTGCTTATCGAGAAGACTAAGGATTAACGACTCCTTCACTTAGTCCATATCGGATTTTTGCTTATTTGTTCGTAAAGTTTTTTCCATTCTTGGGATCCATCATCTTCCCAGATTTCGCTACGTACTCCCTCTACGTAGGTGCCAGGAAGGTTGACGCTTTCAGCGTTACGGACAGATTTCGCATGGACGCATGTTTCATCTGGATAGATGACAGTGTGAATTAGCTTTGGTTCAGGTTTTGTATAGAGTTTTCCTTGCTCGCTGAATTCAGCGAGCAAATTTTGTGGAATCCTAAATCTTTCCACTGCTTCCTGGTCGACCTCGACTCCGAGGCCGGGACCGTCTGGAACGTGCTGGTGACCGTTGACTATCTGAATTGGTTCTGTGAGGAGGTGGTGGGAATAGAGATTGATGCAACTGATTGCTGGCCAGCTCGCGTGAGTAAGTACCGAGCCGAGGTGCGCACCCCAAGTCGTAGTCAGACCGTTTCCGACTATTTGCAACCAGAATGGCATCGAGACTTCGGCAGCGAGTTGGCCTTGGCGCATAACTTCAGATTGGCCGCCTGCTATAACGAATCCGTCGCAAACCTCCTCTCTTACGACGGTCGTAAAGGATGGAACACCGAAATGCATTGCAATTGGTCGATCTACAGACTGACGAATTTGGCGATTCCCGAGTATATCATATTGGGGGATAGGGGTTTCGAACATAGCTACATTTTTATTTTGCTCCAAACGTTTCATGAGTGGGACGGCGTTAGCTGCATTCCCCCAACTGCCGTTGGGGTCGAGGTCGAGATGAAAGTGGGGGGGGACCACCTTCGATATTGCATCAACTTGGGCGACTATGTCATGCCAAGGGCGCGGCTTATTTTTAAAACTGGTGTAGCCATTCGCGACAGCATCAGCAGCTTCAGCAGCCCACAATTCTGGGCTTGCATAAGCCGACCACCAGGATATCGGAGTCCTGTCGCGGACCTTTGAGCCTAGGAGCTGGTGGACCGGCAATTCTAAAATCTTACCTACTACGTCAAAAAGCGCCATCTGAAGTCCTGCCCCTAGGTTGTCTTCGTTTAAGCATGCAGCTGGGTTCTGGCCCATAACGCGAGCCACGGAGTCATCGCTGACCCGGCCATAGGTATAGTGAATCACCGTTTCTCCCCAGCCTATATGGCCGCTGTCTGTTGTCACCTTGCAAAGCTCGAATATTGACCATTCGTGGACTGAAGCCTTCGTGATTTCCTGTTGTCGGGGGGTAAAGGGTACGTCAACGACTATGCGTTCTATATCTACAACTTTCATGATTCTGTCTTTTGGATTTTTGCTGATTAATAAAGGGCAACCTTTTCGTCCGACCCTCGCAAGTAGATTATAATTTTAGACTTCTTTAACTTCTTAATAATATACCGAAACGCTTGCCAGATCCTGTACAATTAGTAGCATTTCAATCAATATGGTTACGGACACTCGCAGTGATGGGCCTTGGCAGGCTTTAGATTACGAAGGATACGCCCCACTTCCTATTGTCGATCTGAAAGTTAATATGTTGGGCAGGCTATCGGGTATGCAGAACGGCCGTCCTTCAGACGGATTGCTTCGCATCATCACCGAAGATGGGATTGAAGGGTGGTGCAATGGCATTTCGGTTGATACGGCCATTGTTATTGTTAAAGAGTTCCGCGAACATTTGATCGGTCGCGATGCGCTGGACAGAGAGCGCATCTGGCATGATATGCTAATGTGGTTGCGAATGGCTTGGCCACCTAAAGAACTGCGCGGCTCGGTTGATATTGCACTTTGGGATATAGCGGGAAAGCACCTCGGACTTCCGATATGGAGACTTTTAGGTGCTTGTCGTGATAAGGTCCCGGCCTATCGGACTCAGGGTGGAACAATGGGTCCGGAAGGCAAAACGATTGAACACTTCGTTAATCACGCACTTCAGGCCCAAGCCGATGGATACTTGGGGAGCAAGGACCATTGCTACGCAGGACCGGATTTTATGATTAAACTCGCAGAGATATTGCGCGATGAGGTTGGCCCCGATTTCCATCTAATGCATGATGCGGTACAGTATTATGATCTTAACGAAGCAATCCGTGTAGGAAAAGCTTTGGAGGAAAACGGGTTCACCTGGTTCGAAGAACCTGTCAGGGATCAAGATTTTCGTTCTCTCAAGAAGTTGCGTGAGGCTGTTGGAATTCCCGTGGTAGCAGGAGAAAATTTCCCGCATCATATTCACAGTTACGGACAGATGTTAGCGATGGGAGCAGTCGATGGGATTAAGCCGTCGGTGGTGAGTGGAGGAATTACTGAAACTCAAAAGTTGGCAGATCTCACCAACGCGTTTGGAGCAGATATTCATGTCCAATTGGGAGGATCGATGTGGGGATTCGCAACGATTCATGCCAATGGTGGTATCGAGAACTTGGTGATGCTCGAGGTACATGAAAATCGTGCTAGTCGCATCTATCCTCCCATCAAAAATCCTCTCAGGCAGATCGATGGCTATGTCCGTATGCCGGAAGGCCCAGGATTAGGGATCGATCTTGATTGGGACATGGTTCAGGAAGATACAATCGAGATTATCGAGTGACCTGTGAGAGCTGTTGCCTTTTGAATTTATGATTCCGGAATTCCCCCTTGTTTGCATTTCCAGTAAAACTTTATTTATCACAGGTGAGAGCGGATTCTCAGCGGTTTATCCATTCTGTTGGAGGAATGGTCTAGCCCAGTGTACTCAGCATTAGGAGTGTTTTGCCCTCAAGTCTGGGCCCATCAATAGTAAGTCGAAAAAATTTCTTAGAGTTTATTACTATGTCAACGAATTCGATCGTACAAAATATCTATGATGATGCTATTGTCATAGATGCTCTCAACGTAAGCAATTGGGACAGCCCTGCTGTCTTCGAGAGTTTACAGGCAGGGCGCCTTACCGCGATTAACGCTACCCTCGTCACGTGGGAGAATTTTCAGCAGGCAATGGATCATATCGCAAACTGGAAGTTGAGATTTCACGAGCGGCGGAAAGTAATTACACAAATTCGTTCGGTTAGTGACATCCTGCAGGCTAAAAAGGATGGAAGAGTAGGAATTATCCTTGGATGGCAGAACTCAACGCCTATTGAAAACGATCTGAGGCGGATAGAGTTGTTTCGGTCTCTGGGCATAATGATTATGCAGCTCACTTTCCACGAACGCAACTTCATTGGTAATGGTTGTTATGAACGATCTGATGAGGGATTAAGCAATTTTGGGATTGATGCTGTACGGGAGATGAACCGTCTCGGTATCCTTATTGACCTTTCGCACTGCGGAGAAAGGACCACTATCGAAGCTATCGAGATGTCGAGTAAGCCGGTTGCTTTTACGCACGCGCACGCCCGGAGCTATTGTGAAATCGCCCGTAACAAGACTGACGAGGCCCTTAGACTTCTGGCCGAAAGAGGCGGCGTTGTCGGAACTCCTGCCTTCAATCGATTTTTACCTTCTGGTCGAGGTTCGACGATTGAGGATTTCGGAGCTGCCATTGACGATCTAGTTCAGCGAGTAGGTATCGATCATGTAGGCATCGGAACTGATTTCACTCAAGATCAGACTCAGGAGTTCTGGGACTATATAGGATCCCAACAAGGGACGAAATTGCCATCAACCTTCTTCGAAAGTCAGAAGAATTACCACAAATTAGCTCATTCTCCCAAAGGTCTCGAGACTCCGTGCAAGTTTCCTGGAATCCCTGATGTTTTATCGAATTGGGGGTACGAAGAAGAAGACATTCGAAAGATTCTAGGAGAGAACTGGCTTAATTTGCTACGGAGGGTTTGGGCTGAGTAATATGATTTGGTTCTTACAAATTTGTTTTAGATTTCTGAGCGATATCAGCAATAATTAAAGGGATTATCAAAACGAATGATCTCCGTTGCTTTCCTGATTAGGAGATTGGAATTAGAATTACTAGACTAGATAAGGTGCGAAATCCTTGCCAAGTACTGCAGAAGGGCTAAATTAGCTGACACTATGGTAATGGATAATAGAAGTGCGGGTCCTTGGCAGGAAGAGGAATACGAAGGGTATGAACCACTTCGTATTACTGATATTAAAATCCACATGCTAAAGGAAGGTGGTTCTTTGGCCGATAAGAAGGATGGTCTCCTTCGAATTATTACAGAGGATGGGATTGAGGGTTGGAGTAATATGATCGACCCTGTAACGGCTAGGTTCATCACAGAGAAATTTCGTGAACACCTGATCGGACGAGATGCAATGGCACGGGAGCGAATCTGGCACGATATGTTCATGCTGGAACGGCTAACATGGCCGCCCAAAGGACTGCGAGGTGCAATTGACATCGCTTTATGGGACATTGCGGGTAAACGGTTGGGCATTCCAGTATGGAAATTGTTGGGAGGCTGCTGTGATAAGGTGGGAGCTTACCGAACGCAATCTGGCACTATGGGCCCCGAAGGATTACAAAAAGATCATTTCCTTGAATTCGCACTTATGGTCAAGGAACAGGGGTATCTAGGCAGTAAGGACCACTGCTATGCTGGGCCAAAGTTTATGATTGAGCTGGCTGGTGAATTGCGGGAGGCGGTAGGCCCCGATTTCTACCTCATGCACGATGCTGTTGGGTATTACAATTTGAAAGAAGCCATCCGCGTAGGGCGTGCTCTCGAGGAACAAGGTTACCTCTGGTACGAGGAACCATTAAGAGATCACGATTTTCGCGGTTTAAAACAGATCTGTGATGTACTAGATATCCCGATTGTAACGGGTGAGTACTTCCCTCACCATTTTAATAGTTATGCGCAAATGTTAGCTCTCGGCGCGGCCGACGCTATTAAGCCCATGATTCATACTGGCGGCATAACGGAAATTGTAAAGCTTGCCAACCTCACCCATGCGTTAGGTGCTTCGATGCATGTGTCGGCCCACGACCACATGTGGGGATTTTCATCGGTTCAAGCGAACGGAGCTATTGAGAACACAGTATTACTCGAAGTGCATCCGCCTTTCGAATTCCATACGAACGAGGCAATTAGAAATCCCTTAAAATTGAAGGACGGATACGTCCATATGCCGGAAGGTCCGGGACTCGGGGTCGATCTTGACTGGGATATTATTGAGGATCTTACTGAGGAGGTAGTTGAGTAGGGGGCCATCGGGCTTTATTGATTAGCCCAGATACCTTCAGTATCTTAGCCCATTTAATTGGGGCTAAACTAATTGCTTTGGTATTTTAGGGTTTTATGTGTGGCTTTTCTCTTCTTGAAGAAGCAAATGCCGTGAATGACATTTCGCCTATGCAAAGTAAAAGTTCCCTATCTCCTTTCCACGAAGTCCGAATCGCGAGGGATACTCCGGCCGAAATTCGAAATTCCTTCAACGAAAATGGGTATCTGTTTTTCAAGAATGTTCTAAACAGGGAGCAGATCCTCAAGGCAAAGGAGGATCTGACAAAAACTCTTCGAGACCAAGGAGTAGTTAAGGGAGATTCAACAGATCCCATCATCAAGCCTGGCACTTCCGTAATTGAAGTCGACGATGCCCCCTTCCACAATTTGAGCTCCATCCAGGAGATTATTGCTTCTCCGGAGCTCCAAGCGACTCTCGATATCGCCTATGGAGAGAGGGCACATATCTCACGATCTCTAGGAATCCGTTACGCCATGCCAACCGATGATGCTTATTTGACTCCCTCTCATCAGGACTATTTTTACGTCCGAGAGCACGACCAATTTCGCATGATTTGGATCCCTTTGATGGACTTGGAAATTGTCAATGGTGGATTGGCCATCGCATCTGGATCTCATAAATACGGCCTTCGGGATCATGTGGAATTTGATGGAGTCTATTCCTATCATCTAAAAGGGCGGGTTCAGAAAGGCGTACCCGAAGAGGATGTCCACGGAGAATGGGCTTCTTCGTCGTATGAAATAGGGGATATCCTAATGTTCCATTGCTGTGCTGTTCACCGTTCTTTGCCTAATAATAGCAGTCTCGCAAGACTTGCTCTCAACTCCATAACTTATCCGGCGAGGATGCCGATAATGTGGCAAGCCGAACGTACCCAACCTGAATTGCAGATTTTTAGAGATCAATTAAAGGAACTTTGTGCCGCTGAGGGAATAAAGGATGATCTCTTTGAGGAGATAGCAATTGAGGCTATGAAGCAGGGAGAAGACCCGAGCCGGGATTTAATCTTAAAATTGGAAAAGAGTCTTTGCTAAGACCAGGATAAAGATAGGGTTGTTTGGGTGCTTCCTGTCAGATTTTAGGTGACCTGCGGCGTGTTGCTATATGGTTGGGACAAACTATAGCCCTAAACTCTTGCTATCTCCAAGAATCTGGCCAATCACAAGCCAATCCTACGGGAATTAAGATCGAGGATAATTCAAGAATGATGATTCAAGGGTTTAGACTCTTGAATCGGTCTATCTGGATTATTGGTTAGAGGGTAGGGAAAACGAGCGAAGTAAAACCATTGCTGTGTTTTGTCCGATAGCAGGTTTAAGTTACTGTGTACCGATTTGCCGTTAGGTGGACAGAGATAGGCAGTGTGCATTGGCATTTCGCGAAGGCTACTGCCTAGCAGCATATAGGCGTCGTCTGGTCCTAATTTCAACCAGACTTCCTCAAAGCCAACATCATGAGCGTGAGGGTCGCCCATCATCATCGGCGGGACATGTACGATTGAGAATTGTTCATTGGGGTGCAGACCATCGCCTGGTCCGAAGAGTTCTTTCCCTATGTAGGCGTCCCAATGTGCTGCTTTTTCGCTTGGGATTTGGTCGATGTTTCTGACACGAATTGGGTAGATCGGTTGCACTCCATCTTTCTGATACCAGGATGTCAGAATCATTTGTAGGGGTTCTTCAGTTGTGCTCGTAAAACGGTGAGCGGTTTCTGGAGCAATTAAAACTCCAGTTCCAGGTTTGAGATCCCAGAAGTGATTTCCGTCATCGATTTTTCCCCTTCCTTGTTCGACATAGAAGAGTTGCTGTTTCCCTAATTTGATCAATGGCGTTTGCGTATTCTCTTCAAGATTTGCCGTAGCTACTTCCGTATAACACATGAGAACAGCACCAGGCTTGCTCGGGGTATTTGGATCTCCCCCGCTCAGGATCCTTTGCGTTATTATATACTCGTGAGAAGTGATTTCAGGGGATTGGCTCGGATGGCCAATGTAATTATCAATTTCGATACCAACTTCTCTATTTGAGGGGATGGGAGAAAGAGATGGCATGGTCCTTTAGATTTCAATACTTCACAGAGCTTTTTTAAAAGTAGGGGAACCCGAACGGGTACTGAGTACTCGAATTCTCATATCCTAAATTGAACTGAGAACGCTTACAAGATTCCTGATAAGGCAATTTAATTACCAGTTGGCGACAAATGAGTCTACATCAAGCCCTTCCGGAATCTCTTCAAAAAAATAGTGCATGGGTCCGGACTGAAAGCCAGGGACGAATTGTTCCTCATCAGCTTGAAGACGATGGTCTAGGGATTCAAACCGAGACCACAGCAACTCCTTTTCCTTTTTGGAGAATCGCGGCCCAATGACCATATCTTGTGACCAATCGTTGCCATAGCTTTCCCGATTGGGGTGCGAACCTATACAGATCTTATAAGCCAGTTTGGAAAATAAAATTAGTGCGACAATCCTATTGTTTTCACCGGGGTGAAAGGTTTCAAGACCCGCGTAAAACAATCCCTTGTCCTTAGCTAGGATGGCGCGATAGAAGGCCTCGATGCGGTTGCATTCTTCGTCGTAGAGCAATTGATGGCGACTACATAACGCAGCACACTCATCATTCAGAAAGGACTCGTACCTCGCTTCGCGGCGCATTTGTGGTACGTAAGGGAAAAGCTTCCCTCCATATGACCGGTATCCGAGGTGAACAGTCCGCCGCAGCTTGCTGCTGTAATTGCTGCCCCAATGTAAGATGGTATTTGTGTACACCACGCCGTCACCCGCCTTAAGATCTACGGGAATGCTCCCTGGAAGAGGGACTTTTCGGTCGCGGTGGAGTTGCTCATTTTCCTCTGAGGTATTCGGACGTCGGTGACTGCCCGGTACCACCCAAAGAACATTGTCGTCATAGAGAGGAATATTCCACTGCAGATAACAGGGACCGTTGGCTTGTAGATCCTGCTCCAAGCCGCAGAGGGGTGCCTGGTCGATCGGGTGGATGTCACGGTGCCACTCGGCTGGGCCATGGTCCTCGACCGGGTTGCACATCAGCATGAAGGAGGTTGGAGAGGCATCAGGCGCGCCCATAATGCGGAGGCAGGTTCCTAATGTCTTGTTGCCATAGAGAAACTCTATCGCAGCTACCGTTTCAGAGTCTATAAATTGCTCGTAATCCCCAAGACGGGGTTGTCGTTCAGTTGCCCAACGCCCACCCGGTGGTTCATTTTCACCACGCTCTTGCTCCCAGATTTCTCGCTGTCGTTCGACTAGTTTCTCGCAGCTGCTTCTTACCGTTTCCAGTTCGGAAGGAGGTATAACCTCATTTACGATGAAAAACCCCTCGTCAAGTAACTGCTGGGCTTCTGAATATTCCTTACTTTTGCTGGCCACTCAACCATCTCGCTTTACTAGATCGAGTATGTCAAGGGTATCAAGATTAATTGGAGTAACGATATTTTTTCCATGGATCTGGTCCAGTTTAGCTGGGATTATTGAAGGCTTACGGTTGGATTTCTTGTTCCTCAATCAAAATACTTCCAGAGATATGGGAGTGCTAACAGCACCTTATAAAATATTCGAATTTTTGTACCCCGTATATAGAAGCTAGGAATGAAGATTGAAAAAGCGATCGTTGTCCACGGAATGGGGGGATATTACAATGATGATCTTGAAGCCATCCGAGCTGGAGCGGAAAAGGATGGGTTTGTTTATCTGGGAGATCCTTGTAGTCCGGGATTCCGATCCATACGTGAGCCGAATGATGCTGCCTGTTTCGTGTTGTTACTAGACTCCGGTCATACCGTCTGGGGCGATGCCACTAGTGTCTGCTATGCTTCGGCTGGTGGGCGGCGAGGCCGATTTGATGTGGAAGAACAGCTGCCGTTTCTATCGGATATCTGCGAGTTGCTTCAGGGATGGGACGTAAGTGGATTTTTTGAAATGTCAGACAACCTTGAGGAGCAGGACTTTGATTCGCGTCTCCATCTTCCGGCGGTCATGTATGGTATTTCACAGGCATTGTTAGAGGCGTGCGCGCTCAGTCAGAAGATGACTCCAGCTGAGGTTGTTGCGAAAGAGTTAGGGGTAGAAGCGCCTGACGCGAAAATTCCAATCTATATCCAGTCGGATGATCGTAAAAATGTAGTAGATAAGGGGATCCTGAAACAGGCCGACACTTTGCCTCACGGCGTGATTAACGACGTGGAAACGACTTTCGGGTGCGAAGGAGAATTGCTAAAGGAATATATCGGTTGGATTGTTGAGAGGATTGAGAAATTCGGAGAGGAGGGTTACAATCCTGAGATCCATCTCGATGTATACGGCCTTCCCGGAAAAGTTTTCGAGCATGACCCGGATCAAATAGCAGATTACCTATCGGAACTCCACAAAGTTGCTTCACCTCTGGATTTATGTATCGAAACACCGGTGATTATGGAAACCCGCCAAGCTCAAATCGATATGTTGGGAAAAATAAAGTACGCCATCTCTGAGAGGGGATCGCCTGTGAATCTCGTAGTGGATGAACACGCTAACGGGCTAGGTGACATTCGCGAATTTATTAAGGCCGGAGTAGTAGACATGATCAATGTGAAGAGTCCGGATCTAGGATCGATTGCCAATACGGCTCGGGCAATAAGAGAATGTTGGTCCGGAAATGTTCGCCCCATACTTGGAGGATCCTGTGCCGAAACCGATCAATCAGCCCGAATGATTGCCCACGTTGCCTTGGCTGCCAGGCCCGCTTGGGTTATGGCCCGACCCGGACTCGGTGTTGATGAAGGGATGCAGATAGTCTACAATGAGATGGTTCGGACTCTGGCGATCATCGAAGCTCGAAGATGAGCTATCCGAATGTGTACAAACCAGAGAAGAAATCATGACTCGTATTACATGGTTTCAGAATCTTAGTAATTTATGGTTGCTGTGACCAAAGAGTATTTTTACAACGTCGAAAGATAGAGATAAATTCCGACGATTCCAGTCTAACGCGGATTGACTGATTCAATCATTGTTAAGAGACTCCCGGGGTGTTATCCGAATATTTGGCCGTCGGTCTCCTATTAAAACTTCACTAACTTACTTAAAACAGGACTATGAAAGAAATCAAACGACCCTCACCTGATGTCATTGAAGCTCTCCGTGAACTTGGAACGGATGCGGTTACCTCAACAATGGATCTGTTGGGGGTACGCCGTACCTTCATCGAAGGTCCAGTCGCCCGTGTGCCTGGCAGTAAAATCGTAGGACCAGCACTGACTCTTCGATTTGTTCCGCAACGGGAAGACCAGATGCGTGGTTATAAGATTCCAGGAGGTTCACCGGAAGAATCAAAGACTGAAGGCGAGGAAGCGGGGGAAGTGCGCTCTGCGTTGTGGGAAGTTTTTGATCATGTGAAATCCGGCGACGTCATTGTGGTCGATGGCCGAGGCGATCTCGCCACTGGTTGCTTTGGGGAGATGCTCATGATCTACTTTAAAGCCCAGGGTGGAGAAGGAGTAGTAATCGATGCTGCGATCAGGGATTCGGCACAGATTTTCAATGACCAAAAGGTACCGGTTTGGTCTGTAGGGGTAACCACTGGGGGCGCTGGGCATATGAACCTCTTCCCGGCAGATGTGAATCTTCCCATCGGATGTGGTAAGGTTCTGGTTAATCCCGGTGACATCATTATGGCAGACGATGGCGGAGCCATTGTCGTACCCCCTGTCCTCATTCCTAAGGTCCTAGAAATTGCGGGCGAGCGCGAAGAACACGAGGTTTTCGCACGCCTGAAATTACAACAAGGAGGGGCGTTAAGAAGTTACTATCCTTTCGATGAGCAGGGAAAGCGAGAGTACCAAGAGTGGCTAGTAGAGCAGAAAAAAAAGGAAAATTTGGAGTAGAAAGATTGATAGCGGTTGAAATTAAGCCGCGTCTGCACCATACATTCCCATTGGTATAACTTACCTTGGCTGGCCGATAGTTAGAGGTCTCTTGGGTTCCCGACTTTCTAAACTGTGCTCCTCGCCATCCCCCGGGGTCCAGTTTATCTTATCTGGGGTAAAATGAGATGATGAACTAGGCTGGGATAATCCACAGCTAGTCATGCTACCGCTTTATTAAGCGCCGGCATGAGTTCCGTGGCGAATAGTTCGAGGTGGCGAAGCCAACTCGGCTTATCATCCCAGTCAAACCCCATCATTACTAGGGTACCGAAAGTACCACATTCCTCGATCAATTTGAGTAACCGTCGGAGCACCTCATCGACATCTCCGGCAATGATTTGTTCGGTCATCCAATAGTCTAGGTTACATTCGGAGTCTGGCATATCCATGTCGCGTTTCAAAAACCCACGGCCGGGACCTTCATCCATTAGGGTAGCGAGATACTGGAAATTCTGGCCGACTACATTATTGCGAACCCGTTCGACTGCTTCTTTCGTAGTGTCTGCGAGGAATATTTGACGTGCCACTCTCCAGTTTGATCGGTCCGGTTTGTTCCCTGCTTGGATGGCAGCATTTTCGTAGGTTGCCCAGTTATCGGCGAGGACGTTTCCGGCGGAAAGGGCAGCGGAAAACGGAGAGAATCCAAATTGTCCAGCCATCCTGAGGCTGTGAGAGTTAGGACTGACGCCGGGCATAAGAATAGGCGGATGGGGCTGTTGATAAGGTTTATGAATAAATCCAATTTGAGTTGCCTCGCTGACATGTTCTTCGAGTTTGAATTGCCAATGGGTGCCCTTATGTTCGTAGGGAGGTTCGGATGCCCACAATTTCAAAATGACTTCGATAGCTTCAATTGTCATCGACCCACCACTTTTAGGGTCCAGTCCGTAGAGTTCGTAGTCAGAGATGGTCCCGCTAGGACCCAAGCAGAGGTTAAGCCGCCCTTTCGATAGGTGGTCGAGAAAAGCAAGCCGGCTAGCTACTTGTGCAGGGTGGTGGAGATTAAGGCATATTGGTGCGGGCCCCAAACGGATATGCTTGGTCTCGCCAAGGACCCGTCCGATGAAAACCTCTGGCATGACCACTGTTTCATACTTCATTGTATGGTGCTCACCTATCCAGAATTCGTCTAAGCCGAGCTCTTCAGCTCGTACCACGAATTCTATGTCTTCATCGTAGCATTGAGCCAGCGGTTTATCTGGAGGGTGAAAAGGCATTATAAACACCCCCGATTTGATCTCATTTTCTCCGGTCACAATATGTATTTCTAATAAACGATCGTTCCTACAGTGTAATTAATCTACATTTCCAGTACGGTTTTGCAAGGCCTCGAATTTTTTTACTGGTCAAAAACAAGAACTGGAAGGTAGGGTGAGAAAATCGCTCCATAGCGGTTTGGCTTTAAGTAAAAAGAACTCTATGAAACGCAAAATTGCCTGTGCTGATTTCACTTTCCCCTTACTTCAACATGACGATGCTTTAAGCCTGATTTCGACTCTTGGATTGGGAAGTGTCGACATTGGATTATTCGAAAATCGATCACATTTACAACCCTCGGACCAATTCAAAAATGTTGGTCGGTCGGGTCGTAAACTGAAGAAAAAGCTTGATAGCCGTGGTCTAAAAGCGGCAGATATTTTTCTGATTGCAGACGAAGATTTAGCCTCCTTCGCCGTCAATCATCCGCAACCTTCACGCCGACGTAAGGCAAGAGATTGGTTCGAACGGACGCTTGAATATGCTTCCATCTGCGAATCTAAACACGTCACGACGACGCCTGGTGTTTTTTTTGATAAACATTCTAAAGCTGGATCCTTATCCCTCGCCCGAGAAGAGTTGGCCTGGCGGGTTGAGCGCGCCAAATCTTACAAGATTGTTCTGGGAGTAGAACCACATCTCGGGTCGTTTGTCTCGCGACCTAAATCAGCCTTACGGTTTATCCAAACTGTCCCGGGTCTGACCTATACGCTCGACTACGGTCACTTTGCATGCCAGGGTATACCCGATTCGGAGGTTGAGCCGTTGATTGCTTTCGCCAGCCATTTCCATGTGCGCGGTGCTTGTAGAGGTTGGCTTCAGGCTTCATTCGAGAATAACACAGTCGATTTTGCGCGAATTGTGGCAGTGATGAAAAAGACTGGTTATCGCGGGTATCTTGGTTTGGAGTATGTCTGGACAGCCTGGGCCAGGTGTAACATGGTGGATAATCTCAGTGAAACGGTCCTCTTTCGCGACTATCTTCTAAGTCTTTAGAAAGGAACTAATGCCGCGAACAGTGATAAGTGAAGAGCAAGTGGAGTTTTATAAATCTGAAGGATATCTCATTGTTGAGAGGCTTTTCTCAGAGACCGAGATTGGGGAACTAAAGGAAGTGCTGAATGAGTTTCTCGAGCGTGGCAAGATGATGACAGAAAGCGACGGAGTAATAGAACTAGAGGATAAGGATACCCACACACCGGAACAGCCTCGCATTCGGCGAATCATTCGGCCGGATGATCAACACCCTATCTTTCGAGATTTTGTAAGGAAACCGAAATACGTCAAAGTCGTGAGTCATCTGATCGGACCGAACATCCGGTTGCACTTCGCCAAGATCAATTTTAAAATGGCTGGGTTTGGTGCCCCAGTCCAGTGGCACTAGGATTGGGCTTTCTATCCGCACAGTAATGATGATGTCTTGGTCAGTGGAGTATTGATCGACGATATCGTCAAAGACAACGGAGCGCTGATGGTATTCCCTGGCTCGCATAAAGGTCCTGTTTTTGACCATCACAATGCTGGTCGATTCTCTGGTGCTATCAACCTTGAGACAAGTGGTTTGAACTTCACCAATGCGGTACAACTGACTGCTCCTAGTGGGTCTCTCGTTCTCTTTCCCGCTCGTATCGTGCACGGATCAGACATCAATCGCTCACAGCGTTCCCGACGAGTGCTTTACTATGAACTCACTGCCGCCGACGCCTGGCCACTTTGTGGTACTTATACTAAACCACTCATCCCTAATTTGGAAACCTACAATGCTCGGATGATAGCCGGAAATCCAACGGTTGAACCACGTCTTGAAAAAGTTCCGGTTCGCATTCCGCTGCCACCCCCGGCCGGTTCTACAGGAATATACGAGGCCCAGAAAGGTGCAGCAAACCCTTTTTTTGAAGTCGATCCAGACAAACAAATTCAGTAATCAGCACACTTTATTCTGTCCATGGATTCATCTTTCACCTAGAATAGGTGAACCAATCGCTCCAATTTAGGTTGACTCAAATTGATCTGGAACAGGTGCAGAAAGATTGGTATTCAGCTCAGAGGGAGGGGACGAATTGACATAAATGCAATGTAATCTAATCGTCCTAACAAATGAGTAATCTTCGTGGTATATTCCCAGCTACTGTAACACCCTATGGCAAGAGCGGCACCTTCGATCCGGTGGCAATGCGTAAGGTTATCGGCTACCAGTTGAGAGCGGGTGTGCATGGATTTTATCTTTGCGGTGGAACGGGAGAGGGACTGCTCCTGAAGCGGGAGGAACATAGAGCAGTCGTTGAGACTGTGATTGACGAAGTAGGGGGCAAGGTTCCGGTAATTAGTCATGTTGGTGCATTCCAAACGGATGGTGCTCTGGGCCGAGCAGAAGATGCGCGGAATGCTGGAGTGGACGCTATTTCGGCATTACCGCCAGCTTATTTTTACACACCCGATGAAAAGGAGATTGTACATTACTACAGAAAACTAGCGGAAGCAGCGGCTCTTCCACTGTTAATCTACAATATTCCTGCCCGCACTGGGGTGACGATGACCACGAAACTTTATGAAGACCTACTCAATATCGACGAAATAATCGGAATGAAGGATTCTACCGGAGATCTATTTGCAATCGGAAAGTTCATTGCTCAGCGACCTGAGGCCACCCTTTTTAATGGCGAGGATACCGTATTATTAGGGGGACTGATTGCGGGAGCTTGTGGAGGGATTGGGTTGACCTATAATCTGATGCCTCGTTGGTTTGTTCAACTTTGGGATGCTGTTCAGGGTGGAAATATGGCTGAGGCCGCTGAGTTGCAGAAGAAGATCAATAAGTGCATCTCCATATTATTGAATTTTAACCTGATAGCCGCTGCAAAGCAGATGATGGCTTGGATAGGGCTTGAATGCGGAGTGCCGAGGACACCTCTTCGTGAGCTGGAAGATGACGAGAAGATCCAGCTGCGTAAAAATTTGGAAAACACAGGGTACTTTGAGCAAGCATGATTGTTTCCTTCACAAATGTTCTGTGAAGAAATCAGCTTTGCACGTGGATTGATCGCAATCCCGCCAAATGGGGAAATACTAGAATGCCCTGTGATATGAAGACAAACTCCTAATGAATGCTTCGATAAAAGGCCTGACCCGACTTGATTTGCTTTAAGATTATCAGCGAAATACTCATCTCGAGGCATATTAGAAAGTCACTAATAGGGAAGGATAAATGAAGAAACTGGCATTTCCTGATTTTCCGCGAACTGAATATGGGCAACGATACGAGCGGATTCAGCGGATATTAAGGGATAAGGGTATGGATGCCCTGCTCCTTACCAATCGTTCAAACTTACGCTATTTCGCAGGTTTAAGAGACGGTGCTTGGGATGCCTATCACTTCTATTTCCTGATACTACTTCCTGTCGAAGGTTCACCTGTATTGATGGTTGGACACGGCTTTGAGCACCTTGTTAAACAATGCTGGATTGAAGATGTGCGTTTCTGGCCCTGGTCGAAACAGTTTTACATGGACCGAAAATCTAATGCTGTTTCTCTTGTTTTAGATGTCCTTAAAGAGAGGAATCTAGACCGTTCCACAGTTGGTATGGAGCTTAGCGGAGACATGCAGCTCAATATGGGGCAAGATCATTTCAATGAGTTGCGGGAAGGCTTACATCAAGCAAGGATTGTAGATGGAAGCGAGGCAGTCTGGAGTGCACGCAGTATCAAGTCAGAAGCAGAAATTGGCCGTTTGCGTGAAGCGGCCCGCATCTCTGCAGTTGGTCTAAAGAGTGGGTTCGAAGGACTGAAACCTGGGATGACAGAGAAGCAGGTTGTGAATCTTGCGACTAGTGTAATGTGTGCAGAAGGTGCCAGTGAACTGAGATTCAACGCGCTTTATGCCGGTCCTCGGGCTATGTGGGCGGACGGGATGCCGACCGATTATTGTATACGCGAGGGTGATTTAGTTCAGTTCGATGGGGGTTGTGTCTACGAGGGATATTGGTGCGATTTCAAGCGAATGGCAGTTATCGGTAATCCACGTGCTGATCAACAGCGTCACTTCGAGCTGGCCAAATCCGGATTCGAGGCCGCCATAGATATGGTTAAACCAGGGGTCCCGTTTAGTGCGCCGCTGAGAGCGGCATTCGACGTCAACGATGCGTCTGGCTATTCCGATTTTTCTAAATGGTGTCTCGACTTCGGATGGTCAGCGATTGGTCACAGCGTGGGGCTTGATATTCACGAAAGCCCTGGACTCAGTGCTGGAAACGAGGAGCTTATTCAAGAAAATATGGTATTGGCTGTGGAACCCTTCGTGACTCTCAATGGAGTCTATCCTTTCTGGGAAGCGGAGGAGAAATTTGGGCTAGAGGCTATTGTGCTGGTGACAGCAACGGGTGCCGAAATACTTACATCGGAAGAGCTCCTTACTCATGATTTATGGATTGCATAGCCTGAGCATCCTTAATCCCCTCCAGAGGAGGTGTGTCACAGATAATCCGTTAAATGGATTTGGTTCAAAAGACGGTAAAAGTGGAGCTCCTTTACACAATAAGGTTTTCTAATGGCATTAAGTTTGAGGCCGGATTCGAACGGGGTTTTGTTTCCCAGTTTCTGTTAAATCATTCTGCTGCTCCCGATTCCACCGAACTTTCTACTACTCAGAAAGTTTAAGCATTAAATAGGGCCGAACCGATCTCCAATTCTGAATAGATCTCCGAGAGTGTTTTCTTTATTTTCAAGAGCATCGATGATGACAGGTCCAATAGAGCCGCCGAATTTGAAGCCATGACCGCATCCGCATCCGGCGAGCAATACTCGCTCATGTTCTGGAGCCCAATCTATAATAAAATGTTCGTCTTCGGTGTTGGTGTAAAGGCAGGATCGACCACCAATTAGCTTTCCATTACAGAGCTTTGGAATACGATCAGCAACAATTTCCCAAGCCTGTTTCAGAAATTCATCTGTTGGTTCCCGTTCGACATCAACTGTGGTGTCGACTACTTTATTATCTTCGGCTACTTTTAAGTAACCCTCGTGTAGATAAGGAAAACCGTACCATATGTTGCCAGGATGGTGAACCGACCAAACCGGGAATTTTTCCCGATTGAAGGAAGATACATCTTTTGGTAGGAAGAAAGCCATTTGCTGCAGCGTTAGACGGATCCGAGCCTTGATTTGTGGCAGGAGATTAGCCACCCAAGGTCCGGTTGCTATGATAGCATGGTCGAAAGTAGAAGATTCGGAATCCCATATAATGCGAACGCCAGAAGCGGTTTCTTCTATTCCTGTTACCATTGTATTCTCGCGAACGACTACACCACCCTCACGAGCAATTGCGGACAATTTCTTAAGCGCCTCACCGCTTCTTAGATACCCGCCCCAAGGATCGAAAAACAACTTGTCATCATGCCTTACGTCAAATTGGGGAAATCGATCCATGGCTTGGGATAGGGTAAGTTGGGATACATCTTCGGCAATTTGACCTAACATTCCCCATCCAGATGGGAATAAATTTTCTTCATCGAAGCCATTTTGGATGATGAATGTTCCTGTCTGATAGTAGATCGAATCACCAAGACGATTGTTCCATTCGCGCCATTGTTTAGCGGCCCTCATAACCAGTTCTATGTAGGATTCATGAGCATAGCCGGTACGTCGAATGGCCTTTGAAACATCGGTACTGGATCCGTTGGGATTAGGTATACGGCCGGACTCAAATAGAGTTGTCTCATGGCCACGGCGCATCGATTCTAGTGCTGCTGCCATCCCAAATATACCGGCGCCGACTATCCCAACTTTCATAGAACAAGAGGATGATTACCGAAGGATCTCATAAAACTCAATCCGCATTGTTTCAGCATTTCATGGAATGCAAGAACAGATTTTTAGCTAACGCGTTTGCCCGATCCGAGAATAGAAATAGTGCAAAATTTATTCTACAAAAGTCTTAATAGATGGGAGCCCATGGCCAGAGCTATTAGGGTAGGCAACGGATCTACGTTTTCCTTCCTCCCTAATTTTCAATTCTTAGCCTAGACTGATCATATCATTTGGATCTTGTCCTAACATTAATGCTTTGTTAGATGTTTCCTGTTAGAGCGTCGATACCCATTGGCAGTTGCCCGTTTGTAAGAGAGTAGAAATGTCAATTGAACAACCCATTATAGCTAACCAGGTTAAAAAGGACCTGAAGAACGGGAATACTATTTTAGGGTTCAATGTTTTTGAGTCACTCCGTCCTTCGGTTCTGAAGATTATATCTCAGGCTGGATATAACACGATTTTGGTAGAGACGGAACATGTCATGCACAATGAGGAAACTTTTACGAATTTCCTAGTCATGGCCCGAGACAATGGACTTTGCCCGATCGTTACGACCATTGTTCCGAGTAGGCCTTTTGTATCGCGCGTTCTGGATTCAGGAGCTTTGGGGATTTGCCTGTCCCATGCCGAAACGCCTGAACAGTTGGGGGAGCTCGTGCAGTGGATGAAGTATCCACCGGTAGGGGAACGGGGATTGGCCATGGGAGCTAATGCCGATTACCAGCATGAAGACGCTGAACGCTATTGTAGGGAGGCAAATGAAGCGACTCTACTCATCCTTAAAATCGAATCTGGATTAGGTGTGCAGAATGCTGAAATCATGCTGTCCAACGACTGGGTGGATGCCGTGGTATTTGGACCGGGTGATTTGGCAGCAGACCTCGGGTTCCATGGGGAGTGGGAACATCCCGAAGTCATAAGGTCGATGGAGCGGGTGACCAAGATTGCTCTGGCCAACGGCGTAGCGGTAGAGCCTGCCATCTATCCCAAGACGAGTGAGGAGTATAAAAGATTGAGGGACCGAGGCATCCAGTTGTTCGGACGTTTCAGGCTCAGCGAATATGACCTATTGCGGGAAGGAGCGATGATGGATATCGAGATCTACCGTGACTAGCCAAATCGCCCGCCCCATAAAATTATTGGGTCACCTTCGAGACGGTTTGTTAATTAGGTGCACGTAAGTTCCGTGTGGAATAGTCCTTCAAATAGGAGCTTTTAAAAGGATCAGATAATACAAGATGAAATTCGAGACTTGCTAGTCAGGACAGAAGTTTTCCAGCCATTTCTCATATCGAATCATCGCTTCTCGCTGTAGATCCTCCCACTCAGTTATGAGTAAAAGCCGTACAGTTACTGAGACCTGTTCGCCAGCAGCAACGTCTCGGCCCCACAGATGGAGGTACTGAGAATTGTGATAAGAATTGTATCCTGATATCCCGAAGCAGTCTTGGCGTCGGGCCATTAGGACAATGGCGTGTCCACCGTAGCGGTGCTCCTGAATCATGATAGGATGAGTATAGAAAGGTCCACGGCGCCAGTTGAGAGAGTGTCCTGTCAGCCAGCGACCATCCCGAAAAATTTTTTCCGCTTGTTCGTCTCGCGCCCAGGATTCATTTTCCCCTTCACCATTCCATTGTTTTTCATACCAAATATTACCTTCGGGATGAGTTCGATTGTCGCTTATGGCAAAGCGGGGTACATGGTAGGGAGTAAAATAGTTGGCGATAAAAAGTTCGAAATCTCCATAAGCTGCCTGAAGATCAGCACCGAAAGTTACGTCGATAGCATCTTCTTCATCGACAATCTCGTAGCGGGCCCACAGCGAGCCACGAATTCTATCATTAGGTGCCCAACGAACTTCAACTGCATTACCAGATACACCAAAATTACTGGGATCCCGATCCCGGGTGATTTCGAGTTGTTGTCTATCGGCTAGAGTCCGATAAATATTGAGCCATGCATAATCTGGGCCTTCGTCGAGGTGAAAGCTTTTTAGCCCTGTCAAACGCAGGCCATTCGCTCCCAAAACAGTAACTGTAGCTGGACCGAGGGAGCCTTGGAGTAGAGGAGGAGACGGGGTTTTCTTAAATGTCATTGGAAATCCTTTCAGGCATGTTATTCTTTATATGATTTATCGTATCGAAATGACAGGGATTCTATTCGGCAGATCTTGGGAAAGATCTGAATCGGTAAGTTTTACCGGTGGTTACGGCAATAGCCCTCCCAATTTGTCACCCAATTAGTGATCCATGATCAGGGGAAAGATTCCTGATCTATTTAGTACACTTTTGCAAAGGATTTAGGCGTTAAACTCGGAAGCATAATACTGGCTGGCAGCATCTTTGGCATTGAGCTAGGAGGGCAACAGGACTAGAAAATTAAATCAACGATTACTTCAATTAAGATATACTGAAAAAAGGACTTATCGCATGCCATTCAAATACACAGTCGTCTGCGATACTTTGGGGTTCATTGGCTACGATGTTTTGGAGGAGCCCGAAGAAGTTTTAACGGCAATCAAGGATGTTGGTTATGACGGTGTGGATCTCCCGGGGGCACCGGACAGAGCGGATCCTAAGAAGCTTCGAGAGCTGGTGGATTCCTTGGGGCTTGAGGTTCCTGAAGTACTGGGGGCCTGGGCTTATTTCCACGGCGGTGAAGATCGAGATTTGGCGGGTAATAATGAGGCGGCCCGAAGAAGAGGAATTAACTACGCTAGGAAAGCGATTGATTATGCAGCTAAATTGGATGCAACTTTCTTTCAGATTTGCGCGGCCCAGCCCCCTGTCTACGAGGTTCCTTTCCCTAAACTTCCAATCGGAACTCTGAAAAGAAATTTTATCGGCGCTATGCAGGAGATATTGCCCTATGCCGAGCAGCGTGGGATATCAATATTATTTGAGCCCCTGAATTGCTACGAAGGCTATCCGGGCGTTCTGACTACTCTAAGCGAAGCTATGGATATCATCAAAGAATCTGGGGCGCCGAATCTTGGGATTCAACCGGATGTCTTCCACATGAACGTTGGGGAGGGATCTATCCCCAAAGCCATCCGGGCTGCAGGCGGCTACGTCAAACACTTCCACATGAATGAGACCAATCACCGGGAACATGGAACCGGCCACGCTGATTATCGGGCAATTATTAAAGCACTGAAAGACATCAAGTACGAAGGCTACCTGGCTTTCTACATGCCATTTACCACCCAAGAGATTTTCAATCTAACGGCGTGGGGTTACGGTCAATCGAGCGGCGATCAAGAAAAGGTGGATAGGCCTGATTTGAGAGCTTGTTTGGAGCGGCCATTAAAGATTTTCAAAGAGTTGGAAAAGGCGGGATAAGGGGAAATGGCACTGCCTCATCCTTAGTTATTTCGGGTCCCATGTCGAATTTGGTCTCTCAGATCATATCTCTCTAGCAGGAGTTTTGCCAAATTATCGGGTATCACACTATCTTCGCATTAAGAGCAAAGGACCCGCTTGTTGTAGACTCTTTAACTACTCTTAGGTCGCACCGCTCGCGGTCTATCTTGGTTCGTCGATATTGTTACACTGAGCTTCAGTGATCACCGGTCTTTATGCCAAAAGGTAAATTCTGGATCGTCGAAGACCCCTGCAAATATTCTTCCACGCCCGTGGTAGTAGCCTGCATGTATCCAGAAGACAGTATCTTTCGAGTCAGAAGGGGTAAACTGTCGGTGAAGGCTGTTGAGTGGATGGTAAACCGCACTTCCCCTCTCGATAGCGTGATCCGTAATGACCATATTACTAGGATCCGCTAATGATACCCATCCCGGACCGTCGACCAGGTACATCGCTTCTACGAAGTCCTGCTTTAGAAGTTCAGGCAATTTTTCAGGACCATGTTGGTGGATCTCGTTCCCTTTTCCTGGAGCTATGTACAAAGGATGGGCATGGCAGGGACGTTCGACATGACAGAACATGAATATTCCAAAAAGTGGTTCCGAACCCGTATTCTCAATTGTTCTCGGAATATCATGCCTTACGTAGTACTCACTACCTGGTCGAATACGAACTTCAATGGGTTCCTTATCTGGAACATTTTTCGGCCAAGCGCGGAAAAGTCCTTCGCCCCGCAGGCAGTGAAAGGCTTCGTCCCCTGTAGCCGGTCCACGCACACCACCAGGTCGGCAAGTCATTTCGCCAAACGTGAATTCTTCGTCCTTCGTAGTTTCCCTACACAGGAGCTTATTTAACACGCCCCAGTTGTGGTTTTCCCGAACTCCTTCGTTGTTTTTGACGATTAAATTTCCGCTGTAGTACATTTGTTTTGCGTCGTTCCAGGTAGTATCTTAGCACTAACGGAATGGTGAGCATGAGCGTCAAGCGAATTGTTGTTCCAACGGATGCAGTAGGTTGGGGGGCTAGACGTAAATCACCTTCCACACGATTGCTCGATCTCCATTCAAATCCTTTTCGTAAGTCTCGGCCTACCCTAACACGGCCTTTTGGTTATGACTGGAGTTGAGGATAAAACAGAGGGGAATTAATCTTCTGAGACTATCAGCGATTGGAACCGCTTCTCATCCCATTCAGCTCCCCAACCGGGCAGGTCAGAAGGAGCCAGTCGTCCATTTGCAATTAATGGAGCATTCACCATGCCCCAGGGTTCACCGGCTTTTCTTAGACCGCTGGCTCCCCCTTCGGCTCCCCCATTGTATTCATAAAAACCAGTGTTATCGATGCAGCAACCTAATGTAGCATGAATGTGGCCGTAGAGGCCCCCCATTGCGTTCATCTCGATATTGGTGTCGTATAATTCGGCGAAATGGGCCATTTTCAGAACTTGGGTTGTACCGTGGCGGGCATTGGCCCTGAGGAGATCGGTTCCTCCCTGGAGGAGCCACTGGGTAGAAATGCCTATGTCGTTCATTAGAGTTTCGTTTGCCATTACCGGAATATCTAGTTCCCGACATAATTCCTGGTAGTGATGAAGCTTATACTCATGAAATGGTTCTTCCAACCAGATAAAACCGAGTTCTTCCATAACGTGTCCGACCTCAATTGCTTCGCGTAGGTCGTAAGAGCAAACAGGGTCGTTAAGGAGCTCGTAATCCGGTCCAACGGTCTCGCGAACTTTATGAAATATTGGAATATCGGCCTTCCCGCCTTTGTAGGTATGAAATTTGTAAGCGTTAATTCCGAACTGTTTGCTTTTTTCGATACTGTCGAGATACCCCTCTACATCCATGTCACCTCCGGTCACATAGCATGGGAAAGAGTCGCGTACCTTCCCTATGAGGGTATGTACTGGAAGTCCTGCCGCCTTACCCGCAATATCCCAAAGGCAGTTGTCGAAATCGCCAAACCACCCCGGTTGTCTTGTGCTATTCAGTACCGCCACCCACCGCGTTCCTTTTTGAAACATTTGATAGAACCGTTCGCGATGTAAGGGATTTTCCCCCAAGGCCATCGATCGGATGATTCCTACATGGGACATATCCAGGGTTGATGATGTGACCCGCCCGGTAATACCTTCATCGGTCTCCACTTCTAGAAACCTCTCCTGCGGTTTGGATGGTGGTGTCTTAATTGGTCTGCGATGGGGATCTCGGCCGCCCCGGTATTGAATTCGTCGTAGGTTGGGAACCTCAGAGAGCTGAGGAAGATGGCCAGGACTACCTTCTTCAGGTAGCTCGAGGGTGAGCATCTTAATTGCGGTGATTTTCATATTGTATTCTATTTAGGGTGGATGTGACTGGGCATTCGATTTTTATGAATAGAATCAATCGTTCCCTAACGAATAAAAAAGAGCCAAGTGTCAGTCATCGAGAAAGAGGGACAATGAAAGCAATTACGAATTGCGTGTAACGATTATTCTACCTCCATTCAGAAAAAACACCAGACATGAGAACTATGCAATCACCGATGCTGCGTTTTTACAGGTTAAGTTGTGAATGACGGTATTTCGATGAACTAGATTAATGGAAGTTGACACCCCAGTTATAGTGGCATCGTCTTTTATTTAAGGTGAACAAGATATCAGCCGATAGCTGCGATACTGGAAATCTGAGTCTTTGCGTTTTGGAACTCTCAGTTCGGTTCTGGGGAAAGGACGAGGGTGGCAGGTTAAGGATCTTCTCTAGAGAAGATCCTAAGATTAAGGAGTCACGATGAAGTCCTCAGCCCAAGCATTTATCGACATTCGTTCATTGGAACCAAGAGATCTGTCGAAGATTCCGGCATTCTTCGCAGGTCTTGGTGAGAAGAGTCGATATTTTTACCATCCCTATGATTTCGATGGGGATGCGGTAGCACTAATTGGGGGCCAGCTTGGCCGAGATGATTGTTTCCATTTGGGTGCCTTTGAGTCGGGTGATGGACAGAGGCGAATGGTGGGGCATGTCTGGTACATGCCTTCGGGACAGAATGAGTATCCGGTCCTGGGTATCGCTGTTATTGATGAACTACAGAACGCAAGAATTGGCCAAAAGTTGATGCTGAGGATAGAGGAAGAAGCGCGTGCGAGAAAAGTTCCTGGCATTTGTTTAACTTGCTATCCTGAAAATCTCAAAGCCCTTCGAGTCTATGTAAAGCGGGGATACCGAATAGTGGGAAAAAACGGAAGAGGTCACTTTCAGATGGAGCGGTGTTTCGCAGACGACGAATAGCCAAAACATTGGAGATGGCATGGGAGAAACTCTCCGTTATTGAGGCTTTAGGGGAGATTGGGAAGAAATCGACTAGATTCTTTCAGGGCCCCAGTCGCCAGAGAGTCGTTATCTTGTCTTGATCTGCTCAGGCAGTGTAGCCGGGAACCCAGCCAAACCGCCGCTTACTCGGAGAACTTCGCCGGTGATCCAGGAGGCTGCGGCACTGCAGAGAAAAGCGACAGCTTGAGCGATATCGATTGGTTCTCCCCAGCGGCCTAGCGGGATGGCGCTTCGGATGCGTTCAATCATTTCCTCTTCTGTTATATTGAGAGTCTGACATCGTTGGGCCATATTCGATTTATTGAAATCTGTGTAAACGGGTCCAGGACAGATCGCATTGACCCGAACACTGTAGGCCGCAAGCTCGATCGCCAGAGTTTGAGTCAGGCTAATGATCCCGGCTTTGGCTACGTTGTAGGCTCCAACCAAAGCTGCTGGATTTTGACCATTTATGGATGAAATATTGACGATACATCCTGATTCCTGGTCCTCCATTATCCCGCCTGCAGCACGGCTACAGTAGAATGCACTGGTTAGGGTGGCGCTGATTACCCGGTCCCACTCCTGATCAGTTGTTTCGACAATGGGATCTACTTTCTGCCCGACTCCTGCATTGTTAACTAGGATGTCAAGGTGCCCGTGTTGAGCTACTAGGTCCGTGAAGAAAGTCCTGACTGCGGTGCTATCCGTGACATCGAGATAGGCTGCGTCCACGCTAAGACCCTGTGTTCGCAACTTTTCTGCTTCTACTCTTGCTGTTGCCTCCTGCAGATCGGCAATGATCGCGGTTGCACCACTTCGAGCCAATTTCTCGACGATTCCTAGTCCTAGTCCTTGGGCGGCGCCAGTAACAACGGCAATTGAGCCATTTAGGTGGCAAGAAGAAGATAAGTCAGGGGTCATGTTTTCTAAAATTCTTTCAGGACCCCAGTCGCCAGAGAACCGTTATCTTGTCTTGATCCGCTTAGGCGGTGTAGCTGAGACCCCAGCCAAACCGCCGCTTACTCGGAGAACTTCGCCGGTGATCCAGGAGGCTGCGGCACTGCAGAGAAAAGCGACAGCTTGAGCGATATCGATTGGTTCTCCCCAGCGGCCTAGCGGGATGGCGCTTCGGATGCGTTCAATCATTTCCTCTTCTGTTATATTGAGAGTCTGACATCGTTGGGCCATATTCGATTTATTGAAATCTGTGTAAACGGGTCCAGGACAGATCGCATTGACCCGAACACTGTAGGCCGCAAGCTCGATCGCCAGAGTTTGAGTCAGGCTAATGATCCCGGCTTTGGCTACGTTGTAGGCTCCAACCAAAGCTGCTGGATTTTGACCATTTATGGATGAAATATTGACGATACATCCTGATTCCTGGTCCTCCATTATCCCGCCTGCAGCACGGCTACAGTAGAATGCACTGGTTAGGGTGGCGCTGATTACCCGGTCCCACTCCTGATCAGTTGTTTCGACAATGGGATCTACTTTCTGCCCGACTCCTGCATTGTTAACTAGGATGTCAAGGTGCCCGTGTTGAGCTACTAGGTCCGTGAAGAAAGTCCTGACTGCGGTGCTATCCGTGACATCGAGATAGGCTGCGTCCACGCTAAGACCCTGTGTTCGCAACTTTTCTGCTTCTACTCTTGCTGTTGCCTCCTGCAGATCGGCAATGATCGCGGTTGCACCACTTCGAGCCAATTTCTCGACGATTCCTAGTCCTAGTCCTTGGGCGGCGCCAGTAACAACGGCAATTGAGCCATTTAGGTGGCAAGAAGAAGATAAGTCAGGGGTCATGTTTTCTAAAATTTAGTTTCATATTGGTGCGGGCACAATCTACGTATAGTTACTGGATAAATCACGTTTTTGGCAGGCAGATCTGCAGGTTACGTGGGAGATTTGTTCCCCATTGATGCTAGAGATAGCAGACTGACTCTTACTCCCAGATTATTACAAATGACACCTTCGTAGTTTCTCCGATACTCTTTCGAGATTTCTTTGGAGGCGATGCCATTCTGTCCGGATTTCGATGAGTTCAGCTAAATTGCCAAGGGCCTGTGCTACCACGGCAGGATGCTTTTCCCATCTAAACCACGACAAACACCGGAAGGAGGGAGGCACATTGAGGATCCTGCTCAAACTACGGCAACAGAGTTTCGTTCCATCTCATCCCAATCCGGTTCCTCAGGAACTCGATCATTCCAGGCAATACTCATGTACCCGTTTTCGTAAAAGGGTATACCGCGGCAGGTGATTTCATCAGGGGATGGACGCGGACCTATTCCGACTGTTTCATAAATCGGGTCGTTCGGAACTGAGAGGATCACGTGCGGATCTCCCCCATGTACATCGATTCCGAATGCTTCGCCCAATTGGGCTTGCTTAACTTGACCAGTGATACCGATTCCTCGCTGGCGAGCAATGTCTACCGCTTGCATAGCTAGGAAGGCAGACGTCTGATAAGGTTGACCACCTATGGCGCCGATCCATTCCAACCCGAGTACAGGTAGGTCAAGAGTGTCACAGAGTTTTTTCATTCCCCACATATCGTAATCTTGGAGGGGCTCTTCGATCCACCGATAGTTGTACTTTTCAAGAACACGACCAATCTTTACTGCCTCGTCATAAGTATAGGACCAAACAGGGTCGTGCATAAGGAGAAAATCATCTCCCACAGCGGCGCGCAACTCTCTTGCCAGATCAGTATTGCCCTTGACGCCGCGATAGGAATGATCCTTCGTTCCGACGTATCCGTCCTCTTTAACTTTCAGCGCAGCCGCTATCATGTCATCGATGGTTGTGCCACCGTGGTTCTTATAAGCCGGTACTTTCTCGCGACAGGCTCCGAGAAGGCGGTAGATTGGCTGGGCAGCATGGCGGCTGGCCAGGTCCCACAGCATCCTGTCAACCATATCAAGAAATACGCGACCCGTATAGTAGAAACGTTGAGCAAACCACAATCTCTGCCAGACAAATTCGCGATCAAAAGCATCTACCCCCATCAATAGGGACCCTAGGTGGATTTTAAATTCCTGAGCCCGATGGACCAATTCTTCTTTATGAAACCCTGTGTTAAAGGTACCGTAAGCATCTAAGGGGCCGTCTGTTTCCAGTCGCAATGTAGCTTCAAAGGTAGGGTATTCGGTGGGATCCTGACACGCTTCGAGCCAGCCATCGGGCAAATCACTTGATGGGCCGAATCCCGAGGCATGGGTAAACATATTGGACCGCCCCTGTGGAACTTTATCGATCCCACCACGGTGGTCTACCGAGCGTTGCTTCGGTTCCCCCGGCAGTATATAGATGCGCACGTCTGTTATCTGCATGGCAAGGAGTTTTTCAGTCTTTCAACTTCACAAGATTTTTGAGGTTTGTTTTTCGATTTCGGCCCAATCGAGGTCCATCCCCAGGCCCAGCCCCTGGGGTACCGAAAGATGACCGTTATTGATCTGGAGTGGATTTTTGATGAGTGGCTCACCTCCTAGGGAACCAATCGCGGTGGCCTCAAAGTAGGTACAATTGCGAATTGCACCAATAACATGAGCGTGGACAAAACCAAATCCAGTCCCTATTGATGTGATTTCGCAATTGACTCCAAAACTCTCAGCAAGTCTTGCGATTTTGAGCATATCCGTTATGCCACCTCGCCACGGGACGCTAGCTCTCACAATATCAACTGCATGACTTGCAAGTAGTTGGGAGGTTGAAAAGGCAGAACCCGGGAGGTACTCGGCCGCAGCGATGGGGACATCGAGAGCATCAGCCAGCTTCTTAAGTCCCATAAGATCATAATCCCGTAATGGTTCTTCGAACCAGAAGTAATCCTCTTCCTCCAGAACCCGGCCGACGGAAAGAGCCTGGGTATAGGTGTAGGTTTGCACGCTGTCGTGCATGAGATGGAAGTCAGGGCCCACAGCACTCCGAGCCTGACGAGCTACTTCCATCATTGTATCTGGGCCGTGGTAGCAGTGATCCTTATAACCGAAAAATCCCTCTTCTTTAGCTGTGACAGCGGCTTGAACGAACTCTTCAACGGAAGGGAAGTTGGGCCCCATTTTATACGCAGGAATACGATCTCGGAAGCCGCCAATCATTTGGTAGACAGGCACTCCGCAAGCTTTGGCGATTAGATCCCAGAGGGCAACGTCAACGTATCCTCGTACCGAATGGGGAAGGTAACCGAAACGGTCTAGGCTGACTAGTTTGTTCCAAAGGCGCTCCCGTTCCATGGGGTCTGCGCCGATTAGGATTTCCCGGTACTGTTTATGGATACGTTCTGCACTCCCTTCATCTACACCTAAGCACCAACCCTCTAAGTCCGTATCAGTTCTGAGGCGCAGAAGGCCGACGGGTAGGTGGATTTGGAGATCAGAAATACGCATTCTGAGATTCTGGTGGGCGAATTATAAAAATTGCAATATATTCGGTCACTTTTTACCCATTTTGTGTAAAACTTCCGCTTTTAGGTTTCTCAGCCAAAATCTTTTCGAGCGAGGTAAATCAGAAAAATTCTAGCAAATCATTCCCTGTTTATCGCGGATATCCCAATTCCCGACAGTATCTCCGACCCAGCGTTTATCAATTGAATCGGAGGCAGGTTGATAGCGGGTATCTGTTGAGATACGAAGTCGATTGGTTTGATTGTCGTTTCCAGCGTGCATTGTAAACATTGTAAAAATGAGTAAGTCACCCATTTTATATTCGGAAGTTAGCCAGCGGCCCCCGATTGTTTTACGGGCTTCGACGGCACTTTCACAGTAGGCTCCCATAGTTGTCCAAGTGATTCCCTGCTTTTCTTCCTCAGTAAGGTCACGATTTTCGGCTTTTGCCCGCGCCATAATCTCAGCCGCTTCACCGATATTCTCGCAATAGAGATCAACATCGCTCCGTCCGTAGGTTGCCTTAAGTTCTTCCTGGAGGTGGGAACCCTCCAGAATCATTAGGCCTCCCATTACCAAGGGAATATCGCCAAGCGGGGTCCACGATGTATAACGGTTTCTTGTTGAGCCTCGTGACATATAGACAATATCGCAGTGGGGATTCGAGACTGCTGAATCAGCAGACGACTTCGAACGGAACCATGTGTAGTCAAAATGGATTACAGGACCGCCTAAAAAGAAACTATAGAACTCGATCATACGGCCGCTGTAGAGAAGCTTCAAAAGAGGCTCGTTGCCGATGGGTACTTCCTGAGATGAACGCAGAACCTGGCCAGGCTTAAGAATGGCTTCGTCAAGATCGTATCCCTCCTGAAAGATTCCCTTTTCGTTTAGTTTCTGGAGAGAACTCTGCCGAGCAATCTTGACTTCTTTGCGGTCGAGATAACCTGGAAGAAACAGGTAGCCGTCTAATGCTACCCTGCGGTGCAATTCATCCCGATCGTCAATCGCATCGATGGAGCTGCGTAATTGCCCCATTGATTCGGGGGCCATGTCCAATGGTTGTCCTCCGAATGAAAGCTGTGGTGTTTTCAGATTTGATTGCATAGAACTAGGCGGTTTTAGAACCAACGAGTATTCTTAATCTTATTAGATAATCAACCGCGGATTTTACATTCTTGGTTTGAATACTGACTATAACTACAACTTTTGTGTGAAGGGAAGGTTTAGAAAATTTCGTCGAGATTGTTGGAGAGGATCATTTTGGCCGGTGGTCTGAGGAGAAGCCTCACTTTCTTCACAGATCAGGTAGCGGTATAATTGGGTAAGGGAGCATAATAGGGCCATACCTATTAAGAATAGTTGGTTTCGTCAAAGTTCCGGGCATGAATTCTGTATCGTTTTGATTGGAAATTTCAATATCATCTCGACCTTGGACTCTAAGATCTCCAACTTTATCCAGATTAAATTAATTTTCGCAATTTTGCAATTGGCGATGGAACAAGGAGATTGGAAGTATGTCGACCGAAGGAAACGCTGAGATCTACAAACGGAGCCCGATTGGAACCTTTACGAAGGAACATCTAATCGAATACACATCTGATTGGAAAGGGGAGCGCTTTCCAGACGGACGCCCTAAGGTGCCAGATGATATCATTGAGCGAATGAAGGGTGTTACTTTGACCCAGGCTTGGTCTAGTTGCAAAGGAGCTGAATACGAGTATCAGTTTGAAAACGGGTTTACTTGCACGCATCCAGAGGGGGTTCTTTGCGGTCGGGCCTTGACGGCTACTTTTATGCCGAGACGGCCGGATGTGCGTCAGGCCCTAGATAAACAGGGTGAGGAGGGTAGCCACGAAGGAGATCATATTCATTGGCCTATAAACGCCTTGGTGCAGGGAGATATCTACGTAGCGGATGTCTACGGGAAAATTGATCATGGTGCTGTTATAGGTGACAATCTAGCTGCATCGATCAAGGCGAAGACAGGCAACGGAGTGGTCCACAATAATTCGGTTCGGGATATAGCGGGAATTAAAGAGCTGCCTGATTTTGCTTGTTTCGTAAGGGGTTGGCACCCATCGGTTGCTGCTCCCACCATCATGTTGACAGGCCTTAACTGCCCCACCCGAATTGGTGGGGTTACTGCGATGCCCGGAGACGTTGTCTTGGGCAAAGAAGATGCCGTAGTATTCATTCCTCCTCACCTTGCTGAGAATACGGTTAAACAGGCGGAGATCGTGCATCTTAGAGACATATTTGGTAAGAGCCGTCTGGAGGAAGGGGTCTACCTGCCAGGAGAAATTGACGGTCGCTGGAGTGAGAAAATTGAGAAAGACTTTTCGACTTGGCTGGAAGACCATCTAGATGAATTGCCGGTGCCAAAACACGCTATTCAAGACTATCTAAAGGAACGAACTTGGTAGAACCCTATGGATGGAGCTTGGATCGTGCTTTGAGAATTAGAGCTGCACTGGGGGAGATAACCGGTTTAAATTTCTGTAACGGCTGAAAACAACATTTTCGTGTATTCCCCGACGGAGTGCGTTGGCAAACCTCTAGGTGGCATTCTTTTCTGTTTTTCGATAAGACAACAGTAATCCTTAATAATATCTATCAATGGCGTTAGAAGAAAATCTCCTAGAGATCCGATTGAACGGATTCAGTATTTTGCAAGGGATCATACCGAATAGTGAGGTCTCTGGAGTACGTGATAGTGTTGTTAGTGCCCAAGCCCGCCATGATGCCGAATCCGCGGCAGAACAGAATGCGATTCGGGCTCGGGGTCATCGGATTGGAGTGAAAGGCGTGGGCAACATGCTTCAGGTAATCAATGAGACACAGGCGTTTGCTCCTTATCTCGCTAATAGCCAAATCCTTGATGTTGCGGAAGCATTTTTCGGACCTTGGAGCCGGATTTCAAGTACGAGTTGCGTGATTAATTATCCCGGAAACGAACGCGGCTACTGGCATGCTGATTGGCCCTATAACCAAACCAATTCTTCTCATATCAGAGCTCCTTATCCGGACACACTCCTACATCTTGCCACGATCTGGATGTTATCAGATTTTACCGAGGAAAACGGGGGAACTTTTCTTCTACCTGGAAGTCACCGTATGAACCAAAATCCTTCCGTTCGAGCTGTGCTCGAACGGAACCGAACCGACTCCGCTGAATCGGCGGACCCTCTACCTGGATTTGAGACCGACAGTCCGTACCCAACCGAAGTCCAAGCAACTGGAGAAGCGGGAAGTGTACTCCTTTATGATAGCCGACTTTGGCATGCAGTGGCCCCAAATCAATCTGATCATCCAAGAGTAGCAATTCTTGTTCGCTATGCTCCTTGGTGGTTAAATTTGAACCCTACGATGAAGGGGCGTCCGGAACACGACATGATGGTTGTCGAAAGGGAAACCAAAAATTACGAAAATCCTCCCATTGATCGCAGAGTCTACGAATCTCTCCCTGAAGAGGTTAAACCGCTCTATCGGCACTTTGTTGGCTAGAGGATCTGCACCTTTACTGATTAATTTATGGGAGCTGGTGATGGGGATTTTCCCTATTGGTATTTGTAGAGATTTTTATCGATCAAAACGCTTTCCAGATAGACAACACCGAGTTCTCGAGGAGAGTATTTGTCACAATTCTAAAGCTTTTTCATACCGAAAGGCGATTTAGTCGAGTGAGATTTCCGTGAATATTCGGAACAAGAACTCGCAACTCTGCGACCGTGTTGATGATAAACAGGATTCCATGGTGTTCATTTGCTTTGACGGTCCTCAAGATAATCTTCTGAGTCTAGGCATATCCCAAAACCATGAACCAATTAAATTTGAAACAGCGTATCCACAAAGGGGATACCATTGTAGGAATGCAGGTCCCAATTTCATCGGAACCGGATCATGTCAAAGGAATCCTCGATAAGCAAACTTACGATTTTATTCATGTTGATGGTCAGCATTCTCCTTTTGATGAAAAAGAGTTATTCACTTTCTGCGAAGCACTCGATGAGCTTGGTATTCCGATTCTTTTGAGGATTGAACATACGCGAAATGCCTTTCTCGCGGGCAATTATCTTGATCTGGGTCCCTCCGGAATTGAGGTTCCCCAGGTGGAGTTGAAGTCAACGGTCGATGAAGCTATTGCAGGAATGTACTATTTGCCCATTGGTAATCGAAGTTGGGGGGAGCCTCGTAAGGGTTCTGATGTTCCAACTGATCGGATCGAGTACGCCCATTGGTGGAGCGAGTTTGGAGTGTTAATACTGCAATTGGAGTCAGTGGATGCAGTAACTAATGCGAGTCAATTGGCTAAGAAGGGAGTAGATTGTCTCTCCTTTGGTCCCAACGATTTAGATTTCAGTCTCGATATGCATCCACACTATCCGTTTAAATCTGTCGATGAATGTGTGCGGCACGTGGTCGAGCAGCTTGCTGACTGTAGCGTTGCGGTTTGCTACAGAACGAGTCCGAACAATCGACAAAAATACGCCGATCTTGGCGTTACCATTTTTATCGAGGAGCCGTCTAATTCCTGAGCAATCGTTTTTGCAATGAAGATTCTATATTTACGAGGCGAGGATGGGGTGGATCGTCGTAATTTTGGGTATTTTGAAAAAGCGATTGACGGACGCTTTCCCATTCAGATTTTCGATCCGGAGCAAAGTATTGTAGAGCAGTTTAAAGGCATCGAAGTAGTAGTTGATCCTGGGGGACAGTTTGGAAGCCGTGATCTTATTAATACTGCGGTGGGCGCTGGGGTAAAACTTTGGCAAGTCACAACCAATGGCACCGAGCATGTAGACGTTGCCTTCTTCCTTGAACGAGAGTTGGCTTTGGCCAATTCTCCGGGGCCGCTTAGCGCGGTTCCATTGGCAGAGCATGTTCTAATGGTAATTCTTTGCTTCACTAAGAACCTCCACCTTAATCGTGCTCAAGATTGGAAACCAACTCTATGCGAAGAGTTAGCGGGACGAACGGTGGGGCTGATTGGATTTGGGGCAAGCGCACGGGCTGTTGCTGAAAGAGTTTGGCCGCTTGGCATGCGTATTATTGCCACGGAAATCTCTGATGTTTCTAAGGAGGACCAAGACAAATATCACCTTGATTTTATTGGTAAACCATCTGATTTGGATAGCGTGTTAGCTAGATCAGATTATCTCTCTCTTCATCTTCATCTTAATTCCGAAACTAGGCATTTGATAGATCAGCGGGCCCTAGAGTTGATGAAACCCACAGCGGTATTAATTAATATCGCGCGAGGAGGACTGATTGATGAGGCGGCTCTTATCCAGGCCTTGAAGACTGGGCAGATAAAAGGTGCGGGGTTGGACGTTTTTTCTCATGAACCATTGGATCCGAATAGTCCATTGTTAAGGATGGACAACGTAATTGCCACACCCCATAGCTCTGCTTACACACCAGGGACACCACGTCGCCGCTTTGGGGCGGCAGCTGAGAATGTAGTTCGTATCGCGGAGGGTAAACCGCCAATAAATCTGGTGACTACGCTGTTGCGTTGAATCACTCATTTCAGTCTTCAAAATATATGCCTCGGGGACTGAAATAATGTCCAAGAACTCCTATCCTAAAGGAAATCAGATCTAAGTTTCTTTAAGTTTTTTGTGAGGGTGTAAGCGTTATCCTCAAATTCGAGTCCTCAAGTCAAAGATCCCCGGCTTTTTCTATCTTTCCGTTAATTTCCATCGAGGTTTTACTCCTGGATTCACGTAAGACACCGGCCACTTCCCGCGAGACAAGTCAATGATCGTCTCAACGGAAAGCTGCCAGAATCCGTCCAAGTGGCCCTCGTGCCGCGCGCCGATGTGTGATGTCAGGACGACATTATCCAATTGCAGTAGCAAATCGTCTTCATCTGGCGGTTCGCTTTCTAACACATCAAGGCCTGCACCCCAAACTCTTCCCTCTCTCAAAGCGTTGGCGAGCGCTTTGTTATCAACAACGGATCCTCTGGAGGTGTTGATAACCACACAAGTCGATTTCATTTGGGAAATCTCGACTTCACTGATCAGATGATGTGTCTCTTCGAGAAGTGGAGTATGAATGGAGATAAAGTCTGATTCAGATAGTAGTTGCGGGAGATCGACATTCTTGACGTTGCCTTTTACTATCGCCTCAGCATCGACAAAGGGATCATAGACTAAAATTAGTTTTACCCCGAAGGGAGCGAGCCGATCCGCAACACAGCGTGCGATTCTACCGAAACCTATCAATCCAACTGTACTTCCCTGGAGTAAAAAACGGGGTGTTGATTTAGAGTCATTCCACTCACCCTGTCGTACAAGACGATCGTGGATGGGGATGCGTCGCACTACCGAAAGGAGTAGTCCTATGGTGTGTTCAGCTACAGGGACAGTCGTAGCATCTGGTGTGTTTGCAACGATGATGCCATATTCGGTAGCAAGGTCTACAGGAATATTGTCTGTTCCACTGCCGCTCCGAATTATGGCTCCACAGGAATCCAGTTGTGGTATAATCTCCCTCGTGATCAAGTTAGAGCCACCCATAACCCATAT
Organism: Candidatus Moanabacter tarae; assembly: GCA_003226295.1. Classification (NCBI taxonomy): domain Bacteria; kingdom Pseudomonadati; phylum Verrucomicrobiota; class Opitutia; order Puniceicoccales; genus Candidatus Moanibacter; species Candidatus Moanibacter tarae. The sequence continues at coordinate 1,733,866 of CP029803.1, read as the reverse complement.
TATATCGGCGTTACGTGCGAACAACAGAGCCTCACTAGCAGTCTGACATTGTAGAGCTTCGAATTTGACCCCGGCCGCTTCAATTTGGGGTGGCACCCATTCGGGAATTTCTTCAGCGTCCCAGGCGACACAGGCTGTTTTTAAAGTATTCACTAGACTAGTTTCCCTCGTCTATAGCATTTTTCCGTGAGCTTTATAGGGGCAAATTGATAAAGACTGACCTCTGGAATCTCAAGTATTTCAGCAAGGGTACAAAAGACTAGTCCAAGACTGTTTGCAGCAATATCTTTTGGCTTTCGATCCCGACCCCTGATAAGTCTGAACATCTAAAGCAGTATAAATGGAGAATTAAATGTTTGTCCCACACCATCGACAGTTGGGTTAATTTTGGTTAAGATGTTATCAGACTTTAAGTTCCCCAAAGATTCATAATTACCTCAGATGGATCTCGCATAAGTCAGAAAAAATAATTCTCTCTATTTCATGCTTAGAGAAGCAGTATGTACGGCACCCCACACGATCGAGTGGCGTGATTACGATATACCAAAGTTAGCTCCTAGAGATGTGCGCATCGAAGCGCAATTCGGAGCAGCAAAGCATGGAACGGAACTTTCGAGGTTCAAAGGTGGCACCGCCTTTCGGGGCAAAATGGATCCTAATCTTAGTGTTTTCGATCACAACAAGGATTCTGTAAGTGAACCTATGAGGATTGGAAACATGGTAGTAGGGCGAATAATCGAACTCGGCGCAGAGGTGAGAAAGTTCTCCATAGACGATCGAGTTCTCGCCTATGGAGGAATAAAACGGGTGCATACGGTCCCCGAAACCCGCGTCTGGCTGCTACCGAAAGAAGTGCCTTGGCAGTCGGGGGTTTGTCTTGATCCGGCTAATTTTTCTTTGGGAGCGATTCGTGATGGGCATATCCGTATTGGGGATGCAGTAGCATTTTTCGGGTTAGGTGCGATATCCCTTATGGGTTTACAGATTGCTCGATTGGCAGGTGCACATCCGATTGTTGCCGTAGATCCACTCGAAAATCGACGCAAGGTGGCGGAAAATCTGGGTGCAACCCATGTTTTAGATCCAACGCGAATCGATGCGGGGAAGGAGATAAAAAAAATCTGTGCAAAGCGCGGAGCTGATGTTGTTATCGAATATAGTGGAAAGCATAGTGCTTTGCAGGATGCCCTCCGTGGCGTTGCTTTCGGTGGAACCGTGGTTTGTGGTGCTTCCCCGACTCCTTACGAAGCTGGTCTAGATTTTGGCGCTGAGGCCCACATAAACCGACCGAATATAATATTTTCGCGAGCCTGCAGTGATCCATCCCGTGATCATCCACGATGGAGTGAGATCCGGATTCTCGAAACCAGTCATCGGTTTATTGTTTCCGGCTGTATTACGGGAGTTGGGATTGTGTCGGATCCTGTACCGGTGGAAAACATTATGGAGGGATACTTGAGAATGGCAGAGAATCCTGAATTCTCGATTAAGTTGGGCTACTCTTTTGGTCCATAGGATCCTATGGACCAAAAGCTGTTTCAGCTTTTAGTTGTGGGCTGATTTATTCCTTATAGGAACATAAAAGTATTCCTGAGATGCTGCCATTAGTGCGCTCAATCGGGGGATTAATAGATATGGTGTTTTTATTTGGCAGATTGATTAACCAGTTAACCGGGATAGATTCGAAATAGCTGGGGGTTTCATTATTTATCTTGTGGCACCTATTGTCCCTTTTGATCCAGTTACCAGCGAATCTTTTACTGATATCGTGGCCTAAAATTTCCGGGGGCTGGTCTACGAATGTTAAGAACCGTATTTTACTAACGGGGATATTCGACCCATGAACTTGCCGCCGATTAACGCTTTTACTGCAATTTCCCTCTTCCCAATAGGGGCCAGGCAGTTTCGACGATACCGTTGCGGATACCGTAGATGTAGTCGTGGAGAAAGGTGGTGGTGTCGGAGTATCCGACGACGAATTCAATACGATCGCCGACTGTCGGTTTAGAGGTTGGTTCAGCGAATTGAACAATTCCGTGTTCGGCTGAAAGGCTGACCGAGGTGACTTCAGGCATACCTAATGGTTTAGGGGTGCCGGCATCGGTGCTCATGGTTTTCCTTCCGGAGTCGCAGATGAGTCGAGTAGGCGTGGGCCGACTGGTGACCGTCGAGTATACAGTCAGGGCGTAATCGTGCGCCACACCAAAATTTTTGTGGTATTGGATGTCACAAAAAATCCCTCCACCAGCTTCGATCTCTGTGATCCCAGGTTGTACCGCGCTAATCCAGTAGGTTCCAGTTCCTCCACAACTCAAGATATCGACTGAAATTCCATTTTTTCGGCAAAGTTCCGCAGAGTCGACAAACCGTTTTATTGCTTCAGCGAGAGTACGCTCTTTTTTTTCCAAAGGGGTAATTTTTAGTGTGTGAGATTCCCAGGTCTGGATGCCTGAGAATTCGAGGCCTTTGGACTCTTCGATTTTTTTTGCTAACTCAAGGACCGGTTCGCCTGGCTCAACCCCTGCCCTATCCATTCCAACATTAACTTCGACTAGTACCTTGAGGATGATCCCACTCTCTTGCGCTGCCCGATCCAATGCGTCGATGTTTTCTTTGTTATCGACAAGAACCATGACGTCTGCCCGGTGGCGCAACTCAACGAGCCGAGCAATCTTATAAGGACCTACGATTTGATTGGCGACAAGGATGTCGGTAATACCGGCATCTGCCATGACCTCGGCTTCACCAAGTTTCGCACAGGTGATACCCGAAGCTCCAGCGTCCAGCAACTTTTGAGCAAGCTCTGGCGTCTTCATCGCTTTCGTGTGGGGCCGCCAGCGGACGCCGGCGCTCTTGACGATAATACCAACCATTTTCTCGATATTCTTCTCCATGATTTCCAGGTCCACCAGAACAACCGGTGTATCTAGATCTTCCTTGGGGCGTCCTATATAATTTTTCAATTGTATCGGAATTGGTTAGATGATGGTTAGCCGAGTGGAAGAACACCTTAAAAGTATAAAACTGCACCTCGACTATGGAAGGAACATAGGCTTATTTCCACGGTGCTGCAGTCATAGCGTCACGATCGTAGATGACCTCGCCGTTGCGAATTGTCAATTTGCATTCTAGACGCTCTTTGCCGTCCAACCGTTTACGGCCGCAGTCAGGATAAGAAAATTCGCCTTTCTGAAGATCGAAGACGGCAATGTCAGCTTCGGCCCCAACACTGAGAGTACCGAGCTTGGGCCGTTGAATAGCTTGTGCCGGCGTTACGGTAGATCTGAAGATTACTTCTTCGAGAGACATTCCCATAATTAAACATTTGGACATTGTGTCCGCCATAGTGAAGACAGGACCCAGGATATTAGACATGTGCAGGTCTGTGCTGATGGAATCGGGTCCGAACCCTTCATCGATGGCTCGAATGCCGTTGCGGAACCAAAAGCTCGCAGCCCCGTGCCCTAGATCGAACCAGATACCCCTATCTCGGGCCTGAAACATGTAGCGCTCGACTTTACCATTTTCGTTGATGGTTGGAATATGCCGTGCGAAGACGTGGGTGTGGATATCACCCGGGCGTAGTTTTTTAAGAAGTAGTTCCGAATAGGGACGATCCGGCGGGCGAGGGTGGAAATCGATCATAGCAGGCATATTACAGAGATTTCCTGCTTCAACGGCTTTTTCGACCGATTCCCATGGAGGATGGTCCTTATCGAAGGGCAGATTAGTCCAATAGTGGGCGGTTTTAATCCCGACCACGACTTTGGCATGCGTCTCTGCCGCCTCAGCAGCTGCTTCTGCATCGAAGTTTGAGATGGTCTGTTCAGGTGTCCCCATGCCGGGTTTTGCAATATTCACGTAGGCCAAGACTCGTGTTTTTGATTGATCCATCACGGTTTCGCGGAAATGTCCGATTTCATCCGCACCGGCAGTTCCTGTGTCAACACAGGTTGTGACTCCAGAAGCGGGAAAATGGGCATCGGGATTAAGGCTGTCCATAAAGTTTCCGGAGCGATGATGTCTTGTGGCATAGGCATGCAGATGCATATCAATGAGTCCGGGAGTAACTAACAGACCCGAAAGATCAATGCTAGTGTCGGCCTGATCGGATGAGATCTCGTTGTCGATCCTAGAGATCTTTCCGTCCTTTATGGTCAGATCGAGGATGCTGTTCCGTTTGTTTGCTGGATCAATGACCCGAGCGCCTTTAAGTAGAAGATCAGCCTTGTTTTCCAATTTCATGCCTAAATAAATTAAATCCTAAATTGTTCTGAGTAGATTCTAAATCTGCTCTGGCAAAAATTGCATAAATCAGGAGCCCCTTTCGCGTGATGGTTCGGCAATCTTCCATTGGCTTAGCCTGTATGTGGCGTTTCCCCGACCATTTGCTGGAGAAGTCAGAGCAGTAATTCCTCCACAGACTAAGAAGGGCCAGGTGTACGTCTCGATTGCCTAACATGAAAAGTAAAAAGCTTGTTCTAGGTTAAGGTCTGATTCTCTCATCAACACTCAAGTTTCAGTTCGTTCAGCCTCTTTGAGAATCTGGGCCAGTCGTTGTGCTACGATTTCGGCTTCTCCGTCCTCCATCATGTAGGGCATGATCGAGATTCCCTTTTCATGGCTATTAACTTCAATTCGTGGCTCTCCTCGTGAGAGTCTGTGAGAGACTTCCTCTCCAGAGATTCCCAATATTTCGTGGCTCCATTCAATAGAAAGAACTGGGGCAACGTTAGAACGACCAGGTGGCCTGATTGATGCAGTCACGAAATCAAATATTGTCGCGGATTGTGCAATTATTCCAAGCCAGCTTTCCCATAGCTTCCATTCCATATTGTGATCTCGAATGAACCACTGCTCAATAGCTGCCAGAAGACCCATTGTTTCCTCCTTGCTCGCTTTCATAGGACGTCCGATAGACTGGTGTGGCGAACCATTCATAAAAGCAGCTTGGAGGAGATTTTTGCGGCCGAGAACGAAACCAGATGACTGAGGGCCTCGAAGACATTTCCCGCCACTATACGCTACCGCATCGGCGCCCTCAGACAAATACCAATTGGGTACATCGGGACGTTCAGCAGCAGCATCAACAAAGGTTGGAACTCCGTGGTCCCGTCCGACCTGCGCAGTATCACGGACTGAGATTGTCCCTCGATCTGACGCATCACCAAATAGTAGCAGCATGGCTGTACGGTCGTTAATAGCCGACTTAAGCTCTTCCAAGTCTCTGACTTCAATCATCCGCACCCCAACCATCCTCACGGCGTGTTCATAACCATGGTGGTGAGTTGGTTGCACCAGGACTTCGTTTTTCATACCAGTTGTATCCGGTAGAAGGGCTATCTTCTCCGGGTCAGTCCCGGCTACACAAGCGGCGGTAATCTGGCATAAAGCTGCTGCGCATCCCGTCGTTACGAGGCCCCACTCACATTGCATCAGCTCGGCTATACGGGCACCCACCGCCTCCATCAATTCCTCGAGATTGACGTAACATTTTGCCGCATCGTTCATAGCATCGATCACTGTGGGTAACATTATGGACCCCCCCACCATGGTTATTGTGCCTTTGCAGTTGATTAGCGGTCTTACTCCGATGGATTCGTAGGTAGGAAAAATTCTGTGGCTGGCCATGAGGATTTAATCTAGTTTGGGAGCTGAACTAAAGATCTGAAATAAATGGTGTACGGCAGGTTTGCTTGATGAAGGAGATCAGGGGGAGTCTTGTTGCATTATCGGCCAATAAGACGTCCCAGATTCAGAACTATTGGCTCTTTTTTTCGAGCTTTGACCTAGTAACAAAATCAATTCCATAAATATCATGGTTTACTACATCCATGTTTCTTTTTCCACTCTTCATATTCGGCCCGTGCCTCTTCCTTGAGGGGATAATATTTACGCAGGTCGCCGCCAGAGAGAAGACGTTCTCGGCTAAAAACTTCCCATTCGGCATGTTCTCCCGCCAATTCCGCTACTTTTTCAGCTAATCCAATGGGCACAACAACTGCTCCGTCATCATCGGCGATGATAATATCGCCAGGCACGACTAGGCAGCCGCCACATGCGATTGGGCAGTTCACAGCGACTGGCCAAATGTTAGTTTGGACATGAAAGTTTGGAGTAAAGCCACGCGTCCAAAGGGGAAGTTCTAATTCCTTGACCTTAGGATAGTCCCGAATACAGCCATCTACTATAACTCCAGCGCCTCCTCTACCCTTAAAGAAGGTCAACATCATATCACCGAAAATACCGCTACTCATATCTCCGCGAGCATCAACGACGACAATGTCTCCGGGTTGTGTTTGGTAGAGGGCGTGGCGATGAAGTTGTTCTTCTGGGTTAGTGTATTCCCCATGTTTGTGTAGATCCTCGCGCTTAGGTAGGAAATGAAGAGTGACAGCGGGCCCGACGATGCTTGCGCCTTCCAGTCTCGGCAGTGGGCCGATCATGTGGGAGTTTCGAATTCCAAGTTTGGCTAGTTCTCCGCTAGCAGTAGCACTACCGATTCCTTCTAGACGACCAATCAATCCTTTCTCGGGACGTATTATCTCTGGTATTTCGATTCCGCCTGATTTCATGGCCTTAAGGTCAAATTATCCTTGGACCCAAAGTCAAGGTTTGCCTTTTGGTGTTTGCAATCTCCGCGCTTTCTTTCTCCGTTTTGATAGATGCTCCTATTGATTGGTGTAATTCGTGTGACGTGTACAACTCGATATCGGAGTGCGATCCTGTTTTGAGTGTTTCAGTTTTCTATGAAAAAATTAGGTTTAGAATTGGCATCTGTTGTTACTTAGGCTAGTTAGACTAAACCTGGGAGAGCCTCTCGATTTCGATTAACAGGTATCCGGGGCTTGACCTTTAGAAAATGACTCCATTGCTACCTTCCTCAATAGTAATCTTTACAGTATCCCTGTCGGTAGCTGTTTTGGGGGTTTGGGGGCAGGATTCCACAAGTAAGGAACCGCAGTTTTTGCAGCCTCCTGAAAATAAAAAGCAACACAGGACGGTGGACAACACAGACGGAAGTGTGGATGAGAACCCGCGTCAACGCCAACGAGTTTTGGATAAACGAAATCCCCTGGCAACGGAGTATCAATCGATTGGAGATATAGGGAATGTTATGCTGTCCGATATCGACTCCGAAGGCGTTAACGAACGGGCACGATTTCCGTTTGGAAGACCATTTAGTGGCCCGAAACGCTCCGGTAGTGGCGAGATTTCCTACAAATATAGTGATTTATTTGGTTCCGGATTCCTTCAATTTAAGGGAACGAATAGCCAGATTCTAGGTAAAGAAAACCGGTGGGCTATTACGGTGAAAGGAGACAGGACTGGTTCTAATCAGGTATTCGAGAAGTTGGGGTTACGCTGGCGCAAGCGTGAATTTAAAGGCCAAGAGTTCTTCTTTATCGATCGAATGCGCTTGAGTATTAATTCTGCAGAGACGACTCGAAACCAGGCGGTTATAACAGTCGATCACCGACTGAGTAAGCAGCACGAGGTCTACTTCAAGTCTACCATCCAGGATCGGACCGACAATGTAAACTATATGCTCAAAAGGTACTGGTTTGCGGAAGGGGAGATAGCCTCATTAGTGCCGGATGGTTCGAAACCAGGTGGTTATAATTCTGTACTTGTGCGTGATGCCTCTTCAGAAGTGATACTCTATGATGTCGGTGGTAAACGAAAAATTTTCCGAGTTATAGTTGGAGGTGACGTTTGGGGAGAACATTCTCGTTTCGATTACAGTTTCTATTTGTCCCGGTGGGAGAGAGAGAGTCTGGGAAATATAAATCCGATTTTTCGATCAGAAGGAATTGACTACGAATACTCACTCCCAAATCCAGCTTTCCCTGCTGTATCGGTTCTAAACGGACGAGATCTTAATGACCCTAGCTTGTTTCACTTTAAAGAATATAGTAAGAGAAACTCTGGCACGAAGGACGACGATAAAGCCCTCCAGTTTAATTATGAGAGGCGGATGAATCTGGGTTCCTTAGCAGGCAGTCTCCGGATGGGGATGTTATATCGTTCGAAGGAACGAGAAAATACCTATGAGAATACCGTATTTGATGAATTCAATGGCCAACTCTTATTAGACGCAGTAGCCGGAAAGGATCAAAGATTAGTCATTCGAGATACCTATTTGGGAGGTCCTAGTATCAACAGCCCGGCCTTTCGTAATTTAATTGGGACGGAGGATGGGCGTTTCTCCCTCAACTCTGGCAGAACCCGAATTGAGTCAGATACCAATAATTATCAGGCCTCGGAGGAGGTTTTTGGTACTTACTTTCTCCAGGCCTTCGAGATCGAGCGCTGGTCGTTTAAAGGGGGAGTCCGTTTTGAGAACACTAACTTGGGAACTACCGGCAATATCCTTAAAACAGACGATGAGGGGAATTACTTGTCGACCGATACTGTTAGTGGAGGGAGCGAGTATTCCAAATTGTTGGGTTCAGTTGAATTGGAATACATGCTCAGTCAGAGCACAAAAATCCGGGCGGCCTGGTTTCAAACGCTAGCTCGTCCAGATTATTTTGATCTCGTTCCGTTCCGAAGGATCACAACGAATTTTCAGTTTGTCAGTGAGGGGAACCCTAACCTCCAACCAACTAAATTCGATAATTTGGTCCTTGCGGTATATCTGGAAAACGAGACCGTTGGAAACCTGAGTATAGCTGGCTACTACAAAAAGCTTAATGCATTTTTCTACGATTCCGAAGAAATCATACAGGGCGGCCCTTTCGATGGGTATAATCGTCGCCGTAAGGAAAACGGTAACCAAGCATCGGTAGGGGGCGTTGAACTAGGATGGGAGCGCCAGTTGGAATCTCTTCGCCCATTGCTGGGCGACATTACATTGACGGCGTTCTACACTTTCTCGGACACTTCTGCGGATACAGACAGTCGTCCTGGCGAAGTCCTCCCTTTGCCCGAACGATCCAACCATTTTGCAGCGTTGACCGCAAAACATAATCTCGGTTCACTCACCACCACCTTTTCTCTAGTTTACCAAAGCATTTATTTGGAAGAAATTGGTTCTGAATTGGCACGAGATGAGTTCATGGAAGATGCCTTGAGGGTTGATTTAGCCTTTAGTTTTCAATTAACGAAACAGTTACGGTCCTTCTTGAAATTATCTAATTTCGTAAACTGGCCTGAGAGGAGCTACAAGGGTGATCCTTCTCGGATCAAGGACAACGAATATAGCTCGTGGAAGATCGAAACGGGTCTAAAATACAAGTTTTAGTGTCGGAGAGGTTCCTTCTCCCGGGCTTAATCCTCCGGCGAACAACTCAGAACGAATCCGGTTAGCTCATTGCACTTCATATCCCTATACTCTTAGGCCCAAGCCGAGAGTATTCCAAACGATCGGAATGCCAAAAACTCTAGATATTTCTGTTAAGCGTATGCGTAGGCACCTTAAAACCTACAACTCCGAATCTTTAAATCAGTTTCCGAGCCGAGGTAAAACTTCTTCTTTGAGCAACCTCATGGAATTGAGCCATGCTTCTTTCGGATCCCACTCGTGTCCCAGGGCTAGGAGTACTCCAAAACCTCCTATATCTTCGTAGAGCTGTTGTAATTTCTCTGCGACATGCTCGGGACTGCCAACTACCCAAATCTCGTCAGCCAGGTATTCTAGCGTCACATCGGAATCTGGCATGTTGGGATCGGATTTCATCAAATCAAGCATTTTGCACTTGGGTAAAAGGTGAAGGAAGTAGTCCCGGAAATCACGACCCAATGATCCGTTTATAGCTTGTTTCCTAGCTTCTTTTGTCGTTTCGGCAACGAAGATATTACGGGCGATACGCCACTTGGAGCGATCAGCAATGATATTAGCCTTTTCAGCTCCTTCCAAAACGGCCTCCCAATGAGATTGGATGATCCTGGTTGGAACAACATTGATGCTCATGGGGATCCAACCTCGTGCCCCGGCTGTGACTAATGTACTTGATTTGACGGTTACTCCAGCCACTCCGATTGGCGGATGTGGCTTTTGGTAGGGTTTCATGTGGTACCACAACCCGATTTCATTGTCACGTTCGGGTACCGTAAAGCGCCAGTGTTTATGATCATAAAGGCCGGGGCGAGGGTTGTCCCACAGCTTTAGCACAAGGTCGATTGCGTCGTTAGTCATCCCACGTTGCTCACCCGTCTTGGGATCAAAACCAAAAACTTCGAAATCGCCAGGGAAGCCACCTGATCCTACGCCCCAATGAAATCGACCGCGGCACATGTGATCAAGTTGAGCGATGCGGCTAGCGATCATAAATGGATTGTGGTTAGGCATGCATGTTACCCCTGTACCCAGGACAATGCTTTCGGTTTGATGGATTGCACTGGCAATCAATAGATCCGGGGCCGGTATGTTCTCCCAGGCGCTAGTGAAGTGTTCCCCAATCCAGGCTTCACAGAACCCAAGTTTGTCCAAGGTTATAATTTGTTCCAGATCATGCTCCAAAGATTCCGTGTAATCTACACCGGGAGGATGCATTGGCATCGTAAAGAATCCTACTTCCATTGACTCTCTTTCCTTATCGATTTCAGGGAGTTTTCTCCAATGTAGCGCGCTTCTTTTGTGTAGCTATGGATGAGACACCACTAGAGGATTAATTTTTTTGGGAAACCCCACGACCCCTATATATAGAAATCCCGAACCGGGATTAAGTGAGATAATTAATATCGAGTCCAGTAAATTAGGCTAGAAGTCGAGAGGGGAATAGACAAGGAATTGTAACCATCTGTATATCTGATACCGAAAGGGAATTATTTTTCCTTCCACAACTCCATGCCGCAGTAATTATTGCACACAGCTTCAACTCTGCCCTTAAAGCAAACGATGAAGATTTGCGACCGGGAAAGGCTTCCATTGAGTTTTCACCTAATTAGGTTGTAATTGATAGAGGGAGCAGTAGAATTCCGCTAACTGGGAGGGTGTATCATGGAAGGGCAAGAGATTGAACTAGTCCGAGATTGCGAGGTAACTTTGGTCCCGATGGGCGACTCAGCTAAGCTTTTAGCGGGCAGTCGGGTGATCATTGCACAAGCCCGCGGAGGCAGTGTGACGGTGCGCTACGAGGACGGATTATATAGAGTCAGTAGCAGAGATGTCGATGCGCTGGGAGAAAGGTTTGTAAAGGAATTTAATGGGGATGATGCAATCCCTACAGAAGAAGGAACGGTTGGGTCGACGACGGATCAGATTTGGAATACTCTAAGAACCTGCTACGATCCGGAGATTCCAGTTAATATTGTTGACTTGGGTTTAATCTACGATCTTGAGGCGACTGAACTTGGGGATGGGAGGAGTCGGGTCGAAGTTAAAATGACCCTTACAGCTCAAGGTTGCGGAATGGGTCCAGTAATTGCGGAGGATGCGCGTACCAAAATCGAAAGTCTGCCGGAAGTTGCATCTGCTGATGTGCAGATTGTGTGGGACCCGAAGTGGACTCCAAATATGATCTCCCGGGAGGGTCGGCAGGTATTGGGTATCGACTAGGGTTACGTCAAACGTTGACTACGTTTCATTGTACGGGAAATGGATTTCACGTGGTTGTTTTGTAATGAAAGAAGAACAGCAACGTATCCAGGAATTCATCAACTATCTAGCTTTAGAGCGGCGTCTTTCTCCATACACCCTTAGAAACTACAGTCAGGCGATCGCACGGTTCTTTAGTTGGGCGCGTAGTAACCAATGGGACGGCCGCATTAATGTTATCAACAGTAAAATAGTTCGCGATTTTGTTATCGAGAGCCAGCGAACATTGTCCCGTCGTACTCTCCACAATCATATCTCAGCCCTCCGTACCTTCTACAGATATCTCCTCAAGAGAAAGGCCGTTATGGCCAATCCTTTTCAAGGGCTGGTTTTACCTAAATTGCGGAAAAGCCTTCCGAAGTTTCTCACGGAGTTTCAAATCAGGGAACTATTAGAAAGTCCAATGCGTTTGTTGGATAACGAACGAAATTCCCCCTTCCAAGCCTGGAGGGATAGATTAGTTTTGGAATTACTCTACGGGGGTGGGTTGAGAGTGAGCGAATTGGTGTCGTTAAACTACGGAATGATCGACAACGATTCTGGGGTAGCTCGGATCTGGGGTAAGGGAAACAAAGAAAGACTTTGTCCCCTTGGAAAGGTGGCACATGCATGCCTGACGAAATTCAGGGCAGAATTTGCTCTCCAAAGCTCGTATAATAGTCCAGTATTAGTTAGCGACAGTGGGAAACGGATGACTGTAAGACAGGTACAGAAGCTGGTGAAATGCTATTTGGCTATCGCTGGACTGCCAATGGATATGTCTCCCCACAAAATCCGCCACTCCTATGCAACCCATCTCATCAATAACGGCGCAGACCTGAGAATCGTTCAGGATCTCCTGGGGCACGCTAGTCTCTCCACTACTCAAATCTATACTCATATAGGCATTGCCAGGCTAAAACAAGTGCACCAGGGGGCGCATCCTCGAGCGTAAGGATTCTCGGAGCGGTCGGGATAGAGATATAGATTTAAACATGATTGTAAATTCGGGAATAGGACCTAGGTTTGAGTTGGGATTCTATTGCATAATCAGATCGATTGCGAAGGAGAGGCACCTTCGTTTCAAACGGCTTGTTATTGAAGTCATCAAGGCTTAAACTCCATTTACTTTGGACGAGATTCTAGAGTTAATACCGCATCGGCCGCCGTTCCTCTTCGTAGATGGCTTGATCGAGGTAACCGCTAAAAAAGCAGTTACGAAAAGGCTGATTCGCGAAGATGAACCGCAGTTCAAAGGACACTATCCGGAAAATCCTATTATGCCTGGGGTTCTCCTTTGCGAGGCAGTCTTTCAAACTGGAGCGATTCTCCTGGTTAAACGCTTTCGTGAAGGCGGAGTCAGTATTGAGGGGTCTACTCCCGTCCTCTCAAAAATAACGGAGGCAAAATTCAAGAACATTGTGCGTCCCGGAGAGGAACTCGAAATTGAAGCAATCTATCTAGAGTCGCGACTAGGGAAATTCCACTTCCTCAAAGGGTCTGCCAAACGTGATGATGGTAGGCTAGCATTGACGATCGATTTCAGCCTGGCGTTAGTCTAGGAGTCTGTGGTAGAGTAAGCCCAGCGGACTTTGTGAGTATGGGTACAGAATTTTCGAACTTCTAGAATGCAATGAGCTACCGCGAACTTCAGAACAGACCGGTTATTTTTGGGAGGAGTAAACCGAAAAATTGTGTGCCATTAAAGTGAGAAATAGACAGGGTGGTATTGCTTTAAGGGAAACTCCTCGATAGCTTGGTCTAACTAACATTGCACCGAAAAGGAACGATTGTCATTGAACGATGGTATCCTCGTGTCTTAATGCCACGATATGGAGAGATTTGCCCTAATTTCGACAAGCAACAAAGCAAACATCGTCGACTTTGCTCGAGAGCTTCGAAAGAAGTATGGATACTCGATAATTTCGACTGGAGGAACGGCAGAACTCCTACGAGGGGAGATCGGGGAAGTTATCGATGTGAGCGAATATACCGGATTTCCCGAACTTATGGGAGGACGGATTAAGACTCTTCACCCGAAAGTCCACGGAGGTATTTTATGTCGGCGCGGTGTGGCGACCGACTTGGAAGAAGCTCGACAATATGATATTTCTCTCATCGATCTGGTGGTGGTCAACCTGTATCCTTTTCAAGAGACTCTGGGAAAGCCGAGTGTGACGGAAAACGAGATCATAGAGGAGATTGACATCGGTGGCGTAACCCTTTTGCGGGCAGCGGCGAAAAATTGGGAGCATGTAACGGTTGTATGTGATCCTAGTGACTATTCATTGGTTACTTCCGGGCTTGAAGACCAAAATAACATCAAAGATCTCCGCAGAACTCTTGCTGCCAAAGCGTTCGACCATACTGCACGATACGATTGTTCCATATCGGGGTATTTTAATAGGGGTCGTCCCGCGGTTTTAAGTTCTGATAGAGATGACCTGCCAGAAATTTTAAGTCTGAGTTACTCAAAGGAGAAACAATTACGTTACGGAGAGAATCCTCATCAAAATGCTTCATTATACGGAGGATTTCTCGGAGGCTGTGATCAAATTCAAGGAAAGGATTTGAGTTACAACAATATCCTCGATGCTTCTGCTGCAATTAATCTAGTCGACGAGTTTAATATACCCACGACTGTTATCCTCAAGCACAACAATCCCTGTGGAGTTGCTAGTGCAGAAGATTTAGGGAGAGCATGGGAAGAGGCTTTTGCTACTGATATGGATGCGCCTTTCGGTGGCGTTGTAGCAGTTAATAGAGAGGTGGATGGAGAAGCTGCCAAACTTATGAGCCGAGTATGGCTGGAAATCATTATTGCTCCAGGGTTTTCATATGAGGCACAGCAGCTTTTTAGCAAAAAAAAGAACCTTAGGCTGCTCGTTAGGGAAAAGGAAACGATAGTCCAAGGCGGTAGGGAAATCCGAACTGTTGAGGGCGGGATTCTAGTCCAGGATAGAGATCAAATGAAAGATGACCCTAGTACTTTTAAAGTTGTGACGCAGAAGGAACCTAATGAAGTAGATTGGAAGGCTCTCCTCTTTGCCTGGAAAGTTGCAAAACACGTAAAATCGAATGCCATTGTTTTTGCATCGGCCGAACGGACTCTAGGCATAGGGGCGGGACAGATGTCGAGAGTGGACAGTGCGAGATTTGCAGTGACTAAAGCTGAGGCCGCCGGTCTATCACTGAAAGGTTCTGCAATGGCGTCAGATGGATTGATTCCCTTCCGGGATGGGCTGATGACTGGCGCGAATGCAGGTGCTGCAGCGGTGATCCAACCCGGGGGCTCGATTCGGGATGAGGAAGTGATCGATGCAGCAAACAGTGAGGGAATGACAATGGTTTTTACAGGTTGCCGTCATTTTCGGCACTAGCCGCTCGGCTCTTTTATCAATTACAGGAAATAAATTAGAGACCGTTTATCAAACCCTGCCCCATTAATTGTGCAGGAATCTATATTTAAGGAATGAGGAAGCAACCGATCCTTTTTTCTGGAATTGCCTTTGGCCTTCTTTTGTTGGGGATTCCCGGGTGTAACACCGTACCGGTTACTGGGAGAACTGCTATTAATATGGTATCTGATGAATATGTCATTAAGGAGAGCATACGACAATTTGATTTAATGAAGTCTCAGTATCCGTTATCGAAGAATCTGGGCTATATCAAAATGGTACGTGAAGTTGGAGAGAAAGTTATCGCTGCGGCATCAACCGACATTTATCTTACCGAATGGGAGTTTTTGGTTTTCGAAAACCCCAGCATTTTTAATGCATTTGCAATGCCGGGTGGCAAGATTGGTGTGTTCACGGGCCTTTTCAAGGCTGTGAAAACTGATGGTGAACTGGCGATTGTTATCGGTCATGAAATCGCCCATATGACGGCAAAACACGTTAATGAACGTCTTTCAAAACAAAAATTGAGCCAGGCGGGGAGGGTCGGGTTGGCCATTATTACATCGGGTCAATCTTCCCTCGTTCAGGGGGCAATACTCGATACATACGGGCTTGGGTGCTCTATGGGAGGATTGGGCTTTAATAGGAAAATGGAGAAAGAGGCTGATGAAATTGGGTTAATCTACGCGGCTCGAGCTGGTTATAATCCCACAGCAGCATATGCTCTATGGGAAAGGATTTTGGCTGAGAATTCAAATTTAGCTTTATCCAAACCCCTATCTACTCATCCCTCGTATTTAACAAGGATTAGGAATCTCCGCGAAGCTATGCCGGAAGCAATCGAGGAGTATGAAATCACTCAGAGTAGTGTTCATAAAACAAATCACATGGAAGGCATTATCATCCAATAGAACTTTTTCACTGTGGATCGCCTGAATAAACAGTATTGCGCTAGATTATAATCCCGGAATTCCGAAATTTTCGGTTTGCATCGGAACAGGGAAGGGACGGTAGAATACACGGATGTTTGAGCCAATCGAAGCAATCGAGGAGTTCGTCCGTTGCAAGAGTGTATCGACTGATCCGACCTATGGGGAAGGGATGGAGCAGTCACGGCAATATGTAGTCCGACTACTGGAAGGCCTTGGTCTTTCGGTGGAGACAGTAAATACCCCTCTTCACCCGATAGTCTTAGGATCACGAACGGGTCCATCGAGCTGGCCTCATGTGATTATCTACGGGCACTACGATGTCCAACCTCCTGATCCCATTGAGAATTGGACCTCTCCTCCATTCGAGCCTGAAGTGAGAGGTAATCGACTTTACGGGCGCGGTGCTGTGGACAATAAAGGACCTTTGTTGGCGCATATCAGCGCGGTGGGAAAACTTCTGGAAAAACACGCGGAATTACCTTTGAAGATCACATTTCTTATAGAGGGTGAGGAAGAGATTGGCAGCCCGAGTTTTTCTGGTTTCCTACAAAATTACAAAGATCGTCTTCAGGCTGACTTCGTCCTACTTTCTGATACTGCAAGTGTCAGTCCAGAACAGTTAGTGATCACAACTGGACTTCGCGGTATCCTAAGTTTGGAATTGAAAGTAAAAGGACCTCGGGTTGACCTTCATTCGGGAATTCACGGCGGTGTTGTAATGAATCCGATTCAAGCGGTAACGGAAATATGTGCCTCGCTTCACGATTCAGACGGCCGAATAAATATTCCCGGGTTTTATAATGATGTCCTTGATGCGAGTGACTGGGAGCGAGAAGAATTGTGTAGTATCGCAGATAATAAAGACGACTATCTAAAATTGTTGGGGACTAAGGCGTTTCATACCGAGAGGATGATTGACCCTTTCGAGGCGATACGATTCAGACCAACTATAGAGTTCAATGGGATTGGAGGAGGTTATTCTGGTGAGGGAACGAAGACTGTAATCCCAAGTAGCGCCTTTGCTAAGATCAGTTGTCGTTTGGTTCCCAATCAGGATCCAGTTCGAATCCAGGATTTACTCATTGGGTTCCTGAGGGAAAAATGCTCGTCAAAGGTGAGCCTCGAGATTCTTGAAGGGCATTGTGGGGAGCCTTATTTGGTGGTTCCTCCTGGGAAGGGGAATACTCCTACGGATCAGTCCCCGATACTTGCCAAGGCCTTTCAGGCCGCGGAGCAGTCAATTCAAGAGGTGACGGGAAGAAAGCCTCTTTATCTGCGTGAGGGTGGTAGTATACCAATTATTGCAGATCTTAAGAAGGTGGTGGGGCTGGATTCTATTATGATTGGCCTGTGCTTACCTGAAGACAACCTCCATTCTCCAAATGAGAGCATTCACTTGGGGATTTTCGAGAACGGGTGTGCGGTCTCAGAAGGAATACTGGGCAGGTTAGCCGGAGTTAGTTGATTCGATGCTCCATTCGATTTATAACTGCCGTGAGCAGATTTGTGTCTGCATCCATTTTGTCGCAAACAGCTAAGGCAGCAGTAGTAAGCTCTCCGGCTTTTGCTCGAGATCGGGATAGTCCGTGCAGCTTTATATAGGTATTCTTCTTTCGGTCTGAGTCCTGGCCCGCTGTCTTGCCGAGTGTCTTGGTATCGCTCGTCGCATCGAGAATGTCATCGATAATCTGGTAGGCAAGACCAAGATTTCGTCCCAATTCGGCGGCGAGATTTAGCTGACTTGATTCTGCCCAGGTCAGTCGAACTCCCATTACTAAAGTAGCTTGAATAAGAGAAGCTGTTTTATTGATGTGAATGTAATCGAGTTGCTCGGGACTGCAGTCAGAATCTTCTGCTAGTATGTCTTCCATTTGACCTCCGATCAATCGTCGACTATCGGCCGCCGAGCCGAGCTCACCGATCAAGGCCGTTGCGAGATCGGGTTGATCTTTATAGGCGTCTGCCAGCAGAGCAAAGGAGTGGGTGAGAAGAGCATCGCCAGCGAGAACTGCGGTGGCCTCGTCGAACTGAATATGACAGGAGGGCTGTCCTCTACGCAAAACACTGTTGTCGATGCTGGGTAGATCGTCGTGGATAAGAGAATAAGTATGAAGGCACTCAATCGCGGAAGCTGCAGGGATTGGATCGGCCCTAGCTGGATAGAGTTCACTCGCAAGTATGAGGAGCGTGGGTCGCAGCCGTTTCCCTCCTATTCTGAGGCTGTAATTCATTGCTTCGTGGAGAACCTTTGGGCGAGTGTTTCCGTCCGGTACGTATTGAGACAGACCAGTTTCAATACGTGCCTTGAGCTGACTCAGCTTTTCTTCAATCTCCATTGCTCTTAAAGGATCTTCTTTTTAACTTGGCTTAAACAACTTTATATCCTATTCGACTCACCTTTGTGAAACCGGATATTGCGACAGAATTGGATTTGGGCGTAATTAGATTGAGTTGTCAAAACCCTTCAGATGAGAGAAATTCCTTATTAAATTTTTCCTGGCGAGATTAGTATCACAATGCCTACCTATGAGTACGAATGTGCCGCATGCCAATCGCGGTTTGAGGTTTTTCAGTCAATCACTGAAGATCCATTAAAGAAGTGTCCTGATTGCAAGAGTCGAAGAGTGAAACGACTGATCGGGGCGGGAGCGGGAATAATTTTCAAGGGTAGCGGATTCTACGAAACCGACTACAAGAGGGCATCACAAGAAGGAAAGAAGGCAGAAGAAAAAGAATCTAGGCCGGGAGGAAAAGAGACGACAAAAGAAGATAAAAAAGAGACAAAAAAGGACAGCAAGGGAGTCACTTCAAAAACTAAAAAGGCCAATAAAAATGATTAGGATAGAATTCCATTTCATTAAGAGAGGAGTATTGAAAATCAGTTCCCTGTAGCCTTTAGGGAAGTTTCCTGAATCGGATGAGTTTCAAATTGAAGCTGATTTGCAATCAAATGAGAGAAATGCCCAATAAGGTTGTCTGGATGAAGTACTGAATTTTGAGCTGTGATGGTTGATTGTTTTTTCCATTAATCGAGTGCTGTTCTAAGACTTTGGGTTGAGATGAAGGAGGAGGGCTGACTTGAGCCCGGGAAGGTACTCTGAGAACTCTTGATTTGGCAGAGAGGTTCGGATAGCCTGTTGGACCATTCCTAATTTGGCATCGAGATTATCGAGCATTGAGACGAAGACAGCCTCAGGGGTCGAAGCCATGCAAGCTGCACCCCATTCAAGTTCTCCTTGATGGCTGAGAACAATGTGTTCAAGACGCTCGATTAATTCCGGAGAGAGCTCACACTGAATTGCGGCTTTTCGTACGATCCTGTAGCCAAGTACGACATGTCCTTGGAGAATTCCGATCCGACTGCGGGTGGTTGCAAGCCCCTGTTTGTGGTGGGTGTATTCTTTTGTTTTTCCAATGTCGTGGACTATGACTCCACTTAAAGCCAAGTCCTTATTTATGTCGGGGTAGTGGGGGAGGAGCGCGATACAAGCGCGGCAAAGGTTAACGGTGTGCTCGAGAAGACCGCTTCGATATGCGTGGTGCATCGAAATTGCGGCAGGAATGAATTTCAGTTCGATTTCTGTTTCAGATAAAACCTTATGTACTGTTTTCCTCAGCCGGTCCTCTCTAATCTGGTTGGTGTAGTCGATCAACTCATTCCAGAGGTCAATTGAATTTTCGACAGAAGAAGCAACCAAGCGCTCCATTAAACTCGAGTCCGACAGTTCTTCTTCAGATATCGAATGAGCGGTATGGATTCGAGGCGAGAATCGCTCCTCGTAAAAGTCGGTGTGGCCTGAAACTTTGACTGGAGTTCCAGGTTCAGTATTACCAAAGAAACTACGTGTTGGGTTGTCGTTGAAGCAGACAAATTGAAAGTTGCCTGTGCAGTCGCCGAGTTCAACGGTCAGAAACTCGTTCCCGTTTCTGGCTCTTTTAACAGCTGATTTTCGGAATAGAAAAATCGCTTCAAAAGTAACGCTCTCACTACGATCGCTACTCTGCAGCTCAGCAATGGTGGGAGATTTCATCTTGTTAGCTTGACTCCTCTTGTCGAGGACTGTGGAAGGCTTTCACTAGATCTGTAAAATCCTTGAATTTTGGGTGGTTTGCATCCTCTAAAAGGCTGTAAAAGACTGATTCAGAAGGTAAAAGGTGACAATTTGATTCTCGTCCAAGATAGTTCAACACTGTAGAAGCATCTTCCTGCCTTCGTCCGGAAATACAGTCTGTCAGAAGAGTAACATTAAAATTGAGACGTAGCGCTTCAATCGCCGATTGATATACGCAGATGGGAGTTTCTAAGCCGGCCATAATGAGGTGCTCAACATTCGATTCTTCGAGGTGTTGAATTAGCTCTACTAGTTTCATGGCTGAAAAGGTTTCCTTTGGAAATACTTTAGCGACAGGAGCGGAGTCGATGATAGCAGAGTGACAATAGCCCAATTTTTCAGGCACCTGCTCGGTTATTACTATTGGGACCTCTAAAAGGGAGGCGGCCCTACAAGCAAAACAACATCGGTGGAGGAAGGCTGATGGATTATGAAGGGTCTTCAGAAAGGCTTCCTGTACATCAATTACAATAAGTGCAGCAATTCCGGTTCTTTTATTATGGAGGGTCATTAGAATTTTGATAATCAGTGGATTTGAAGGAAATAGGAAGTAAACTGCAAAAACGTGTTTACGAAAAGTTGATATTGAGGCAATAAGATGAACGGAAATCTATAACATTCCGGATGTTATTCTTCTTCCTGGAAAGCGGGATTAGCCGTAACCTATGTCCTCAGCTATTATGATGAGTCTAACCTAATTTTTTATAATGACCGACTGGCAGGTAAAGTCCTTATCAAAGCACTCCGAACATTCTGGAAGGGAGTTTCTTAAAGGAGAGCGAATCATTAGTTTCCTTGTCCGGACCGAAGAGGGGAATCTAGTTCGTGCCGATATTCTGGACGAGGAGAAGGAGATATACCAATCGCCCGGCGTTGTTTTGGGTTGGTGGGGGAGTTGGCTGAATGAGGAAGAAGATAATTCTGAGGGCACTAGTGGAGAGACTGCGTCTGTTGAGGAGTTTTTCCTCTCTCTTTATGACGATGAGGACGGGGAGCTGGAGGAAAAGGCCATACTTAAATACCTATTTGCGATCATGCTGGAACGCAAACGTATACTGAAACCGGTAGGGCGGGCGGAACCTGGCAAACCTCAGACCTACTTAATGAGGAAACTTGGGAGAAAATTTACTGTTCCCAGCGTTGACGTTACAGCGGAATCAGTCACACGGGTCGAGGAGCAACTCAAAGCGTGTTTGTAGGATTCCGTCCGAGTTGAGCGTTAAGTTCCTCTCCGCGGACACGTAAAAAAAGCTGAATCATAGGCAACTTTCTGAAAAGGTTTACCTGGAGAGAATTTTAGGACTCTTTTGCCTTCTGCTCCTCGGTTTCCTCTTTAGGATTTGTCGCAGTTGCATCGTCTTTAGAGTGAGAAGAATTGGACGATGGGGGAGTTGCATCGGTATCGGATGACTCAATGGCGGTTCGTACTTCATCCTCAATCTCCGAGGTTGCCTTCTTGAATTCCTTAATCGATTTTCCCATCCCCCGGGCTAGCTCAGGAAGCTTCTTTGCTCCAAAGAGTAAAAGGACTACAAAGAAAATAATTATCAGTTCGGTAGTCCCAATGTTGGGGAGGAAAGCCACCAGTTGTGAGGGTGTGAGACTTTCTACCATTTGGGGCGGTACCATATCTAAAAGAAACGTTGTGTAAATAGAGAAAGTTACGCTCGTTTAGGCGAAGCCTCAAGTTGACGGCCGGCAGAATCCGGTTCAAAGAACCCATGGAGTTGTCGGATGCGTGTAGGATGTCTCATTTTGCGCAAGGCCTTTGCTTCAATTTGGCGAATTCTTTCTCGAGTGACATTGAATTGCCGGCCTACTTCCTCAAGAGTGCGGCTGTATCCATCAACCAGGCCGAAGCGAAGTGATAAGACTCTTCGTTCCCGCTCGGTTAGGCTATCGAGTACGTCCATTATTTTTTCTCTCAAAAGGCTGTAGGCTGTCATGTCATATGGGTTTTCAGCACCTTTATCCTCTATGAAATCGCCAAAATTGGTGTCATCGCTTTCCCCGACTGGACTTTGTAAAGAAATCGGCTGCTGAGCCATTTTCATAACTGCTTGTACCCTTTCTGCCGGTAGTTGCATTTCTTCCGCCACTTCATCGGCAGTTGGCTCGTGACCCAATTCTTGAAGGAGTTGTTTTTGGACCTGCATGACCTTGTTTAGTGTTTCAATCATGTGAACAGGAATTCGGATAGTACGGGCTTGATCAGCAATGGACCGGGTGATCGCCTGGCGAATCCACCATGTAGCGTAGGTGGAGAACTTGTACCCTCTCCGATACTCAAATTTCTCGACTGCTTTCATTAGCCCCATATTGCCCTCTTGGATTAGATCAAGAAAGGAGAGACCACGGTTAGTGTACTTTTTTGCGATACTGATGACCAGACGCAGATTGGCTTCCACCATTTCCGTTTTTGCCCTGTGGGCCTGCCTCATTCCTTTTCGCACATCCTGTACGATTTGAAGAAATTTGGCTGGCTCGATGCGCATCTTATCGTGAAATTTTTTCAAGCGCGCTTTAATTTTTTTCGTGTCGATAGCCCGATGTCGACTGGTTCGGGCTAATTCTGCTAAGCGGAGATGTTCTAATTCGGACCTGACTTTACGGATGCTTTTATCGTGGCTGTGAAGATATTCCTCCAGGATTTTTAGTTTAAAGCAATATTTCTTCAATACAGGTCTGAGCTTCGCTTCGTACTTATGGAATCGGGTAATCGCCCTTTTACGACTTGGCTCTGTATTAGCACGAAAAGAATCACTCCAAGCCTTTTCCATCCGTGCATCAATTTCCTCAGTTTGCGCGATGTACTTTGACAGGTTTTTGAAATAATGCTCCCGGCTATCAATTTTTTTATCGAGAACTATTCGATCAAAACGTTCTTCACGATTGAGAAGCTTTTTCGCTAGATCGATCTGAAAGCGAGTTGCTAAGCCGACGGAAAAAAGCTCGTTTTGGGCTCTCTGCTCCGCATTTTCAATTCGCTTTGAAATAGCAACCTCTTCTTCTCGAGTGAGGAGCGGCACCTGCCCCATCTGCTTCAGGTACATTCGTACCGGATCGTCGAGAATGTCGAGTTGTGAACTCGTAAGCTGTGTCTCAGTATTATCTTCGAGGCGCTTTTTATAGCGCTCAACATCCTCCGAATCGATGATGTCAACTTCCAGATTTTCAAGAATTGAAATAACATTCTCGATCTCATCAGGGGCATTGATACTTTTGGGAAGCTCTTTATTAATGTCCTTGAAAGTAAGGTATCCCTGTTCCTTCGACAACTTGATCAATTCCCGAATCTTATCGTTGATGACGGCGGTTTTCGGACTCCCGTCACTAAGAATGGGTGCCTTTTTAGTCTTAGCCTTTTCTTTAGCGGAGAGAGCTTTTTTTTGACCTTTGGTCTTTTTAGTCCCGGAAGCTCTTTTTGAAGTTCGTTTTGTCTTTGTTGGGGCCATAATAAATCAATCGATTTGAGTAGAAGCGGGCAGATGGAATTTTGAGACTTGATCCCGAGAACGGCGGAGCTCTATAAGCCGGCGCTGAAGATTAGGATAGTCTTTTGAAGGCGATGGCAGAGCAGAGATTTGAGCCTCTATTTCTTTACTCTGCATATTTATGTACCTCTGGAATAGTGAGTGCATGCAATCATTAGTCTTAGCAACAGGGTCATCAAAGGGGGATTCTCTCGCCATTATTGTATAGATGCAGTCTCTCTCTTCGTCGTTTTCCAGCAGGTCGTCAGAATTCAACGGACCGTCCCACGTGCCCTCGTACGCCGCAGCTAACACCCGGATAAGTATTTTCCCATGCAAAGTAGATTCGTCAATCCATTCAAGATCAATGACTTCTGAAATCGAATCAGCAAGTTCCTTGTGATGAAAAACCACCAAAAGTAGCTCATAATCAGCAGTTGTCAACATTCCGGGGCTATTTTCTTCCAACGTTTCACCAGAATGCGGGGAGACTGAATTTCTAGTTTTTCTCCCTTTTCGGAATTGAAAACGGTGGAAGTCGTGACGAGCAGAATCAAAGTCGATCTTAAGAAGGGTAGCGGCCTCAGCCAGATATCCGTCCTGGGCTACTGTTAGCTCACAGTTGTTTATCATTTCAAAAAGGCCGGAGAGGGTACGGGCTACCTCCGGAGGAGAAGGGGTTTTATCTGGAAGGAGAGTGCGAATAGCGAAGGCCAAAGCGGATTCTTTCCGACGGTTAAGTGATTCAATAGCAGAAACACCTTCTTGCCGAAACAATAAATCGGGGTCGGAGTCTTGGGGAAGGGTGAGAAACTTGAATTCAAGACCTGTCTTAAATGCCATTGGAACTGCCCGCAAACCCGCCTTGCGCCCTGCCTCATCACCATCTAGAAGGCAGTCGATGGAGTTGGTATAGCGTTTTAGGATAAGGAGTTGATCTTCCGTGATAGATGTTCCCTGGGGTGCGACCGCAGTATGGTAACCAAATTGCCAAGCACGAATAGCATCGAGTTGACCTTCTACGAGGAGAAAATTTCCGACGTTATCAATGTAGTGACGAGCGTGATCAAGGCCGAATAGGACTCGGCTTTTGTTAAAGACTAGAGTTTCTGGAGAATTGATATACTTCGCCCTGCGAGAGGAGCTCTCGTTGGGCGTCATTTCCAGTTCGCGGGCAGTAAATGCGATGACTTGGCCTTGATAGTCGCGAATGGGAATCATCAGCCTTCCGCGGAAGCGAGGGCGGAAACGAGCCGGTTCGGATTCGTCCTCTCGGAAATAAAAAAGCCCGCATTGCTTGATGGCCTCTAGGCTGAACCCCTTTTTACAAACAAGTTGGTTAAGTTCAGTTCCATCGATTGGGGAGAACCCGATCTTGTGCTCTTTGGCAATTTCAATAGGGAATTGCCGTTTTGCTACCCAGTAGGATTGAACCGCATTACCAATAGAATTGGAGGAAAGAAATTTTCGGTGAAAGAAATCGGTTGCATATTCATGGATTTCAAGGATCTCTTTCCGCCGTGAACGAGTTTCTCGAGGTGCTGAAGAGCCATCTTCATATTCGAGAGTAAGGCTGAAACGATTAGCGACTGCTTCTACTGCCTCCACGAAGGGTAATTTCTCGTGTAGCTGCACAAATCTAAAAAGGTCGCCGGCATGGCCGCTTGAGAAACATTTGAAGATGTTTTTCTCAGGTAAGACGTAAAATGAAGGTGTCTTTTCATTGCTGAACGGACTCAGGCCCACATAATTCCGTCCGGAACGTTTGAGGGCGACAACTGGGCTAACCAAATCATATAGGTCAACCCTGTTTTTGATATCCTCAATGCAACTGCGCGCAATTATTGGCATTCCAAGAATCGGTCGGATTTGAAACTTCTCAACATTGCTAAACTCTTTTTCGCTGTCTTAAGTAGTAATTCTCTATCAGTACCGATTCAAAAGGTTGCACTATTTTCACAGGTTGATAGTCTCTGGAAGGTTAGTTAATTCTGCCTCCACAATCTCCCGATCTGGGTGGTTTGGGGCAAGAATAAGAAATTCCTGATATAAAGCAGCGGCCTCAACAGCGCCTCCTGAAATTTCCCTGTAGGCTCTAGCAAGAGCGAGTGTTATTTCAGGGCTGTTCCGAAGTTTTTCCTTGGCCTTCTTCAGTTCCTCGAGATAGCTGAATTGATCCTTGGTCAGTCGTACAGCGGTAAGGTATTGAAGATTGAAGTGAGAGTTGAGAGGGTCACGTCGAATAGCTTCCAATGCCGTTGCCTCTGCCCAGGATTCCTGTCCCGCTTGGAGATAAGAACTTGATAGTTCACTCCAGATACTTCCGGATGTATCATCGAGTTTTATTACTTCCCAATACTGGGCAACGGCTTCATCGAGAAGGCCTTCGGACTTGAGATGCCGAGCATTTGCCAGGGAAGTGAGGGGATTCTCGGCTTCTGATTCATGCTCTTCATCTGATTTTGCCATGAGCTGTTTCTCGGCTCGGCGTGCCGCTGCTTCTTTCTCGGCTCGACGTGCCGCTGCTTCTTTCTCGGCTCGACGTGCCGCTGCTTCTTTCTCGGCTCGGCGTGCCGCTGCGGCCTTTTCTCTAAGCTCGTTTGCCAATTTTTCCTGTTCTTCAAGTTCCCTTTTCAGTGCATCTTGTTGTTCTTTCCAACGCGCGAGATCAGACCGAACCGAAGCGAAATTGGAGACATCGAGCTCTCCTGGGTGAGCCTGATCCAAATTTAAAACAATTTTATGAGCGTACTCTGGGTTGTTTTTCTCCAAGGCGATTGACAGCAAACCTAGGAGAGCATCGAGCTCATTCCCGTCGTTGAGTTCGATAGCAGTCTGGTACCAACTTTCTGAGTTAGGGATATTAGCCAATTTAGCGAAGAGATTTCCGAGCTGGACGGCACTTTTCCCGTTGGGCACTATGCGGTAGCTTTCGAGGTAGTATTTTATCGCCTCCCTCGGTTTGTTCAAATCTTTGTTAATTCGGCCTAGTGTTCTCCAGCCCTGTGAGGACTCGGGTTTGTGCTCAAGGAATTCTACGTATTTTCCGGCAGCTTCCTCCAGTTTCCCGGCATTCTCCAAAATGTTGGCGGCATTTAGTAGAAAATGAGCCTTGTTGTCATCTAGCCCGACGATTTCCGAAAACATTTGTGCAGAACTTTCATAATCCTTTTTCTCCGCGTATGCGAATGCTAATGCTTCCTTTATCTCTACCTCCCTCTCGTAGCGAGAATCGAGAGCCTCTAGTAATCCTATGGCCTGATCTAGCTTTCCTTCCGACAGATTTTCGTTGGCTTCTGCTATTTTTTCCACCATAATAGTTTCTTGGCTCTTGCATGAGAGAAGCAGAAAAGAGGATAGCAGAAGAAACAGGAGGGCCGTTTTTTTATTTCTCATTTTGAAGATGCTTTAGACGCGTTTCGGAGATATGCTCCCGGCCAATTCTTATTTCCTAGCGATAACTTCCTTCCGCACTCTTTGCCTGTCAAGAGTTGAAATGAAGGCCACCACTCTTTTTTCAAGTTTGCTCATCTTTTTACCGTTACTCACGGACGGTCAGATATGGGGATTTGGGAGCGAACGGGAGATGTACACGGATTATGTGTGGGAATATTCGATGCGGGAGTTTACTCAAGAAGAGTACATTGTAGCGGTGGAGAGGCTGTTGAAAAGCTTTGAGGAGAGGACGGATAGAAGTCTAACTCCAGGAGTAAAGAGAAGAGTAGGACTTAAGATATACACAAATTCGGGGAGCGGAATAGCGACTCCGGTCCCATTGGTACGGGCCGTAATCGAGTCACTACACAGAAGGGGCTACAGGCGGGAAGAGATTTTCCTTTTGGATTTAAATGAGACGAGTTTGAGAAAATCTGGTTTTATCCCAATTCTTAGCAAAGGGGAAGGTATTCACTTCGAAGGAGTTCCGGTTCAGGTTCTGGATCGAAATGAATTGTATGATCCAGTCTGGTTTTATGAGAGTGCTCTATATCCGAAGGGCGGCATGCCTTATGCGCCTGATGTGCTGGGCCCCTATGAGAAAATTCCTGGGCGTGAGGAGAGGAAAAGCTATCTACCTAAACCTCTTCTAACGGATGTAGATTTCTGGGTTAACATGCCTGTGGCTATGGACCATCCTGCCTTGGGGGTGAGTGGAGCAATCGGGAATGCAACTCTGTGGAATATTAGCAATCGTGAACGTTTCTTTTTCAGTGCCTCCAATGCCCCGATTGCTGCGGCTGAGATCGCAGCAATTCCCGAAATCGTTGCGAGCTTGGCTGTGACTATAATGCCATTGGAGTGCTATCAATTTATTGGTGGCCCAGTTTTCAATTCACTCTATACCCGATCTGAGAGGCGTCTTTGGATGAGTGTCAATCCGGTCATCCTCGATGCGTTGGTGCTCGAGAGGATAAATCTCCACCGTAATAATACCGGATTCCAGAATTTGGGGGATAATCTACCTTTGCTTCATTTTGCCGAGTCTCTTGGTTTAGGGACTGGGAATACTATGCAAGTTAGGTGGATTCGATTTTAGAAGATTCAGCTTGTATAAAGAGGAAGTTTGGGTGGAAGTTTTAAACTTGGGACAAGCCCTAGTAATTAGCAATGCGCCTTAATAGATATGTAGCAAAGACCCGGATCGTCGACCTAAAGAGCACTGATTTTAGGGGAGCGATCGATGAACTCCTGACCGTAATTGGCTCCCGAATTGGGGGCAACTACCGCCGGAAGCGGATATTACGTGAGCTTCTAGTTCGGGAAAAGGCAATGACGACGTATTTGGGCAATGGGGTAGTGATGCCGCACATTCGTTTCAAGATGAACGGTGCATACATCTTCGCTATTGGAAGATGTCCAGATGGTCTAGACTACGAGGGCAAACCAGAGTATGAAGCAACGAGAATTGTTGTCCTACTTCTTGCCTCTGAACAGGATAGGAATTACCTGAGTGTCTTGGCGGAAGTAGCTAAATTGTTTCAGGAACAGGCTATGGTAGATTATCTGCTTGAGGAGAAAACCTTGACTGGATTTCGAGAACGATTTTTGCAAAGAATTTCTGGGGAATTGGTAAAGCCTATTCTAAAGCAGAGTCGATTCAATCGACTCTTTCTAAGAGAGGCAGAGACAATTGCGCGAGAAGCCAATTGCACTAGTATACTCTTGTTTGAAGACACCGTAGAAGGTGGAATCGATGCGAGTCGGCCTTTTGCTAAAATGAAAACGGTCAGGGTGCGAGATAGCCAAGTTTCTGAATCGCGAGAGCACAGGATGAAGTTTGACGCTACCATCGAGATTCGATCTTTTGCCAATCAACGGCTGTCGCAGTTACGAAGTGCGATCCTGATAGGGTTGACCCGAGGCATATTATCTCATGAAGACAGAATCTGTTGCGTGGGGGGAATTCCAAGAAGTAATCAATTTGACACCTTGGCTGTCATCGATGTCTCCGAGGAATTTTCCACCGTATTGACAGCAGAGAAGAATCTTCTCCCCTCAGGAGTTGCGGTTGAAGTAATTGAGCGAATTCTTTCCATCGCATCGGAATTGGCTGTTGAAGGACGAGAGGGTAGGCCAATTGGTTGCCTTTTTGTGTTGGGTTATTCAGAAAAGATGAACAAGATGATAACACCACTGGTGTTAAATCCTTTCTTTGGACATAAGGAGGAGGACCGAAACGTTCTCAATCCCTTCATGCACGAGACGATTAAGGAATTTTCGTCGATTGACGGAGCTTTTATGATTCGTGGTAACGGCGTTGTCGAATCCGCTGGAAGTTTGATTCACACACACGGAGACTTCTACCTGGATATGCCTAGTGGACTAGGAGCGCGTCACTCAGCAGCGTCTGCTATCTCAATGGCAGCTGATTGTATAGCGGTGGTTGTCTCAGCGAGTAGCGGTCAGATCACACTGTTTCGTAAAGGGGTCATGTTGCCGCTCAGTCATCGGGGTTCGGGTGACCATATTTAGTTCGTCGTTCTCAAAGGAAAGGGAGACTGGACAAGATGTAGTTTTCTATTTAGGGGATGCATCAAGTAAATTGAATTAGTTGAGATAACCTCCCTCAATTTTGAGGTTGAATCCAGGCATGGTCGAAGTATCATGCCCGTTTCCAAAATAGTTTTAGACTATGCCCAGAGAACACATAACCCTAGAATGCACGGAGGCGCGAAAAGAAGGGAAGCCGGTCTCACGGTATTTGTCCACGCGGAATAAAAGAATCCAGACGGAACGTGTCGAAAAAAAGAAGTACAACCCTCATTTGAGGCGACATACAATCCATCGCGAAATCAGGTAGAGAAATCGTGCTTTTCGTCTAACTGCCCTTTACACGCGGTTACGTCGATTAATGCATTAGCGACTCAGAGATTCGCTTTATGGCCAGATGTTAACCACTACACCTTCGACCCGATCTCCAATCATCTCGATAGTTCCGGATCCAATCCAGGAGAGCTTTCTCAAAGCCGATATCATGTCCGAGTTTTTCCGATTCTAGCCATTTATGTTTCAGGATTTCTTCCCGCTCCGCGAGAAATTCTTTATAGAGGCCTGAATTCTTGGCGAAGTCGCTACGACTGGAGTCGGTGTTTGTCGAAGTTTCTTCTTTCATCGGGAAATTTGGATAAATTCCGGCAGGAGATTTCAGTGCCGAAGCTATTTTCCGATTAGCAGTTTGGCGAGTGTTTTTTCCGCAATTTGGTTAAATATTTGTGAGGCGTTACAATCGGGGAATCCGACAACTGATGGAACGCCAATGTCTCCGCCTTCACGAATTCTTGGGTCCAGTGGTACCTGACCAAAGAGGTCGGTTTCTAGGAAGGTTGCGGTAGTCTCACCGCCGCCCTTTCCAAAGATGTAATTGTGTTCACCTGAAGTAGGATCTTCGAGGTAACTCATATTTTCTGCTACGCCGAGAATAGGAACGTTCACTTTGTCGAACATACGGGCGCCCCTACAAGCAACATTAAAGGCGGCTGCTTGGGGAGTCGTGATAATGATAGCTCCGTCAATTGCAATGTTCTGAACAAGAGTGAGGTGGGCGTCACCGGTGCCGGGGGGCAGGTCGACTATAAGTAATTCCAACTCTCCCCAATCAACGTATTGGGCGAATTGTACAATTGTCTGAGTCACCATAGGCCCGCGCCAGACAACAGGGGTTTGGTCGTCGACGAGGAATCCCATAGACATGACCCTGATGTGGAAGTTTTCTATTGGCAGAATTTTTTCGTCTTCAATCTCAGGACGAGTGTTTATTCCAATCATTAGCGGAATGGAAGGACCATAGATGTCGCAGTCCATGATCCCTGTCTGACGCGGCATGCCCCTCGCACTTAGGATTCGCTCCACAGCACAGGCTAGATTGACGGCAAAAGTTGACTTCCCAACGCCTCCCTTCCCACTAGCAATTGCAATAACATGCTTAACCCCGGGTATCTTTCGTGGCATTGGGGCGCTGGGTGGAGTTGGACTAGTAGGGGTTTTGAGAGCAATACGAACGTCCGCATTAGAAATTCCTTCGGCCCGTGTGAGGATGGACTCTACCTCGGCTTTTATTTGGGTGGGTATTTTGGGATTGTCGGTGGAGACTTCAAGTTTGATGGTGACGTTTTCATTCTGGAATTGAACATCACGAATCAGGCCGAAAGAAACTATATCTCGACTGAATCCTGGATAATTAACCTGCCGAAGTAGATTGAAGATCGTATTTTTATCCATTTGGCTAGAAGGCATAATCTAATTTCAGGTCTTATCAGTTTTAACAATAATTTATGTGGGAGAACTGCTTGGTTAAGATTCCGGCAGTTATGATGCAATGGCCAGAGTATTTTTTGGGATAATTTTCTCCAGTTGCTCGGATTTATGATTACGGGTTGTTAGGATCGATGAGATATTGTCTGCAGCTCATTCATGCCCGGAACGGTGGGGTAATTGAGATGGTGTGTAAACGCTATTGTTTTATTAACGAATTCATGGAATAGTGTGAAGATGCGAAGGTTGGATGAGATATCGATAATTCCCTTCCCGATGCTTCGGATCTCATTACTTGCCTGTATTGGCTTATTTCAGGTGAATTGGTTGGGAGCCGATGAGCTGACTCAAGGTTTTAACCTTGGTGTCATCAATCGCGAATCTCAGAGAAAGACAATCGAGGTTGAGATAACGGCAGATTCGGATTGGGTCGTAAGCTTGGTGTCAAAGGCATTTTCTTCCCACGGGGGTTATGGATTGCAGCGAAGTGGTCAGAGCGACTTTGAATTTCGATTTTCTATATTTGAGAATAACCAAGTTGAGCTTACTGTCCTCAGTGGAAGCCCAGCTACGATCCTTTTCCAAAAGAGAGTGAGCGGTACTAATTTGACCCAAGCTGTCCTTAAAGCTGCTGATTTAGCAGTGAGGAAGACCTCTGGGAATCCAGGCTATTTTGCTGGGAAGCTCGTTTGGGTGGGTGACCAGACTGGATCCCCTGAAGTGTATATTTCGGACCTTTTTTTCGTCAATGTGGTAAGAGTTACCAAAGACGGTGCGAAGTGCCTTTCTCCAAATCTGTCACCTGACGGGCGAAGTGTTCTCTTTACAAGCTACTATCCGAATGGATTTCCCGATATTTATAAAACTGACCTGCGCACCAGACGGAGAGAGCTATTTATGGGTTTTAAAGGATCCAATACAGGAGCAACCTTTAATCCTAGAGGGACTGAAATCGCTCTAATCCTCTCAAGCGTAGGGAATGCGGAACTTTACATCTGTGATTTGAGTGGTACTCACATACGACGACTTACCAACTCAAGAAACGCTGTGGAAGCTGATCCAACTTGGGCACCTAATGGGAGAACTATTGCCTTTACTTCTGATCGGTTAGGGAGTCCTCAACTCTTTCGCGTTTCAATCACCGGCGGCCGACCTGAGAGAATCCCGACGAATATAAGCGGTATTTGTGCTGAGCCAGCTTGGAACCCGGTTCACCCGAATCAGATCGCATTTACGATTCTACAGGGTAGAAGGTTTAAGATTGCACTTTACGATATGGCTGAATCGAGAACAAAGGTTATAACCCGAGGTGGAGGCGACGCCGTTGAACCAACCTGGCTCAACGATGGAAGGCATATTGTCTACACGGCAGGAAAGGGAAAGAAACGAGGTTTAGTCTTATTGGATTCTCAGACTGGAAGATCAACAGAGCTGCATCGACGAGGACAGGGAAAAATTTTTCAGCCTCATTTCGTCTACCCGTTTCCTTAAGGAATCGTAGCGGGAAGGACGAATAATGCTATGCTTGCTGTAGCATGACTTCATTGCCGAATCGTTTAAAGGCCGCGCTAGCAATCGGTTGCTTCGAATTCTGGCTTCACGGGTTTCCCCCAATGGGGATTAATTTAAAACATAGGAAAAAGATTTTCATTCTTAGAATCCTAGACTTCAAATATGACGGTGGCAAATTACTGGGTTATTTAGCAATCTTCAAACGGCTGTATTAGGTTTTGCTTAAAGGGCTTTTTAACTCGTACTTGAAAAATGGAACAATACGATACCAAGAATATGAGGTTCTCGAGGCTTGGTGCAAACCTTTCAGATCCCGAGATTGTACGTCTTATGGATCTTGCCCTTGGAGATCCAAGTCTCCTTTCTCTCGCAGCAGGTTTCACGGATAATTCGGTTATGCCAGTTAACCTGGTTAGCGAGGTGGTCGGTGAGCTGGCGCAACTTGGCACAGATCCCGAGCACCTACAGTATGGGTTAAATAATGGAAGACGTGGACTGAGAGAAGGAATCGCACGATTCTTGGCGCAATATCCCGGGGAAGAGGGGCTTTCTTTGAACCCGAATCGTATTCTTATTACGAATGGCTCACAACAGGCGCTCTACCTTGCGATTCAGATCCTTTGTGATCCCGGCGATATAATCTTGGTCGAACAGCCAACCTATTTTGTCTTTCTAGAGGTGCTCAAGGGATTAGGTGTAACCCCCATACCCATACCGGTAATTCAGAATGGAGAGCTTGATTTTAAGGGTCTGAAAGAGATGATCAACGGACTTGCGGAAAGTGGAGACATCATCCGAGTTAAGGGACTTTACATCGTGAGCTATTTTGCCAATCCATCCACGCGTTCGATGAACGTAACGGAAAAGCGTCAACTTGGAAATCTGTTGAGATCCCTTCCCTTCCGTATTCCTTTTATCGAGGATGCAGCTTACCGCGAGCTCTACTTCCACTCCCCCTTTCCTGCACCAAGCCATATGAGTATGGCCGAATTCAAAGGAGTTCCTACTCTTTACGCTGGGACATTTACGAAGCCTTTCTCAACTGGATTAAAAGTGGGTTACGCCTATTGTTCCGAAGCAGATTGGTTCAACAATCTTGCCCGAGTTAAGGGTCAACAAGATTTCGGGACATCCAATTTTGCTCAGGCAATAATCGAGCAGGTTATAGCAGATGGACGTTATGCCGAGTATTTAAGGAAGATTAGTCAGCACTACAAAGTAAAAATGGACATTTTACAGGAAACACTGCTTGACGGTGGTCTAAAGGAAATGGAATGGGATTGGGAGACTCCGACCGGAGGCATCCTGCTTTGGCTCCGAGCACCGGATCGGATTGACACCAGATTAGACTCTGAGTTTTGTAGGGCTTGTATAGCGGAGGGTGTGCTCTATGTGCCGGGTGAATTGTTCTTTGCGGAAAGACCTCCTAACAATTATATCCGTTTGAGCTTCGGTTCGTTAGATGGAAATCAGCTCGAAGAGGCAGGTCGGAGATTTGCTAAAGTGGCCAAGGAGTTCTCATAGTCCTAGGCTTCTTTCGTTTTCAGTGCGCTGTTATGGTCAAAATGATTTTGTCTTTGATAGAACTGTCTAATAGACCTTGGAAGGGAAGTGTGAAGGTTTATAATCTACGGAATCTTCAATGAAAGAAGATAATGAAAACTCTAGTTCGATGGTTCCATCGACATTGGAGATTTGCTGTATAGGTGCTGGTTTTGTGGGAGGCCCCCACATGGCCATGTTAGCGTACAAATGTCCGGATATTACAGTCTCCGTCGTAGATGTAGATTCTAAGAGAGTGGCTGCATGGAATTCGGACAAGCCTCCTATATTTGAGCCGGGATTGGATGAGATTCTCGGTCTTGTTAGAGGTCGTAACCTCTTCTTCTCAACAGATATCAAAGGGGGCATTTATAGGGCGGACATTATATTCATGTGTCTTCCGACGCCGACGAAGTCAAACGGGTTGGGTGCAGGCTTTGCTCCCGATCTGAAGTATATCGAGAATAGCGCTAGGCAAATAGCCGATGTCTCGGATTCAGGCAAGATTGTAGTCGAGAAATCAACCGTCCCTGTACGGACTGCCGAATCGATCAGGCGTATTCTTAATGCCAATGAGCGGAATGCCAGATTTCAGGTGCTTTCGAATCCAGAGTTCCTAGCCGAAGGTACCGCCATAGCGGACTTGGAGAATCCTGATCGTGTCCTGATTGGTGGAGATGAGAGTCTCGAAGGAACTCAGGCAATTGGAAAGCTTGTTGAAATCTATGCGAAATGGGTCCCAAGGGAGCGGATTATCACGACCAATCTCTGGTCTTCCGAACTTTCCAAATTAACTGCAAATGCTTTCCTAGCACAACGCCTCTCCTCGATTAACTCAATTTCAATGCTTTGTGAAGAAACCGGAGCTAATGTTGATGAAGTTGCCGAAGCTGTTGGCGCCGATTCACGTATTGGCTCGAAGTTCCTCAAGTCGTCTGTTGGATTCGGTGGCTCCTGTTTTAAAAAGGATATTTTGAATCTAATCTACCTTTGCGAGAGTTCCGGGTTGTCGGAAGTAGCAGAATATTGGCGGCAGGTCGTGGTTATGAATAGTCTCCAAAGGAGAAGGTTTTCGAGTAGAATCGTGAAGGAACTTTCTAACTCTGTCTCAGGGAAGAGGATCGCCATTCTAGGATTTTCCTTTAAGAAGGACACAAATGACATACGGGAATCCGCGGCTATATATGTTTGTCGTGATCTCCTCAAAGAGGAAGCAAGCCTTTCTATTTACGATCCCCGAGCATTATCGGAGGAAATTAAGAATGCGCTGAGCATTATCCGTTCTGAAGCTGGACTAAGGGACAAAATTGAGACAGTGTCGGATCCTTATCAGGCCTGTTCTGGGGCGCATGCTGTGGCCGTAATGACGGAGTGGGATGAATTCAAAGAGCTCGATTTCAAGAGGATTTTTGACTCAATGAAAAAACCGGCTTTCCTCTTCGATGGTAGAAATATTCTCGATCTCAAGGATATTGAAGAAATAGGTTTCCACGCATTCGGTATAGGCCGGAGTTCAGAAAAAGCATGAAAAGGTTTTCCTTTGGGGCTGTAGAGAGGCCCGTTCGGGTGGCAATAGTTGGTGCTGGCCCATCTGGGTTCTACGCCGCTGAATCTTTGCTTAAAAGAGCGGGGATTTCAATCCGAGTGGATATGCTCGATCGGCTTCCTACGCCGTTCGGTTTGGTCCGAGGTGGTGTGGCCCCAGACCATCAGAAGATTAAGGCGGTTACCACTATCTATACCCGGGTTGCTGAGATGCCGGGCTTTCGTTTTTTTGGAAATGTAATGCTGGGTCGAGATATCAGCATAGAAGATCTCAAGGGAAATTATGACCAAATTATCTATGCTGTCGGCAATGAATCGGATCGGAAAATGAGAATCCCTGGCGAGGAACTGATCGGAAGTTGTCCAGCAACGGAATTTGTCGGATGGTATAATGGGCATCCCGAACATAAGGAGCATGTGTTTGATCTTTCAGTTGAGCGGGTAGCAGTAGTAGGGGTTGGTAACGTTGCGATGGATGTAACGCGTATCTTGAGCAGGAGGCCGGATGAGCTTGAGGATTCAGATATTTCGCATTACGCTCTAGAAGCACTCCGGGAAAGTCGGGTTAGAGAGATCTTGATCCTTGGGCGAAGAGGCTTTGCCCAGGCTTCCTTTACAACGAAGGAAATAAAAGAAATTGCTGAACTAAGTGGTGTGGATTTGATCATTGATCCTTCCGAGGTTGTATTGGATCAGCTCTCTGAGGGGGATTTGTCAGATGCAAATTGTCGCCGTAATGTTGAATTCTTGACTGACCAGTCTAAGCTAGGGGAAGGCGTTGAGCCAAAAAAAGTGAAATTACGCTTCCTGGTATCTCCAGTTGAGATATTAGGTCGCAATGGGCGGGTGGAGGCCGTGAGAATTGAGAAGAATGAACTTTACCGGGACGAGTCGGGAACGTCTAAACCGAGAGGAAAGAATGAGTTTGAGACTCTTGAGGTGGGGATGGTCCTACGATCAGTAGGATATCGCGGCGTCCCTATCCCCGGGGTTCCTTTTGACCAGAATCTTGGCCGAATCCCAAATGAATCCGGCAGAGTGACGGACGAAGGAGATAATCGAATTGAAGGACAATACGTCGTGGGGTGGGCAAAGCGAGGTCCAACCGGGCTGATTGGGACGAATCGAAGGGATTCTATTATCACCGTAGATTCAATGCTGAAAGATCTCAAAGGTAAAACTGCGAAGGGTTTACCCAAGGGCGAAGAAGAGGCTTTTCCGGGAATGTTGCGGGAAAGAGGCGTTCGATTCGTGGCTTTTGAAGATTGGAAGCGACTAAACGGGTTTGAGATCGAGAGAGGGAGAGAGAAAGGAAAAATCCGTGAGAAATTTACTACCATAACGGAAATGTACAAGGCTCTCGATCAGTGAGGGGGATGTCTTGGGAAATTAAAACTCGAATACCTGAGAATTTAGAGAATGGATTTTATGGTAGATGAGCGCCCTGACAGATCCCCACCTGGAATTATTGCTGCTGGAAGCTGGTGTGTGGATCATGTGAAAGTAATCAATAAATTCCCGGAGCTTGAACAGGCAGTAGAGGTTCTCCAGGAAAACCGATCTAACGGAGGAGGTCCCTATAACCTACTCAAAGATCTGGCGAAAATTGGAGCTGATTTTCCGCTTATCGGTATCGGGCTGTTGGGGAATGATGCGAATAGTGATTACATTCTCAACGATTGTCGCAAAGTGGGAATCAATATGGCATCGATGAAGACGACGGATGAAGCTCCAACTCCCTTTACAGACGTGTTGAGTGTTGAATCTAGCGGTAGGCGGGGGTTTTTATACCGGAAAGGAACAAGTGCTCTCTTCAGGGCAGGACACTTTGATTTTGAGCGTGTGGAAGCCCGGTGCTTCCATCTTGCCTACCTTAATCTATTACCCGGTCTCAGTTCAATCGACTCCTCTGGAAATTGTGACGGTGCGTATGTATTGTCGAAATACAAAAAGTCTGGGTTACAAACGTCAATTGATTTGGTAAGTGTGGAGGATGGTAAATTCAGTGAAGCTGCTGAAAAATGTCTTCCATTCGTTGACGTCCTATTTGCAAATTGCTTCGAGATAGGCCAGATATCGGGTTTCCCAACGGGCAACGAATACCAACCGGATGTCGAAAAAATCAAACGGGCTACAAAGGTTTGTTTTGATATGGGAGTTTGTGAATTTGTCATTGTTCATTTTCCGAGTGGAGCGATTGCTATGACCCGCGATGGGAATGTATTTGTGCAAGGCTCTGTGCAAATACCTAAATCAGAAATCCTCGGAACTGTGGGTGCGGGAGACGCCTTTGCAGCAGGGGTTATTTATGGCCTTCACGAAGGCATGACAATAGAAAAAAGTCTTCAAACAGGTACCTGCATTGCCGCTAGCTGTCTTTTTCATTCTACAACTTCAGAAGGAATTCTTCCCCTAAAGGATTGCCTAGAATTAGGAGAGAAGTACGGGTACCGAACAGCTTTTAGTTCTGCTCCATCTCTTTAAGGTCGAAGTCGGCCCCACTTGAGATCCGTTCAAGGCGTCCATCGAGGATCCAGCAGATACGATCCGAAGATGCAATCATTTTTGGATCGTGGGTGGAGCAAACGATAGTTACGCCCTCTTTTGTGTTGAGACTTTTGAGTAAATCGACGATTTCGGAGCCGGTCTTGGTATCGAGATTTCCAGTTGGTTCGTCAGCAAGGATGAGGGAAGGGGTGTTGGCGAGAGCACGTGCAACAGCAACTCTCTGTTGCTGGCCCCCAGACAATTCAAATGGCTTATGGTGGAGGCGATGTCCCAAGCCAACACGATCGAGAATATCAGTCGCTCTTTGCTCTGCCCTGATGGCTTCTTCTCCTTGGAAGAGCATGGGTAGGGAGACATTCTGCAGCGCGCTCATAACAGGGATTAGATTAAAGGTCTGAAAAATGTAGCCAATTTGATTGCAACGGAACCAGGCCTGTTGGCTTTCGGAAAGTTCGAAAACTGACTCACCTTCAAAAAAGACTCTTCCCTCAGTTGGTACGTCGAGAGCCCCAATTTGATTGAAGAGGGTTGATTTTCCAGAGCCGGATGGGCCCATGATGGATAAGAACTCCCCCTTACGAATATCCAGGCTGATCCCCTTCAAGGCCCAAACCTCTTCGTCTCCCATGTGGTAGAGTTTTTTGACGTCCTCGACCTGCACAATTTGTTCTGCCATTAGTGAAATTCCGGGCTATCAAAATCTAATTCATCTGGTTTAGCCGACTTAACAATCCTTCCATCGACGATCCAAAGGATTCTGTCGGAGCTCTTAAGCATCTTGAGGTCATGGGTTGCCGAGATAATAGTTACTCCGTAGCTCTCTTTAAGTTCAGCGAGTAAATCGATGATTTCAGCTCCGGTTTTTTGATCAAGATTAGCAGTAGGCTCATCGGCAAGTATGATCTCCGGACTGTTAGCCAGAGCACGGGCGATTGCAACCCGTTGTTGTTGCCCGCCACTTAATTCCGCGGGTTTATGTAGGGCTCTCTCCTGAAGACCCACTAGCCGCAAGATCTCTAATCCTTTCTCTCGGGCGGTTTCCGATTCGGTCCCGGCAAAGCTCATGGGCAGAGTAACGTTTTCAAGACATGTCATCACCTGGATTAAGTTAAATGTTTGGAAGATGTACCCGATCTTGCGACAGCGAAGCCAGGCAAGTTCGTTATGGTCGAGTTGGGCGATGTCTACCTGATCGATATAAACCTTTCCGGAAGTCGGTTTTTGAAGGGCTCCAATCATGTTGAAGAGCGTAGACTTCCCCGAGCCAGATGGGCCCATTATGGAAAGGTATTCACCTTTGTAGACATCAAGAGTGGCCCCGCGGAGAGCCTGTGTCTCCTGTTTATCCATGCGATATATTTTTTTAACATCGACGGCATGAATTATGCATTCCCGCTCTTTTTTAGCTGAAGCGCTGAAGAGCTCCTTGATCATAGGATGATCATTTGGGGTTTCCGGCATCATTGGGCTAAAAGGTACTAAACGTTAGAACGAAGTGCATCTGCGGGAACCATTCGAGCTGCAACGCTAGCTGGATAAATGGCAGCAAGGATAGACATTGCGATACTGAGGAGCAGACTTATGAGAGCTGCAAAGGCGAGAGAAGCGCCACCATCAAGGAAGGAGATAGCAGCCAAAGAAATGCCGTAAGTCACGGTATAGGCAAGAAATGAAAAAAGGACTCCGACAAAACAACCAAGGATACCTCCGATAGAGCCGATGATACCGGATTCAATAATAAAAATAATTCTAACGAAGGCTGACAGCGCTCCGAGGCATTTCATAGTGCCTATTTCACGGAATCTTTCGGAGACTGACATGAGCATTGCATTGCTAATTCCAATAATGGTTACAATTAGAGAAATTGTGATTATCCATATACTCCGCACCTTCTCTTTAGCTATGTCTCTCTCTGCTTTGGCAATTTCTTCTGGTCTCATTTCACGCCACAGGTCGACTACCGTTCCGGCAGAAAATGGGAAATCAAAATTTTGCTTTCGGCTCAGAGCTAGTACTTTTTGGCGGGATTTTTCCGTAAGATTTATCCAGTCTATGTTCGGTAGGGGCCCCGAACCCATTATCAGAATAGCACTGACATCCTCTCCAACGGCTTGTTCCACAGTCTTCTCGAGCACGACATCCTGAATTGGAATTGGGAACTCTTCCTCGTAGAAGCCTGTCCATTTTAGCTTTCCAAGGCCCTCCTTTTCAAGCTCTAGGATAAGACGACTTTCGGTTTCGTTCAACGATCCCGTTAGAATCAATCCAACGGTACGTTCTTCTGGAGGGCCCATTTCTGCTCTGAGAAAATTGAGCATACGACTTATTTCAAGACGGATTTCATCTTCGGCAACAACGCCCTTTCGAAGAGCTTGACTCGAAAGAATGCTCATGAGGAAGGCTATGCCGAGGACTACACCGAGTACGGTGACGACAGATCGGCCAAATCGAATACGAAAACCCTGAATGACGACATTAAAAGCCACTTTCCTGGGAAGGACGATCTGGTTTGGTATCATATAAGGTTTATGGGAAACAAGGTTTCAACTGCCCTCTCTTAACTCGGTTTAGCTAAAATGGGGTTCCGGAAACGGCTGCTTTGATCAGACGAAGAGCGATTGTCGCCATGCTGATTAGTCCGACACCGGTAAAATATCCGGCAAGTAGAGTGGGTGCCATTCGGAGGAAATCTTGGCTCCCATATTGTTTCTGGAAATAAAATCGCCCAAGCATTGCTCCCACGACTTCAAGAATCATGATGTGAGGAAATTGACCAAAGCCCCTCATCATACCGTAGATAAGCATAATAGGTAAGCCAAAAAATGTAAGTAGCGGATAAAGAATGAGAATACCGAAGAGTCCTCCCCCGATGATTTTAGGATGGATAGCCTTACTGAACTCGGTGTCCTCAAATCGTTTTTCAGAGGGGTCTTCCCCAGGTCCAATAAAGGTTGAAGAATATAGAAGGACCTGTTTTTTGGCCTGAAGTTCCCAGTTGATCTGTGCGGCAGGAAAGACCTCGGATGGAATTGCATCCGAGTGCCAGATGAACTGCCAGAAAAGGAGAGAGAGGATAAATAGGACAGGAAGGGCAACAAGATCGGTTTTGATCAGGGACCAGAATCGAACTCCTGTTAATTCGTTTACGCGAAATGCCTGGGCTTGGTATCCATAGTTGTCGACAGGGATTGGTGCTAGCCAAATGTCAATGCCTTTAGCACCGGAAAGAAGGAATGCAGACTCTTTAATGTAGGGAATATCGACATTTTGGCCCGAGATTCCGAGTAGGCGCGCGTTAACGTAGGAGATAAACGGACTGTAAAGAAAAGCGAAGAAGAAAAGGAAGAAAATGATACCTGGTGTACGGGGCAGTAGAAGTAAAGATAAGCCGACCATCCCAACTGCTGAGATCAAGTAAATCACGAGAGCAATCCAGAGAGGATAGTCCCCCCTTCCTTTTCTTGGGGGTGCCCAAATGTCTTCCCTAACGCCATCGGTGGATGGGTTTTCGCGGATTTCTTTTAGCTTTCTTCGGAAGTCCCTAACAGTCGAATAGATACAGACAATTGCGATGCCTAATCCGGCTCCAATATTGAAACTCAGCCAGAAATCAATATCGTTAGAGAATGTAGTATTGACGGTGTCCATTCCCGATTTCCAGGTGTGGAGCACACCAACATAGTGTAGAATAGGATTAATAATTGCTGTAAGGACAATCGCGGCAAAAGTTCCCATTACAGCCCAGAAGGGGAGAACGAATCCAAGGAAGATAATGCCGAGGTCGATCGTGAGGCCAGTAGGAGTGGCCGGGAGTAATCCTTCCGTAAGGACAGTTGTATCGAGAAAAGGCTGTGGGATGAGATAAAATGGCTTGGCCAGAAAAAGTCCGGTCACAGCTGGAATACCTACTTGGATGACACCAAAACCGATTCCGAGGTAGGCACCAAGGGAGAATATTTTCCATCGGTTGCTTTTTTTTCGCTTAGTCAGGTGGTCGAGGCCCGGCTTTAAGTACTCGGCTTTTCGGGGTTTTGATTCATCCGAAGTACTACTCATATCCGCTTCCGCCAAGGCCATGGCGCCTTGTGCTTGTATTGGCGCCAGCGGAAAGGGTAGTTGCTCAACGTCAGAAGTAAGGCGGAAGAAAAAATATCCAATGGTATACTTCTGAATCATCCCAATAAGAAGGATGAAAAACATTATGGCGATAGGGATGATCCAGTCAGTATGCAGGAATGTTCTTTCGAGGACGGCTGCACTATCATGGGGAGGGGCAAACCAACTAGGGAAAGCACCTAACATGCCGGCGTCACGGACGACATCGCTTCCAACCAGGTAAGCGCGGTAGACGAGATGTGCGAGGGGCCCTCCGGGGAAGAGGAGATTCCCCATCATCATTACGTGGGCGGCATGTAGGAGCACGACGAGATTTTGTCTCGAGAGTGGCTGGAGGGCTCTCCGGGCAATCTCCATAAATAGTATCACAGTAACCCATGAAGCCGCCGTGCTCAGATTCCCGCCAGTCATTAAACCGAGGTAGATACCCCCCGGCATCATAACGAGACCGCAGAAGAAAATTCCAATAACGGTAGTCCACCCGAATCCTTCCTTGAATTCTTTTGGGGTTTCAAGGAGTGTACGATACCGTTCAACTTCCGCATCGCGGTTTTCCTTCGTTTCTCGATGGGCGTTCATATACTCGATTTTTTTCG
This sequence comes from Candidatus Moanabacter tarae, assembly GCA_003226295.1. Lineage (NCBI taxonomy): Bacteria > Pseudomonadati > Verrucomicrobiota > Opitutia > Puniceicoccales > Candidatus Moanibacter > Candidatus Moanibacter tarae. Next base: position 1,690,862 of record CP029803.1, on the reverse strand, counting down.
GAGTGATGCCATGAGAGAGGGAGGGCGGTCGTAAATGGTGGTACTCATCTCAGTTCCAGGCAGTCGTAATTTCGAGGAATTCTCTGGTTAATATACGACGTACCTAAAGAAGTGAATACTTTCAAATTACTCTCCGTCAAGTAATCAGTCGGAGAAAGCCCAAAGAACTCTTAACTTAAGGTGATTTCTCGAGCTTCTCGGGAGTTTACAGTGATCATATTCCAGTTCTTCTCGTTAATTAGGTCTTTGGGAGCGATCCAAGATCCCCCGATTGCGGCGATCAAGGGATCCTCAAGGTACTCTTTCAGATTTGCCGGTTTGATGCCTCCGAGGGGTATATATTTGATACCGAGGTGCATGTAAGGGGCTGCCATACTACGAAGATAGGAGAGCCCACCAATCGGTTCTGCGGGAAAAAATTTCAGCAGGCGGCATCCGTACTCGAGAGCCGTTTCAATATCGGAAGGTGTCGCCACGCCTGGAGCAAAAGAGAGTCCTAGTCTAATAGCCTCTTCCATAACTTTTCGGTTCATGCCAGGCGCAACTGCGAAAGCAGCTCCTTCCCCGTGTACTGTTCGCGCTTGTTCGATCTCAATGACAGTACCAATTCCAACGCTCATCTCTGGTAATTCGCGGACGATTTTTTTCATGGCTTCGATTGCAACGGGTGTTCTCAAGGTAAGCTCAATTGCATCGATACCGCCTTCCATTAAGGCATTTGCCATGGGTACTGCATCCTCCACTTTTTCAATGACAATAACAGCAACTACTTGGGTCTGGGACAGTCTTTCTGCGAGTTTAAGGTTGAAGGGAAGTTCCATATTATGGAAGTTAAGGCTAAGCTTGGACGTTTGTCAGTATTGAATTTTGGTTTGGCTAATCGTGGAAAAATTATATGGCGGTTGGATAGAGAATATATGCAAGTGAGCTACCCCAAACATTACATTCTTTGTCGCCTTAATCTTTCCATTTCTGTATATTACCGAAAAGATCAAGTTCAGAAGATAGGTTTTGAGAGGATCTTCTTCTGGGGGTAGATGTAAATGGATGGTTACTTCAAAAATGAGGAGGATTCCTTCGGTTCCCAGAAACGAAAGAACAAACACTGCCCTTTTCCATTCTGTATGGATACTCTATGGTGGAGTTTGATATTGTAATTGTGTGGGACATGGGGCGAAAGAAAATAATTGTATCATGGATCGTAGCATTAAGCTGGATTCTTGCGTCAGAAGGTACGATTCCACGGCACGTATACCTGACGTGGGAAGGGGATCCATCGACCACGATGACAGTGAATTTCCAGATTCTCGGTGAGCCAGTAGAAGCAGAGATCCGATACGACACGGAGAGCCGAGGAGGGGAGCAGAGAGCTTATCGCTACTTGAGTTCAACGGTGGCATCTACTATTGAGGGCTTATTGCCGGAAAGATCGATTTACTGGACCAATCTGGTTGGTCTGGATGCGGACATGAGTTACTATTTCGTGATTGGTAACGAAGAACTCGGGTTCAGCGAGGAATTCAAATTTAGGACCATACCTTCGGATGATAGAGAGATACGATTCATTGTAGGAGGAGATATGGGTGTGAGTGATAAGACAGCCCAAATGCTGAAAGTTGTGGGTGAGATGGACCCCCTTTTTGTTATTGTGGGAGGTGATATTGCCTATGCAAACGGTAGGTTAAGCAACTATTCGAAGTGGGATCGATGGTTTGACAATTGGCGACTAAATTGTGTCACCTCTGAAGGCTACATGGTGCCTATGGTGCTTGCGATTGGGAATCACGAAGTAATGGGTGGTTACGGGCAGTCGCACGAGAAGGCCCCATTCTTTTTTGGGTATTTCCGTCAGAAAGGAGAATCTAATCAAAGCTACTTTTATCGAGGATTTGGAAAAAATGTCGGCGTTTTTATTCTCGACAGTGGACACGTAGCAAATCACGGGGGAGAGCAAGCGGACTGGCTTGGGAAAGAGCTTTTAGCTAGAAGAGACGTCCTACACCGTATTGCTGTTTACCACATACCTTTATATCCAGCTTCTCATAGATACGAGGGAAGATACCATGCCTTAGGTCGACAACATTGGCTTCCGCTTTTCGACCGATTTGGCCTTACTGTAGCGTTTGAGAACCACGGTCACGTTTTGAAAAGGACCCCCCGGATGCGCAATGGCGTCGTAGATCCCCGAGGAACACTTTACCTTGGGGATGGTTGTTTTGGGCGTCGAACCCATCGACTAAGGGCGCGGGATTACGTAGCCTTTAGTCGAAAGGTCCGTCACTTTTGGGTTGTTCAGGCGTCGATGGAAGAGATCCGATTTAAAGCTATTGGACTAAATGGAGATGTCTTGGATTGGTATGCGATTCCAAACAAAATTACTGGAAGCATGAAGCTTAAACATTAATTCAGCTGTTTAAAGTAGTTTGGGATGCCCGAATGTAGAAGGGTTCGAGAGTTAAGCTACTCATGGACGAAACCGCAATCTCCCAACGTAACCTATCACCTAATTACGACCTTCAGGTTTGTAACGAATTGGAAGCTCGGCTTAGTTGGATTGAGAAGGTTGTTATCTAAACACTGAAAACATGTAGACCTGTGGAGGAAGTGGGATAATAAAGATAAGATGCTGGAGAGAGTATAAAACTACAAATAAGATATTTCGAAAAGAGTGAATTCGAGGGAAAGAGGATCCTAGCCATCTCGCAATGCAAAGTATGGCAACAGATTACGAAGCCTTGGATAAGGGGAAAGATACGTTCCTAAATTGGTTTTTATGGAGCTCGAGCTTGAGGCTTTAGATTTGACTCGAAGTGACCAAGGTTCAAATTTATTTTCCTCCTTCCGGATCGCTTATTAGCGGTAGAGGATTTGCGATCGCATGCGAAAATGCTCCCGTAGTTCAATGGATAGAACATCGGTCTCCGGAACCGAGGATCTGGGTTCGAATCCCGGCGGGAGTACCAAGATGCTCTTTTTCATAAGAAGTCTGAGTGTCCCTATTGCATATGGGGAATAGAGTTTTTAAACTTCTGGATTGAAAGGCTTTCGGAGGAGAGTATACATCGGTGTGATGAGTAAACTCAAAGTAGGAAATCCGGCCCCTGAATTCAAATTGCAGGATCAAAAAGGGAAAATTGTACGATTGTCCGACTTTATTGGTCGCAAGGTATTGGTGTTTTTCTATCCTAAGGCAGATACGCCTGGCTGCACTGTTCAATCATGCAACGTTAGCGAGTCTCTTGGGAAATTATCCGAATTGGCTGCGGTGCCTATTGGGATAAGTCCAGATAGTCCTGAGGATCAACTGAAATTTGATGAGAAGTTCAGTCTTGGATTTTCACTTTTGGCTGACAGTAACCACGCAGTGGCAGAAGCTTATGGTGTTTGGGGAGAGAAAGTGATGTACGGCAAAAGTTATCTGGGAATCATTCGATCTTCGTTTATCATCGATGAGAAAGGGATTGTTTTTTCGGTATGGTATAATGTGAGCCCGAAAGATACCGTTCCCAAAGCGCTCGCGGCACTTAGGGGGTAGGTTGCTTTTGATGGCTGGCATAAAGCCTGTTTTGTACTCGTTTGCAAGGGTCAGGTTTTAGAGCAGGCTCCCTATTCCTTGAGCATTTTCAATCTGGTTTGGGCGAATGCGCAGTACCTCGATTGTAGTGGTGTCGTATGCGAATGACGCCAATCGCGATGGATGTAACGACAGGAATGATCTATTAGCAAGAAAGTCGATCAGAATTTCCTGTCATCGAGCAATGCGACAATGGGCTACAGCTGAATCCGAGAGGAGTTAGGAATCTGTCGAAAAAATGGACAAAAAGCTTAATAGCACTACTGTGCGACAGAGATTCAGCTATTTGGTTACCTTCCCCGCTTTAATCGCCTTTGCCGATACCCAGATACGTTTTACCTGTCCATTTGGCATACGGACACGCACTTTCTGCAGGTTTGGCTTAAATGAGCGCTTGACTCGCTTAACCAGGTAGGTGCCGATACCCCCACTTTTTTTTGGGATACCCTTGCGGCTGATGCGACCACCCCGATGGGGGCGTTTACCAGTTACAACGCAGATTTTTGACATGGCAGATTTAGTTCTCTCGATACTCGAGGGGTGAGGAAAGCGAGATAAAGGCAATGATTCAAGCTTTTTGTCTTTCAGAAATAATCTGGGAATAGGGAGAATTCTAGACCGTAATACTGCTTGCTCTGCCAATGTGATATCCGGAATGTCCACGGCATACCACATGTGGAGAAAAGACTGTTTCCTATTTTTACGGTTCTCCTGGCGACCAGATTTTTGATATTGGGTAAAGAGGATCCAGGCATTAAGGAGATGTCTTGGAGAGTAGGCCTTTAATTTTTTCCCACGCCTGTCAGCGTAACCATATTTTAGCCGGCATCACTAAAAACACGAGCTAGGACTCTCTCTGGAAACTGGAGCGGATGTCCTTGCCAGAGGACTACTCCACCAGCATCCATAAGAACAAGATGAGGGATGCTGGTGACGCGGAAGAGAGAGAAATATTGATGGTTTGGGTCAATGGCGATCGTATAGTCAATAGGGAGTTGCTCGAGTGATTTAGAGACGATCAGTTCATCTTCCGATGTTAGCCCGACGACTTGGAGTCCTCGGTCTTGATAATTCTCATAAATTTCGTTCAGGACGGGAATCGTATTCTTGCAAGGGGTGCACCATGTAGCCCAAAATTCGATCAAAACCGGGTTGTCGATTTGGATTGGCGGACCGCTCACGATATCGACTTCGAGAGGGAGAAGCACTTGGCTGATTGGACTTTCATATTCATTGGGGTTCTTTTGAAGTGCCCAGCTCACAATGAGTATGGTGCCAAGAACAAATATGATATATTTGGATTTGCTTATATGACCTCGCATTTTTATAACTATAATGATTAACACACGGATTGCAAACGAGAGTGATACTGGCAATCGAAAGTTCCTGCGATGAATCGGCGGTAGCTCTCTTCGAACCGGAGAGAGGGGAGATCCGAGAATGGATCCACAGTCAGATCCCGATACATCAGAATCACGGAGGTGTTGTTCCCGATCTTGCCAGTAGGGAGCATACCAGACATTTGCCTCGGTTACTTTCCAAGGTGCATTGGCGAATAGATAAGGAAACTATTGAGTATGTAGCTGTAACATGTGGTCCCGGATTGGCCAGTTGTTTGGCCATGGGGATCGCTTTAGCGAAGTGTATAGCGTTGGAATTCGAGGTTCCCTTAGTCGGGGTTAATCATCTCCGTGGGCATGCCTATTCCCCTTTTATTGGCCTTTATCAATCTGAGCCGGAATCGTTTGCTTCTAGACTTTCTGGCTATCTGCCCCATCTAGGTTTGATCGTTTCTGGCGGTAATACGCTCCTCTTTGAGATTGATAAGAATCTAAGGTTGCAGATTTTGGCCCAAACGGTCGACGATGCTGCGGGAGAGGCTCTCGACAAAGGAGCCAGACTCCTTGGTCTTGGATATCCTGGCGGACCTTTGATTGAAGAGACCGGGAAGCCTGGAGACAATAAAGCCTTCGCTTTTCCCCGAGCCTTTGTTTCCTCAGGAGAACCAAAGTTTAGTTTTTCAGGCCTCAAGACAAGTCTCCGCTACCGGATGGAGAAAGTGAATGATGATAAGTTGGATTCACTCTTGCCTGATCTCTGTGCAAGTTACCAGGCGGCTGTAGTTGAAGCCCTCACGATTAAGACCAAGCAATTCCTCGATGTTGGAAGGTTTCGTAGTTTGGGTCTTTCCGGAGGAGTTGCGAACAATCAGCAACTCCGTGACATGATGGAAGGTTTGGCAAGTCGTTTTGGGGTGAGGTTTTTCTGTGCTGAGGCGCACCACACAGGGGATAATGCATCGATGATTGCCTTCGCCTCAAGGGTTGACGAAACCGGTAGCGTGTTTGATCCAGATCTTGAGCTTTCGTTCAACCCCTCGCTCACCCTCGATGCAAGTTTCGATCGTGAGAAAAATTAATTCTGATGGATTTCAACGGAGTTTGGGCTCCCCAAACCATAAACCTTATTAGAGATTTTTGGTATGGTCCAGAATTGGTCATTTAGCGGTCGGGGGTATTGGCCGCGAATTCGCACGTCCTTCTCTGCCCGGATTCTAGTCTAGCATGGCAATTCTTCTTTGGTGTCGTCCCCCTTCAAAAGGAGTTTTGAGCCAGATTCGAACGATTTTTAATGCTGTCTCTTTGTCGACCATCCTTTGTCCTATCGAGATCATATTTGCATGATTGTGCTCACTCGCAAGACGGGCGCTTTCCATATTCCAACACACTGCACATCGAATGCCCTGAACCTTGTTTGCACAAATTGCTTCTCCGTTTCCGGAACCACCGAAAACGATACCCATTTGGCATTTTCCCCGTGCTACCGCTTCGGCTGCTGGACGAATAAACAGTGGGTAATCGACCGATTCATCACTGTCAGTCCCAAAGTCCTCCACTTCATGGCCGGAATTTAGAAGGAAAGTCTTAACCGTTTCCTTGTAGCCGTAGCCGGCGTGATCTGCGCCCAGGGCAATCTTCATTGTTCTAGAATTGGCGTGCAAGTAGGAATCTGTCAGGCGTTTATAACCGCCATTTCGCGGAACTTCGGAGTCCACTGAAAGCCACGCATATCTAAATTGAGTTAAATTCGAAACATTCCTAGTTGCGAAAAGCTACCATCTCGACAGAATCTGAGAGTGGCTTCAATGATGAAACTCTACAAGTTCTACATTTTTAAGTCAGTCATCGTTACTAGTCTTCTTTCTGTTGGTCTTTTCGTATTTGTACTTTTGACAGGAAATGCGATTCGAGATGTTCTTGGTCTTCTTGCCTCGAGTCATCTTTCATGGGGGACGTTCCTTGAACTTATTCTATTGCTTATTCCCTATGTTTTTACTTTCGCCCTCCCGCTCGGGATATTAACAGGTATTCTTATCGTCCTGGGGCGAATGTCCTCGAGTCAGGAAATCGTTGTCTTAAAATCAGCTGGCGAATCAACTTGGGCAATCGTCTCGCCTATAGTGGCGGTAGCATTGATTGGTGCTGCAGTCTCGGCGCAGATTAATAATTACCAAGCACCTGAAGCATTTAGACGTTACAGAACATTGTTACCCAACGTGTTTCGAGAAGATCCTTTGAGCTTTATCGAGGTTGGGAAACCGATTCACGAATTCCCGGGGTATGTCCTTTATATTCGCAAAAAAGAGGGTAATCAATTGGAGGATATCTGGATCTGGGAACTTGATGAAAGACGTCGAGCGGTTCTTTTGGTTCGCGCTCTTCATGGAGAGATCTCATATAATCGGGATTCGGATTCTCTCGTCCTGACGGCAAGGGATGGTTTTGCGGAGTTGAGAAATCGAGAGAATCCAGATGATCTTAAACGTACACCTACGACAATATCTTTTCGCGAAACGGATGGGATCCGGCTCCCTTTGGGCCGATTACTGGGTAGAATTCCGGGAGTTTCAAAACCTGCGGCATTCAACCTTAACGAACTTATCGAGAAATGGAAATTCTACAACCGAGAGTTGGAGAAGCTAAAAACTCGATCCAAATTGGGCGATTCAGATTACAGAGTGGTCGAAAGCGAAAAAATTAAGTATGAGCTACGGATTCACAAAAATTTTGCTATGGCAGTCTCGGTAATTTCACTTGGATTAATAGCAATTCCACTGGGAATAAAGGTTGGACGCAAAGAAGCTTATGCAAATATCGCTCTCGCTCTCGCTCTCGCATTCGTTTATTACTTCTTAATGGTTATTGTGGGGTGGTTCGAAACGCGTCCAGAACTGCACCCTGAGATTTTAATCTGGTTGCCTAATCTGGGCTTTCAGAGTGTTGGTATCTACCTTATCATACGGGAGAATCGCTCTTGCTGATTGACCTTTACTAGTAGATGAGTTTGGGAATGGAGTCTGATTTTGACTTGAGGCTAAATTGTTTGGAAGGTCCTTCTCGGAGTTTTCCTCAGGTCTACCTTGGCCAGAAGTTTTTGGTATGTATCTAAAAGAGCTGCGCATAAATGGCTTTAAGAGTTTCGCTGACGGGACTGTGATCAATTTGACCCCTGGGGTCACCTCGGTTGTAGGTCCGAATGGTTGTGGTAAGAGTAACATTGCCGACGCAATACGGTGGGTCTTGGGTGAACAGAGTGCAAAGTCTCTCCGCGCGGGCCAGATGCAGGATGTGATATTCCAGGGAACGGACTCACGAAAGGCTGTTAATCTTTGCGAGGTTGCATTAGTATTCACAGAGTGTGAGGAGGAATTAGGAACGGCTTATAACGAGGTAGAGGTAGTTCGTCGCCTTTCACGTGATATCAGCAGTGAGTACCTCCTGAACGGGAATGCTTGCCGTCTCAAGGATATTCACCGGCTTTTTTTGGATACGGGGGTCGGGCGAGTTTCCTATTCCTTTATGCTGCAGGGTCAGATTGACCAGATCCTATCGACGAATCCTGAGGAGCGGCGTAGTATCTTCGAGGAAGCCGCGGGAATTTCAAAATATAAGGCGCAGCGAAGAGAGGCACTTAACAAGCTGAGTCTTGTCGATACTAATTTAGCTAGGGTCTCGGATGTGACCGAGGAAGTCATGCGACAGATTGGATCCCTGAGGCGGCAAGCAGGCAAAGCACTGCGCTACAAACGGATTAAGCGTCGGCTTAACCACCTTGATCTCTCTGTACAGGCCAGAGCTTGGGGTGATTTGCGTGGGACGGTTGGGGCGGCCGAAACGGAGGCGGTGGCGCTCAGAAAAAAATCAGAAGCTTTAAATCGGATCCTTCAAGGTCGGGAAAAGGAATTGGAACGGTGGAGAATAGAAAAGAGCGAACTTTACGAAACTCTTCGGGATGCTCAGCAAAGAATGTTCGATCTAAAGTCGGAGAAGGAGCAATCTGAGAATCGTGCTGAATTAGCAGCGATTCGTACAAGTGATATTGAGAAACGAATCTCTGAGATCAGGATAGAGATAACGGATATTGAGAAAGACCAGAAGCTGTTGGAGGAACAGGCGAAGGGGGATTTTCGGATCAAAGAGGAGCAGCTGAATCTAGTCTTCACCTCGGATGATTTGTTCAGCACTGAGAATCAGGAGCTGTCTTCTCTTGTTTCTGATTTAGATAAGGTCGAGTCTGATCTCGAGAAAAGGAGAGGAAAGCTTGAGGTAACCGAAAGTAACATCCCGCGTTTGCGCTCTAAGTGCACCTCATTAGAGGTTAAATTACAGACTTTTCAGATCGAACGCGGAAAATTCTCTGATGAGATCCACAGTTCTGAAGAGGAGCGTATGAGGCTTCTATCTGAGCAGCAGGACATTGAAAAGACGCTTAAAGCAGGAAAGAAGCAGAGCGAGAAGGAAGAGACGAATCTGAGTGAGAGACAGAGGGAATGGGAGGAGCTTCAAATCGCATATCGTAATCTCCAGTCCGAAATTCAACAGGCAGAGCGAACAATTGCGGAGCAAGCAGCACAAATTTCCTTAATCGAGAACTTAGAGGAAAGGTTCGAGGGGTACGGTGATGGTGCAAAGGCCTTGCTTGAAGGGAAGTTAGACGACCTACTCGAGAAAGATTCTTTCAGAATTCTTAGTAAATTTCTCCATATTGATTCCGGTTATACTAAAGCGATGGTTTCCCTTCTTGGCCCGGCTGTCGATACAATGGTCCTTGACGATCCGGATACAATCACTCCGATAATCGATCGATTGGACGATCGAAAGCTAGGAAGGGTTTGTCTTCAAATAACAGCACCGCCGAGACTTATAGGGGAGATTCCAAATTTTCCTATTTGGTTGAAACCGGCTAAGGACATTGTGCGTGCCCGCGAGCCAGAAATGCAGGGATATCTATCTGTTCTCCTTGAAGACTGCTATTTTTGCGATGAGATTTCAGAGTTCTTAGATTATTGGAGGGAGAATCCAGAATTTGAGTTTATCTTCGTTGCAACCAGAAATGGCGAGCTGATTGACCGGAGAGGTCTCTTTTTCGGTGGGCACAAAGCGGGCCAGGGAGATACTTTCCTGCAGCGAGCGGAAAGGGTGAAGTTGTTGAGGGAAGGCAAAGAGAAGGCAGAAATGGACCGCGATGGCTTAAGAGATAGGGCTCAGAGGTTACTCAAGCAACTAGAAGAGAAAGAGGCAAATATCGAAAGCAAGCGAAAACTCCTGCTTGAGATATCTCAGGAAGTTTCACTTGCACAGGGTCAGAATATAGGCGTTCGCGAAAACCTGGAGCGCAATTCATATCGTATAGAAGAAGCTCGGACCCAACTGAATCGTTTAGAGCAAAGTCGGGAGATATTGGAATCTGAACGAACGAATGCCCACCAAGATCTAAAAACTGCTGAGAGTGAGATTGAAACGTTGAAAAAGGCAGCAGCGAACGAAGAAATTAGTGCAGAGGAACTTCGGAGTGAACGTGATCGAAGGAGGGAGAAGCTTTCGGATGTGAGGCTCGATTTGGCGGAGAGAAAGCAGAAGCTGGAAAGTATTGAGCGAAAATTGGACGAAATTGAGAGACAGTCATCCGAGATCGGAGGATTGTTGGTTAAGAGAAGGCAGGAAGTTGATACTTTCCTTGAACAGGCTGAGTTGCTGAAAATGGAAAGTAAGGAGCAAGAGAAGCGAGCCGGTGAGGTTGAAAAGACGTTGGACGTTACATTAGCTTCCGTGGAGACCGATCGGGGCAAGCTACTGCGTGCAGAGTCCGAGACTAAGCGACTGGAGGAGGCTTTAGGGGAGGAGAGATCGGAACATAATAAATTAGAAACTGAGCTAAATAAGATAGAGATTCGAATTGCAGAGACTAACACTGAGCTGAGATTCCTGCAAGAGAAGGCTCGGAGGGAGTATGAGATCGATTTAGATAGAATCGATTGGAAACATGAGTTATGGGAGGCAGGGGATGAGCTTAAGGAGAGAGTTCAGCTAGATCTCGATGACGAAAGTGTACTAGGAGAAGAAGAGCCGAAGCGAAAGGAACCTTCAGAGGAGGATCTTCAGTCCATAGAATTAACTGATTGGGCTATCGTTTGCAAAGAAGTTGAGATCTTGCGGGAGAGGATAACGACGATGGGTCCTGTGAATCTTATTGCGATTGAGGAGTATCGAGAACTCAAGGATCGGCACTCCTTTCTAACTGAACAGAGCAATGATTTATGGAGATCAAAAGAGCAGCTCTTGGCCGCGATCGATGAAATTAATAAGACCTCCCAAGCAATGTTTCAGGCGACCTTTGGTAAAATCAGAGAAAACTTTATCTTCACTTTCTCAAAACTTTTCGGAGGTGGTCATTCAGATCTAGAGCTAGTTGATAAAGAGGATGTTTTAGAATCTGGAATCGAAATAACGGCTAGACCTCCAGGTACCAGACTTAAGACTCTAGCTCTCTTGAGTGGCGGTCAAAAGACAATGACCGCTGTCGCCTTACTTTTCGCCATCTACATGGTCAAACCAAGTCCCTTTTGCTTGCTCGACGAACTTGATGCTCCTCTAGATGATGCTAATATTGGGCGTTTTGTCTCTATGTTGCAAAAGTTTACAGAATTCTCTCAATTCATCATAATCACACACAATAAAAGGACCATTGCATCATCTGATTCGATATTCGGAGTAACAATGCAGGAAAAAGGTGTTTCTAAACTCGTCTCTATGCGCTTCAACGTCGAATCGGGAAGGACTGAGGAGGTTGGTGCGAACAGAGAAAGTTCAGTTGAAAGCTAGAAGGTCGAAAATTTTCTGTTACTCTTCTGTTCTCCAGAGAAGATACTGCTTAGTTCTAAGAGGGTAGGAGCCTGGGGATCGAGCTTTAGGGTGTGGAGAAAAAGTAAATTCTCTTATAGGACTTTTGGCTCAATAATATGCATATATGAATCTGGTGCTTGTTAAGTTAAAGGGAAATTTAAACACCTGCATCCCATGCGAAGATCTCTCTTAATAATTGCTATTCTCGTACTGGTGATCCAGAGGCCTAGTGCGAAAGAGCTTCCTAGAGGTCTCATTACATTATCCGGGGTACGGTCAAAAATAGAGGTGACTTCCGGAAGTGAGACCTATCGAGTGAGCAACGGGGCCCAGTTGGTAGAGGGAGTATCTATTCATGTAAGTAAGGGCGCTCGAGTGGTGATGTTGATGGCTAATGGAGCTGCTTTGTTGGTGATAGGGGAGGCAAAGGTTTACGTGGAGGATTTTAAAGTTTTACCCTTTGAGTCACCTCAGAAAAGCCTTTACGATATGAAGAGGGAGCCGAGTTTTTCACGAACTGTGTTGGAAATCCCTTACGGTGAATTTTTTTGCGAAGTTAAAGTACTCGACTCAAGGTCACGATTTGTGATTAAGACGCCTTTCTCATCCGTCAGCCCGCTTCCCAACCCTTATCTCCTTAAGACCTCATTTTATGTATTTTCACGCAAGGGGACACAACCTTCAATCGCCTCTTGGCATGGACGCATAGGGATTGAGTTGCCTAACGGGGAGATTCGTCCGGTCAGTGGAGATAGCCATATTTTCTTAGAGAATGGGAAAACACCAAAGATTGCTCAAGGGCTCGAGTGGAGCTACGTCAAGATGCTGGAAAGGCACATGAATGAAGTTCACAGACGACAAAAAAAACTTCGATTTAGATAAAGTAGAGCCCGATTACTCGGAAGGTTACTCGTGGTATGTCGTCGGGATCCTTATGCTTTTTTATGCACTTTCCTTTGTCGATCGCCAAATTATCGCTCTCCTGGTAGAACCGATGAAGGCCGATCTCGGTCTATCGGATGTAGAGATGAGCCTTTTGGGTGGGCTCAGTTTCGCTATATTCTATACGATCTTTGGAATTCCTTTAGGGCGGTTAGCCGATTCTAGTAATCGTCGGGGTCTGATTGCGGCTGGGGTTGTAGTGTGGAGCCTAATGACGACCCTCTGTGGATTTGCTAGCCGATTTTCCCATCTCCTCCTACTGCGAATGGGGGTGGGACTTGGTGAAGCAGCACTGTCACCGGCTGCTTTCTCGATTATTGCGGATTATTTTCCCAGTCACCGACGAGCGACTGCCTTGAGTATTTACTCGATGGGGATCTATCTGGGGGCTGGTTTGGCCTTTACCGGTGGTGCTATTCTTCTTGGTTGGGCCGAACGGACCATCGCACTCCGTGGAGGTGAGCCACTTTTTATCCTTGGAAATATCCAGCCGTGGCAGGTTGTGTTTCTCATGGTCGGGATCCCAGGTCTTTTGATGACCTTTTTGTTAGCGACAGTGAGGGAACCTAGCCGGAAGGGCCTAAAGCAATCGGGACTAAACAGAGAGGGAAAAGGAGGTGTTGGCGTTCCATTAAAAGAAGTAATGCGTTTTCTTAGTGAAAACCGGAAGGCTCTATTCTGTCACAATTTTGGTATAGCCTTTCTTTCCTTATCGGCCTATGCGGGTGCCTTTTGGGACGCGGCTTTTTTTGAGCGGATCCACAGTTGGGCGCCTCGGGAAATGGGAATTTGGTATGGGATTCTTACGATGGCGGCAGGTGCTGCGGGGGTTTTAACGGGAGGAAGGTTATCCGACTGGCTCTCGAGCCGTGGGATCAAAAATGCTAACATGGTCACCATTTTGATTGCTTCGATCAGTTGGCTGCCCTTCGGAATTGCTTATCCCCTAATGCCAAATGTTTCGCTTTCTCTCACCATGTTGTTTCCCACTCTTTTTACAGCCGCCATGCCATTCGGTTGCGCCGCTGCTGCTATCCAGGAAATGATGCCTTCACGGATGAGAGCACAAGCTTCAGCCCTCTACCTCTTTATTATCAATATAATCGGTCTTGGAATCGGTCCAACCGCGGTTGCTTTTTTCACTGAGCAAGTATTCCAGGATTTACAGATGGTCCGCTACTCTCTGGTTTTGGTGGCAGGAGGAGGGCACATTATAGCAGTTGGACTACTTTGGCTTTCCCTAGGATCGTATTCTGAGACGGTTGAGCGAGCTGAGAACTAGGAAGCGAGCGATAAGGAGCAGCGAAAGCCCTCAGTTTTCAAGAAATTTCAATTTTTGATTTTCAGTTCATTTATCGTAGACTCAACTTAATGCTAACTTGGTGATGAAATTCTTCCAAAGTCTGGATCGGTCTTCTTTTAGACAAATGGAATTATGGGACTGCTTTATTTATAAGGGAATGTTTTACCCTAGGGTTGATTAGGCAATCGATCGTAATTCTATGCAGCTCATATGCATGAATGGGCTTCCTTGATTTTGTCTGAAGCTTCAGTTCTTTCTAAACTAATTTACTTCGTGATTTTCTTTTCTGAACACTATCCCAAACTTTAACGGGGATGGAATTCACCGTTTTTGAGCCGATGGAGATATTCGTTGAGGGAGCGAACGGCAAGATGACCAAGGGCCAGGACAATAGGAAGATTCGCCCATAGCATAGCGCCCGTACTGATATCGATTATAGAGAGAATATGGCCAGTACCACTGATTCCGGTAGCTCCGTAAAACACCGCTATGAGGAAGAAAAGTTTGTAGGGAAGGACGCTACGGTTTCCAAAAATATAAACTATTCCTTGTTCCCCGTAATACGCCCAGGTAATCATGGTTGAAATGGCGAAAAGCCAGGATGCGAAAGTAACAAGCCACTTCCCAAGACCGGGAAATTGTCGGTCAAATGCGTGGGCAGTCAGGTAGGCGCCTCCATAGTGACGGTAAACTTCAGGATTTTCTAAGACAATACCAGAGGGTACTCCAATCCAGTCGCTTTCATTCAATCTCAGGTCTTTCCATTTTAGACGGAGTTTTTCGGCCATTTTTTTATTAGTAGCTATCCTGGTTTCGATTATTTGCCCGGTTACCGGGATAGTATTAGAGCCGGTTTCTCCGTGGACAGCACCCACTACATTTGCTAAGACAAAGAATTGTGATCCCCGTTTCCACTCTTCTTGCTGGAGACGAGGTAATTTGGTGATATCATGCGAGGCGTTCACTCTCCAGATAGGATCTCGGCTGTCGGTTATCTGTATCAAGATTATGTCATCGCCGAATTGACCGATAGCATTTCGATTCCAAGTTCCAGTGGCTAAAATAACCATAGCTGTTAGGGAGCAGATACAAATGGTATCGATAAAGGGTCCGATTCCTCCGACAATACCTTCTCTTGCAGGTTCACTGGTTTTCGCGGCTGCGTGGGCGATTGGTGCTGATCCTTGACCTGCTTCATTTGAATAAAGGGCCCGTTTCATCCCTTGCATAAAGGCGAAGCCGACTGTGCCACCAAGGAAAGCTCCTTCTGGTTCGGTCGAATTGAATGCGCTTTTTACAACAAGCGTCAGGAGAGAGGGTATTTTTTCGATATGGAGTGCGAGGACGACAAATGCGGCAATTATGTAAAGAATGCACATCAGGGGAACAAGTTGTGCAGCAACCTGTCCGATGCGTTTGATGCCCCCAATTATGACCAGTCCGACTAAAATAATCATTAAGACTCCGGAACCGACTGGAGGTAGGCCAAAGTAATTCTCCGTGAGGTTAGCTACATTCCAGGATTGGAACATACTGCTCCCGGTTAGGGCCGAGTTGATCAATGTCAGGCAGAAGAAGGTTGCAATAATTTTGGCAAGTGTTTTCCAGATCCCTCCTTTGCTGCCGAGTGCCTTATCGACTACCCACATAGCACCACCGTGAGGATTATCTGGGTCTTCAGTATTCCTGTAGATCATAGCGAGAGTAATCTCAACCGTCTTGAGCGCCATCCCGAAAAATCCCACGACCCACATCCAAAACAGAGCACCAGGTCCTCCAATCCCTATTGCAAGAGCGACTCCTCCGATATTACCGAGTCCAACTGTGCCCGATAGGGCAGCCGATAAAGCCTGGAAGTGATTAATAGCCCCAGGGTCATCGGAGCGGTCGTAAGTTCCCCTGACCACTGAAATTCCGTGAGTAAGGGTATTGTATTGTATGAATCTTGTCCAGACGGTGAAGAAGACACCAATGACAAAGAGAAACCAGGGCGTCCAGGGGCCCCAGAGAAAATCGACCAGAGTTTCGAGTACGGCCATCAACAGATGATAGTTCGAGATCCTTGGCTCATCGAGAGTACATCTTCATCCTATACTTTGTCTTGAGCTTTGTCCAAGTTAATTCAAGCGGCAGTTGAACTTCTGTACCCTTCGATATAAGATCCTACCTAAATCGAGGTAAGGTAAACCTACGATGATTTCAAAGGTTTAGTTCTTTCAGCGGTTAACGGAAGTTAACCAAGATATTCATGTCGATCTGTTGGAATTGTAAACTGAGTGAAGCACTCCATCCCCTAATCTATCCTCGACTATCTGATTTCATAATTCTCCAAGGAAAGATTAAAATGAACAGATAAAGGAAGAGCAAGGATCCAATAAAAACCTCCCAATAAAATTGGCGGTACTTAAGGAAGTAGTCAGTAAAGCCATAAATTATTGTCCCAAATATGCTGAGGAAGATAAGTGAGAGAAGTGTTTGGACCCAAAGATTTTGTTTTGTATTCTGCATACCAAGTGCTGCTGTTTTTAATACCAGTACTCAAGTTCATCCGGACCGGGTGAACTTTCTCCTGTAGGAAAGGGTCTATTTGATAATACAGAGGCACCTACGTCAAGTCGGGTTAACCTGATTGATTTTGGGTTGAACATGAAGGAGAGATAATTTCAGATTTTTGAATATATTCTTCGTTGCGGGCAGTTGTAATTTTGAAATAGGCCGAGTCTTTTTAAAAGTCCGCACGGGCTGCCAATTTAATAGTAAGGAATAGAAGCTTACGAATGAGTGTTAAATTTTATGATAGTCTTTAGGGCGAATATGCTGGATAATACGATCAAATGTCAGCAATAGAGGGAATATAAGGGTAAAGCCAATGTTGATGCGGATAAAATGAAAACAGGAAATTAGGTAGGCAGGTGAAATTTTAAAGTGATTCAAAACAGGGATCTATCCATTGCTAAGTTGTGGTGGTTCCAGATCGATGATTCATTCGGGTGCAAGAAGAGGTTCCGTGAAAAATTACGGGATTAGGGTAGCGGCTATGAAAGCGAATCTTTTAAAAGGAAAACCAGTTGCTGAGGCCGTACTGAAGGATGTCTCTAGAAGGGTTGCTCAGCTGAGGAAGAAGGGAAATATTCCTGGTCTCGGGACAATCTTGGTGGGTGATGATCCTGCCAGTTTAGGGTACATAAGGAAGAAGCACGAGACCTGTCGAGAGTATGACATTCGATCCTTCGACCGTCGAGTTCCAGGGAGTGCGGGGCAGGCTGAACTTCTGAGCGTGGTCCGAGAGTTTAATGAAAACCCGGATGTGGATGCTTATCTGATCCAGAGTCCGGTCCCGAGAGGATTTGATCTAAACGAAGCACTCTTGATGGTAGATCCTGAGAAGGATGCTGATGGATTAACTCCGGTCAACCTTGGTAGGTTAGTTTTACAAGAACCTGGGCCTCGGCCTTGTACTCCCTCGGGAATCATAGCCATGCTGGAACATTACAAAATACCTGTAGAAGGACGAGAAGTGGTGGTGATTGGCCGTGGTCCTACTTTAGGTCGGCCGATGGCGCTAATGTTTTCTTTGAAAATGCGGGGTGCTAATGCCGCAGTTACGATGGTGCACAGTGCTGTCCCTAATGCGGCGGAACTCACTCAAAGAGCCGACATTTTAGTAGCGGCTGTGGGCAGTCCTGGAGTCGTGGTGCCGGAAATGGTCAAGACGGGCGCAGTTGTTATTAGCGGGGGAATTTCATGGCGAGGGAGAAAGCTGTTGCCCGATGTGGATGAGTCGGTTGGAGAGGTGGCTAGTTGGATTACGCCTAGAGTGGGCGGGGTTGGGCCGACTACTGTGGCCTTACTACTTCGAAACGCAGTTGAGTGTGCAGAGCGACGGAGATTTAATGGGTAGGAAATATTGGCCTTTGGGATGTGAGAACATTTTTGATCCTTGGCATCTTGGATGCTGGATTCCTTAACGCAGAACATATTCGGCGTTATGACATAGTACATCCTATACTATGTAATGCTGATTGGCTATATCTATAGTTGCCAGGTGTTAGCCGAATACTGTACAAATCCTAAGGAGAAAAGAATTTAAATGAGCATAAGAATTAATGATGAAGCGCCAAATTTTACGGCGAATACGACCCAGGGAAAAATCGATTTTCATAAATGGATTGGAGATGGTTGGGCAGTAATTTTCTCCCATCCTAAGGACTTTACGCCGGTTTGCACGACGGAGCTTGGAACCATGGCTGGACTCGAGGCAGAATTCTCGAAACGAAATTGCAAAATCATTGGACTCAGCATTGATTCAGTTGAAGACCATAAGAGATGGGCTAAAGACATTGAAGAAACACAAGGGCATGCGGTTAATTACCCAATGATTGGAGATACTGACCTGTCGGTTGCTAAGCTTTACAATATGTTGCCTGCAGAGGAAACGGGAACTTGTGAAGGACGGACCGCAATGAACAACGCAACTGTAAGGTCTGTGTTTATAATTGGGCCTGATAAGAAGATCAAGCTGATGCTTACTTACCCGATGACAACCGGCCGCAATTTCAATGAGATTCTACGTGCTCTTGACTCAATGCAGCTGACTGCAATTCATAAGGTTGCAACACCGGCAAATTGGGAAAATGGAGATTGTGTTATTATTGTTCCGGCGGTTTCTGATGAGGAAGCAAAGAAGACCTTTCCGGGTGGTTGGAAAGAGGTGAAACCGTACCTTCGTCTGGTCAAGCAGCCATAGACGGATTTTGCTGCGGAATAGAGATTTTGAGATTACTAGCCTATGCGCAGTGTGAGGAGGAGGTTGTGGATTACCGCAAATCCCAGGGACTATAGAGGGAACCGTTACTCGAGAAAGACAGGGGAATTTTCCGTACTATTTTGAGGCGAGGGTGCTCATCCACCAAAGTTCTCAAAGTTTCGCTTACCCAGAGACGGTCAAGAGTGAGGGTGTCTTGAACAAGAACAACACGCGCCTCTTCTGGTGAGTGGCCACAGTTCCGGATAGAAATTTGGAGAGCAGAACGGTCGTCGGGTGCGGTAAGAGGAAGGCTGCTGCGTTGCATACCAAGGATCCCTGCTGTCAAAGCATTAGTATATGTAGCCTTCCAGTCGATTTTGTTTACTACTCTAGAGGTTACGACATTTGCGAGACCGATTCCATTGGCGTTACCTCCTGTTGCTTTGGTCAGGTCGAAGACAGTAATGATTGCTATGTCCGGACCGCCAAATTCTTCAGGTTGACGGGGTATCATGAGGCGGCCAATAATGTTAGGGTCCATTCCGGTACCGCTAATATTTTTTCCGACTTGGCGAACTCCCAAGACCTCGATTTCAGGAAAAGGAAGGCTGGGCATAAGTTTGGCGGCTTTCCTGAGTAGATCAGACTCCTTCGTGGTGCCGATTTCAGTTTTTGAAAGTCCTGAAATCTGGGCGGTCTCTTCATAAGCGTTTTCCAGAATCGCCACACCGCCAACTACATTGGAGTTCTTTTCATATATTCGTGCAGATGGGCCGAGAAACTTCTGGAAGGCGGGAATTCCAAGATTGTGCATTAGTGAAGCACCCCGTTGACATCCCAGGCCAATGACTTCCATTTTGGCAAGGCCACTCTCCAGTTTACCTCGAAATGCAGTGTGCGGTTTGATCCGGTTGACCAGGAGAGTGTGATCAGCTTCGGCGGAAGCCGCTCCTTGGAAAAGGGACGGGCCGCCATCAATTTTCCCAATCTCTTTCACTTCCATCGAGGCTCGGATTTCGGCCCCCACCGTTTGCGTCGTAATGCCGAGATGCGATAGAACTTCCTTTTGGCCGTTGGCTCTGGCCCCACCATGGCTTCCCATGGCAGGAACTACAAACGGCTTCAGACCGGCTAGTCGTAGGCAATCAATTGTTGATTTAGCGATTTCAGCAATATTTGCGATCCCTCGGCTTCCAAGTGCTACGGCGACACTGTCTCCTTTTCGCATCTGGTTTAAGATTTTACCCTCTTGAAGGGCAGATTGTACTCTCCGAGAAATATCTCTGATTCTCGGGGCATCGAAATCTTGTCGAACTTCAAGGAAAGAGGAAGGAAGTGTCCCGGAGTAATCGAGCATACAGATCTGTTCGAGGAGTTTCATGTTTGCATCCGAGAATTGGACTAATGGACTCAGTAAAGTCTAATTACGCAAACCAAGCTAGCAAATTCGAGTGGAGAAGATCCGGATAGTCTCAATTGACCACTCGTTAACACAGCTTGAGATTCCCAATTCTGTTCTAAATGTTTTGTTGATGTAGGAGCCAGCCAATGACTTCTAAATTCAAACCGAATCCGGAGGATTAATTATTCGGTCATTCATTCCAGTGTTCGATTTCTGATCTTACCTGGAGGCTTAAGAGTTAATCATCATACGGCTGAGATTGACCAGAATATCCTAGGCGAGTTGTTGATCTAAGAATAATCTCTATAGACTCAATTTATTCACTTTTGGCCCTCTTTCAGAGGGAGACTATCCACAAGCGATTCCGAATGCTAAAGAGGGTCAAGATCCCTTAAGTTCACAGCTAGACATTCCTATATGGGCTGTGCCATTAATGATAGGGGCGATTCCGAACTTGGTGCCTGGATATTTTTTCATATGTCTCGGCTAGCTTCGGGATCATCTTGGCTCCTAGAGTATATGAGCCTTTGATGACAAGCTTGGTCTATGACAAGGTGCTGTAGGTTGTTGCGACGGAGGCTGTCACAAGCGTAATGATGATATGCGATCGTTTCATATTCTTTAACGTAACATATCTTAATCTAGTTTCGAAAAATCCTTAGGCTTAGAAGAGAACTTGGACGCGAGTTCGGAAACCGGAAAAGTTACGGGAGCCGTAGGTAGTATCCGTAGCCTTGTTCGATTCATACCCAAGCATGAGTTTTGCGTCGTGTCCCTGGAATTGGTAGTTAACGCCGAAGTAGTGCTGATCGAGTTTATTAGCCTCGTCGAACTTTGAGGAAATATTCGCTCTGCGGATAATTTCCTTAGTTGAGACAAGATCATTAGCTCCTGTTCCGTCCACTGCAGAGTAGCGGTAAACGAATTCCCAAACTCCTTTGGGTGCGTTGTTGAATGTATAGGACGCCTGCACGGCATAACCGTTGTGTTTGTGGTTGCCACCCGTCACGTCGGCTTCGCCGAACATATACTCAGTGTCCAGATTGAAAGTCCCGTACCCGAGATGAGCGAAGAAGTTTAAAGCAGTTGTTTTGTCAACGTCCACGGTGGAGTTTAATCCTTTATATTCAGTGTTAGGCTGTAAGCCTGCAGCCAATCCGAAGACGTGGCGGAGTTCCGCATCGTAGTTAGAATAGGCAATTCGTCCGAAGTAGGCGAATTCGTTGCGTTTGTATCCGTAGAGCCCTTTCCTTAGGGCAGAATCCTTAGAGTTGTGGTTTTGTCCTGCGTTTACGATAGCGGCATTATAGGAGAAACCCGATTTGCTGAGATTTCCTTTGGCAAAAATGCCCATATGGCGGGCATGGAACTTGAGGTGTTCTGCAAATTGGCGGTTCATTGCCGAGCGCTCGATTGCCTTGATCTTGGAGGATGAGGATGTTTCCTCCATCCCGAAGGGAACTTTAAGCTGGCCAAAGTCGAGTCGGATAAAATCGTTGACCTTGTACCAAGCTGAAGCTCCGTCAATGAAGACCTGATCAGCCTTGCCGCTGCTTTCCGAGTTAGGAGAGGCGGCGAAGTCCAGTACCACGTCCCCTCCCCAATTGTCTCCCAGCTTGGCATGCCCGCCAAAGAAGAGGCGGCGGAAATAAAAGTGGTTGCGATCGGCGTCGGTTTCATCGGACTCAATGTGGTCCCACTGAGCTTGTAAGCGTCCGGATAGCTTTAATTCCGTCACTTTTTTGCTTTTAGGTTTTACTTCTTGAGCTGAAACGAGCGTGACGAAAACTACCGTTAGAAGCACACAAAGCACAATCTCATAGTTTTTTATAATTCGTATGATGCGGCCCACCTTTAATTATTATTTGATATAAGGTATACAATCTTTGCCTGCCGGTTCCTGACGGATCGTAATCTAGAATCTGGTTTCTAAAGCTTTAATTTGATAAAGCACCTAATTTTCTTTTCCGGCAACAATTAGGGTGTCTTGAACACTTAAAATACATGTCGAAGCATCTTTCATCGGAACGAAGGATCGGGAAACTTGGTGAAAGGATGGCGGGATAGACGGGACTCGAACCCGCGACCTCCGGCGTGACAGGCCGGCGCTCTAACCAAACTGAGCTACTACCCCTTGCAGCGGAAGAGCATAGAAGGTATTTCGATTTCAAATACTGTCAAGTGGTGATTAAGGGGCCTTTCTCCAAAAGTATCCTTTCAATCCGACGCAAGAGATGGGATAGCGAGGGTTTATGCCTATATTTTTCTAGGAATTAATTAGAAGCAGGAAAACTTAAATCAATCCATTGAAGTCAGTGGTGAATGATTAACGATTTCGGATTCATCTTCACGGTAGTGGCAGCCTAGGCTTCGGTGATTAAGGGTGGCAGCATGGACTACGAGTAGAGCAGATTGAACCGCGCTGCGTAAGTTGAGCATAGCCTTGGTCAATTTACAGCCGGCGTAGAATTCGTCGATTTCAATCTTGAGTTCACGTAAAAGGTTGCGGGCCCGATTCAGGCGCTCGAAGGATCTGACCAGACCTGCGTAGTTGGTCATGGTGCTCTTAACAAGGTCAATGTCCTGATTGATGAGTGTCATATCTGCATCAGCAGTGGGACTTTCCCAAGCTCGTATATCCAGCAAGGCGTAATCGGATGTGGTTGTTTCTTCGGCCACAGCCTGAGCAGCAAATTTGGCCGAAGTTAGGCATTCGAGCAGTGAGGTGCTAGCCAAACGATTAGCACCGTGTAGTCCAGTGCAGGCGGTTTCACCAATAGCATATAGATTTCGTATATTGGTGCGCCCGTGAAGATCAGTGTGAACTCCTCCGCAGAGGTAATGGGCGGCGGGTGTCACCGGGATGGGATTATCGGTTATATCGACTCCGTATTGTAGGCAGCGGCTATAGAGATCAGGGAATCGTTGTCGGACGGTCTCAGCATCAAGGTGAGACATTTCCAGGAAAACAGAGTTGTTGCCCTCACGCATCATTTCATTGTGAATCGACCGAGAGACAAAATCACGCGGTGCGAGCGACTTGGAGGGGTGTAGCGAATCCATGAAAGCTTCGCCTTTGCTGTTGACAAGAATCCCTCCTTCTCCCCGAAGGGCTTCTGAAATTAGAAAGGTCGGAGCTCCTTTTTTGTAGAATGCGGTAGGGTGAAACTGAACATATTCCATGTCCATCAGTCTGGCGCCGACCCGGTAAGCCATCGCTACTCCATGACCGTAGGTGTCATCTTGATTTGTGGTGTGGGAAAAAATCTGCCCTAGGCCGCCAGTTGCGAGAATTGTGCTGCGAGCTACTATTCCACCGATTTGCCCAGTCTTTAAATCGAGAACATAGGCCCCAATGCAAGTAAGAGGTTGGAAACGGTCGGAATAATCAACCGAACTATGGGAAAGTGTCAAAAGATCAACGGCGGCTGTTTCGTTGATCTGATCGATCCCAGGTGTTTTGGAAAGTTTCTGATGAACTGCCTGGAGAATTGAGTGACCGGTGTGATCCTTCGAATAGATGATACGTGCTTTTGAATGTCCTCCTTCTGTAGTGTACTTCAAAGTACCAGAGGCTTCACGATCAAAATCTACATCCAGCTCATCGATCAGGAAGGACTTAACAAGACCAGGACCAAATTTGATTAATGAGTTAATTGCCTCCTGATTAGCGGCTCCATCCGCAGCTCGCATGATATCCTCTGATAATTGGGCATCATCATCTGAGTCGTGAAATATAATTCCGCCCTGAGCCCAATCACTATTGGCAGTTGTAACAAGTGAGTCTGGCGAGACAATAGAACACTCTAAGCCGTTTTGGACTGCGTAATGGGCGAAGGCGGAACCAGCGAGCCCGGACCCAATTATGAGACAGTCAGTTTGGCGAATTTCCATTATTAATTAGGGGCATTTATTATATTCTGGTTTCTCTTCAGATTAAAGAGAAGCCAGAAGTGGACAGAAATGGATCAGAGAGGCATGGAGTAAATTAAATTATGGTCTGATCGATAAAGCGGGAAGCCGAAGCTATCTGAAAGAATTATAGCAAGATGCTAATTTACGCTATGCCCATCACAAAAGGACAGAAGATCTCCTTGGGGCGAACCGGGCTAATCCCGTTTGACGGAATTTCAATCACTTTTTTCATTTAGAAATCTCATACTGAGATCCACAGCCGGTGCAGAGTGGGTTAGGGTTCCAATACTGATGATGTCGACTCCCACTTGGGCGTAGGCCTCTATGTTTTTGATGGAGACTCCACCGGAAACTTCGATGAGAGCGCGATTCCCGATCAGTTCCTTCGCGGCTTCAACTTCTGAAGGAGACATGTTGTCCAATAGAATAGCATCGGCTCCAGCTTCGACTGCTTCCAGTGCCATATCAGGGGTTGTGACCTCGACTTCAATTTTGCAGGTGTGGGGTGCTGAATCTTTTGCCCTGTTCACTGCTTCACTTATTGAACCTGAAGCAGCAAGATGGTTGTCCTTGATTAAAATATGTTCGGCGAGAGAAGCACGATGGTTATAGCAGCCCCCGCATCGAACCGCATATTTAGCAAGAGCACGGTACCCTGGGATTGTCTTCCTCGTATCCGCGATACGGATATTATGCTTTTTTGCGATACGGGAAAATTTTTGAGAGAAAGTTGCTATGCCGGAAAGGTGCTGAAGAAAATTAAGCGCGGTTCGCTCTGCCTTAAGCAGGCTTCTTGTTCGACCCCTCATCAGAGCAACACGGGTGCCCGATGTTATTCTAGCTCCATCGGCAGAAACACTCTCAATCACGGTTTTCGGATCCACGGTTTCGAATACCAAGCAGACAGCTTCAATTCCACAGAGGACGAGAGGCTCTTTAGCGACGATTTCAGCTCGAGATTCCAAATTTACATCGATGGTGGTCTCGCTCGTCAGATCACCCAATCCCGTATCTTCGTCTAGAGCCAGCTTAATAAGGTCTCTGAGCGACATCAGTTTTCAGTACGAATTTTCTCCGTCATCTCAATCATTCTGCGGAGGGAATGTTCGGCACGGCGCCTCAGGCTTTCTTCCAGACGAATCTCTTGTTCTGGTTGTGGGTTCGTCAAGACCTCTTGAATCTTTTCGAGAGAGTTCAACTTCATGTAAGGACAGAGTTTACAGGATGCAATGAAACGTTTCTCGGGGTTCTCTACTTCCAATCGGCTGACTAACCCACACTCAGTCAGCATCATATAGTAGGGAGCTTCTGTTGTTTTGACATATTCCATCATTGCCCCAGTAGATCCAACAAAGTCACTCTGGGCCGTTATTTGGGTGGTACATTCAGGATGCGAAACAACTGCCAGTCCTGGATATTGGGCTCGAGCTTTTGCTATTAGATCAACTGAGAATCTGTCGTGGACGATACAGGTTCCGTCTGATGTAAGGATTCGCTTTTCGATCTCTCGCCGGCGAAGTTCGGTACGAATATTCTCAGCCATTAAGCGGTCGGGAACAAAGAGAACTTCTTCCTCCTTGAGAAGAGAGATAATGTCATAAACGTTCGTTGATGTGACGCAGACGTCCGACTCGGCTTTTACGTCAGCATTGCAATTTACGTAGCAAACCGTGGCGGCTTCTGGGTATTGAGCCTTGAGTGAACGTAGTTGATCACCGTTTAGTGAGTCGGCTAGAGAACATCCCGATTCTCGGTCGGGAACAAAGACTTTGGATTGAGGAGAGAGAATCTTAGCGCTTTCAGCCATGAACACGACTCCTGCAAAAATGATTATCTCGGCTTCCGCTCTTGATGCGTCAACGCTTAGTTTGTAGGAATCACCCACGAAGTCCGAGACTCCATATATGATCTCAGGCTCGACATAGGAGTGAGCTAGGATGATGGCATTCTTTTCCTCCTTCAGCCTATTGATCGCAAGGGTCTGAGGTGCGATCTCTTGGCAAGCATCCAGAGTCCACTTCTTCTCACTTGAACAATCAACACTAATGAGGTGTTTAAAAAGGCGTTCAGCCTCTTCCTCGACTGCTGATTGAGCCAGAGTATATGTCTCGCTGGCCATTTTGAGTTTCGGTCAATATCAGACTCAAATTGTAGGGTGTAATAATTAACAGGGTGGATTCTCTAATGGCTACCTCGGAATGTAAAGCCTTAGGAATCTCCCGGATTAAGATTAATAATACTCCTAATCCAGTGGGTTTCGATCATGCGACGGATTTAGTTGAACTAGGAACATCCTATGCTAACTGCTAGAAATAGGCCGCCTGTGGTCATTAGTCTCAAGAGCGTTGGACGGTCCTTGACTCACTTGGTGCAATGGTTAATTTTCCGATTTTCCATGGATAAGGGGCCGTAGCTCAGCTGGAAGAGCGCGTGAATCGCACTCACGAGGTCGGCGGTTCGATCCCGCTCGGCTCCAAGTTTCTTCTGTCGCTGGGAAGAAAGTCATCTTTCTAATTTAGCTTTATTAAGCTACTCAAAGAAGATTGAATCGATCGATATAATTATTAGTGCTACCTTCGGTTCAGGATTTAGGTGTGTTCGGAAAATAAGAGACTAGTTTAAGTGAGGTAGAGGATAAGTCAGTTGCGATTCTATTATTGCTAAAGAGATAAATCATTTAATTTTTGGCGGAGAATCTCAGCTGCTTCAGGTTCAGATTTCGCCTGCAGATCATCAAAGCTCTCAATCCGTGAGACCCGGAGGTAGATCTTCGAGAAAGGCTTTGGGAGGAGGAAGCCGTCCCAGCTATTAAAGCTCCAGAACCTATCGATTTTTCCGGAAATGAGAAGGAGAGGAGCGCCAGTCTTTCGGACAATGCGAACAACACCCCTCCCGAATTTGTATCGAGGACCTTTCGGGCCGTCAGGAGTTATACCTATGTCGCTTCCGCAATTAAACCTGGCAAGCAACTCTCTGGTTGCGCCAAAAGCACGGTGACTGGTTGAGCCGCGGACGGATCCGATCCCAACAAGAGAGAAAAAAGCGGCCAGCCAGGCTCCGTCTTGACTGGTGCTAACCAGTCCCCAGATTTTGCTTTGTCTCCTGAATTTCTGGAATATTTGAGTGGCGAGAAAAAGCCTGTTATGCCAAAGGAGGATGACAACAGGTTGGGAAATATCAGAAAGGAGGGCCTTATCCTCAGTGCTGATGACTATCTCTGTAGTAGCAGACCAGACTCGGATCAGGATGCTGAGCGGCCAAAGAAGAACACGGCGCCAACCGGAAATCCGGTTGATATGCGGGTTTTTCTCGTTGCTCGCCGCGGGTAGAGCATTCTCGAAGGACTTCATGTTTTAACTTCCCTCAAGAGGGACGAAGATTGTATTTAAAAATACACCAGAGAGTATCGATTCCGTCTTTCCATCGGATTTTTTTCCCCTGCTTGTGTGTCCTTCGCTGATAGGAGATTCCTACTTCCCGTATAGGCAGATTCAGGCGAGCGATCTTTGCCGTGATCTCGGGTTCTACTCCAAAACCGTCTTCCTCGATCGTGATCTGGTCCAGGGTCCTTTTGGTGAGCATTTTCATACAGGTTTCCATATCCGTCAGTTTGGTAGCCGACACGATATTAGACAATCGGGTAAGCATCGAGTTAACCAAGTAGCAAAAACTGAGACTACGGGTATGATTATTTGGGCTTTTGAATCGGGAGCCATAAGCAACTTCGGTTTCTCCCTCAAGAATTGGTTTGAGAAGTTTTCCATAGTCATCCGGATCATATTCGAGATCGGCGTCCTGAATGACAACAACATCGCCCTTAGCGCACTTGAAGCCGGATCGGAGCGCCGCTCCCTTACCCTTGTTTTCCCTGTGCATGATGAGTCGAAAGGGCGGCCGTTGGAATTCTCTAAGTAGAGTTTCTCTAGTCCCATCCGTTGAATTGTCGTCAATCACAATCACTTCGATGATGTCAAGTGGTGAAGCCTCAACCCGATGTAAAATCTTACGGATAGTCGGTTCTTCGTTATAGCATGGAACCACGACCGAAAGTTTCATTGATTCTACCCTTTCCTAGCTGACGAACGGAGCCTAGCTCCTATGATTCTACGGTTTCCAGCACCAAGGTTCTAGTTGCCTTTATGATGCAACGATATTGGGAATTAGGCTTCTTACTGTGCTATTTGCCGATATTTGTAAACGAGAATCTACTGCCATAAAAATCCGTCAGTGATTGGTTGTACGGTTAAGTATTGGTCGGGATTTGTACAATCTCTGTTTTTTTCTGCATCTGTTTAAGGATTTTGACAGGATTGTGAGCTAGTTGTTTGTTGGAATGAGTAAGCAGATTCAAATACGTTATAAATAAGGTTAATCCAGAAATTGCTGGATCTAACCTAAAGGACGTTTACTTCTAGACTAGCATACGCAGTCCGGAATTCTTGTAACCTAAGATCCTGCGACTTGTCGAATATTTCAGCCTACTTAATATCCTTTTACGAAGTAGATGCTTGCTCATTTGCGCAGAGAAAAAGTTCCCAATCAATGTTTCCTCCTGAGAGCACTAATCCTACTCTTCGACCCTGCATATTTTCTCTCTCCTTGAGCAATGCGGCTAAAGGCCCGGCGCCGGCTCCTTCCGCGATATTGTGTGTATCACGAAAGAGAAAACCAATTGCATCAAGAATTTGTTTCTCTGTCACAGCTACAATGCGTGACGCTCCGTTGAGAATGAATTCCAACGCTGCGGGGTGGGGTTTCCGGACCGCTAATCCGTCGGCTATAGTACCTGATGATTTAGTATCGATGGATTTTCCTCGGGCAAAGGAAAGAGCATATGCTGGGGCCTTTTCAGCTACGACTCCAACGATGTCAGTCTGCAAATTCAGGGCATTACGAGCTGCAATCATTCCACAAATTCCGGAACCCAACCCGATTGGCACGTAAACAGTGTGTAGGTCCGGTGCTCCCCTGAAGAATTCAATAGCGTAGGTTCCAACGCCCTGGACCAAGAGAGGATGGAACGAAGGGAAGAAGCTAAGATCCCGTTCCGAGGCCAACTGGTAAGCACGTTGCAACGAATCGTCAAAATCGGTACCGAATTGAATTAATTTCGCCCCATAGGCGACCATGGCTCTATTTTTTTCTATACTGTTCCCGAAGGGGACTACAACCGAGGCTGGAATTCTATAGCTAAGTGCAGATAAGGCCACGCTCTGACCATGATTGCCGCGGGTGGCGGCTATTACGCCGTTGCTTCCGTTCCTGGACTTGAGCATTTTTTCGGTATACCAGATGCCCCCTCTAAGTTTGAAGGAACCCGTTGGAAGGTGATTTTCATGTTTAACCCATACCTCGCATCCACATCTTTGGTTCAATAGAGGCCACGAGATCTGAGGAGTCGGAGATAAGATCCCACTGAACGCTGCCGCGGCCGTTTCAAAATCGGCTAGTGTAAATCCGAGTGCCTCTGTGCCTTTCGCCCTCAAGTGAACTCTGAAATGGATCTTATTCCCCAGGATCTTTTAAAAGGGCTTTGACTATCGAGTGGCCCGCCACTCCTCAATAGAAAAACTCTCGTTTTTGAATGTTGCATGAAACCTTGACTCTTTCGCCCGCACCTCAGCGCAGGCTTTTGCCACGTCGGCCGCGATTTCTATTGGAACACGAGCCACGCCATCTTGGTCACAGACTAGAATATCTCCATGTTTAATCTTCAGTTGGGCTACTTCTACAGTATCACCGATCTGCTGGATCCCGAAGGGGCCATGTCCAGGTACTGTCCCGGTTGCCCATAGTCCAATCCCAGATTTCGCAATGCCCGGAATGTCGCGCGCATTTCCGGCCACGATTGCTCCGACTGTTCCCAAAGCTTTCATCAAGTAGGCCATTCCATCGCCAATGAGAGCGCCTCTGTTCGGCTGTGGATCACCATCTTTCAATACAACAACGATTGGTGCGGTGGTGTCTGCTATCATATCCCAAAGTATATTCTGATCCAGAGGCTGGCTGGCAGGTTCCGTAATTGGGGTCCATACCGAGGTCATCGCGTAGCCGACAGTTACACCACCTTTCTTTGGAAGCAGTTGCTCAAGATCAGGTCCCGTGTAGTCTTCCCCAGCTGGGACATATCCACGAACAAGAATAGCTGCATTCTGTACGGTGGCGGAATCGTAATCCGCCAAATCATTGAGGATCGATGGATCTACTTTTAGAAATGAATTTGATTTACTCATATTTAGGAAGAGTGGTTGCTAGGCTGAAACAAACCAGTTGGTATGCGTTCTTACTCCCGTTCCCACAGTAGGGATTTGTCAAACTAAATGCTCTATTGGATCATCAGGGCTCTTATTCGTTTTAGGATAGTAATTCCTTTAGTTCTTCAGGTGAAATCAGAACAACTTATAGCATTTGGAGAAGATACATTCAGACAGTCACAATGTCGTGATATTTTCTTCCATAAAAGGTAGCATGTTTTCGCCCCTCTGTCATGTAATTCTCGAATTCTAACGCTTCGAATGAGGAAATGGAGAGATCCATTTTGTTATGGCGTTGAGCCGTCTCTCTTGTGTAGAGTTATTTGGAACAGCAATTCGATTGAAAGAGAATTGGGGCCAGTGGAGTAGCGGAAATAGGGCAATTCAACAAGAAGAAGCTTTTTCTTCTACTCTATTTTAATCGTAAACTCTCCTTAAATAGAGCTGGAATAGACGATCTTCCTCGATAGATTTCATTACCATGATCATTGATACGCATATTCATTTTTATGATACGGAACGAGAGCAAGGAGTCCCCTGGCCGAGCCCGGAGAGTGGGTCAATCTACCAGCCGAGTATGCCAGATCGCTATAAAGCTCTAGCAGAACCGAAAGGGGTAACTGGTGTCATTGTGGTTGAGGCCAGTCCTTGGCTTGAGGATAATCAATGGATCCTCGATTTAGCAAAGGATGAGCCGATGGTTAAGGGCTTTGTTGGCAACCTTGATCCGGCAGATGAAAATTTTGAATCGAACCTTAACCGTTTTGCTGAGAACCCTCTCTTCCGCGGTATCCGTGTTAATACAAGAGGACCGAATTCGTATGGGAGTAGGAGTCTTGATGATTGTGCAAAGATGCTCATGGAGCGGAATCTATCTATGGATTTGATGGTCCGTCCCGAGGAACTCAGTGAGCTTGCCGGGTTTGTCCGTGGGCATTCTTCTCTTCGGCTGGTTGTGAATCATACTGCACTTGTATTAGTGGATGGAAAAACACCCGATCCGGTTTGGATGGAGGGGATTAATGAATTGGCTGAATGTCTTAATGTCTACTGCAAACTATCAGGAATGGTGGAATGTACGGCTAAACAGCCAGCGCCGACCGATGTAAACTACTATCGTCCGACAATTGATGCTTTAGTGGAGGCTTTAGGAAATGACCGTCTCCTTTATTCGAGCAATTGGACCCCGTGTGAATTGTATGGTGAGTATACTTTGACTCTGAATATTGTTCGGGAATATTTCAAAGATACGGGTGAAGAGGTGCTTGAGAAAATACTTTGGAAAAACTCCAAGGAGGCATATCACTGGGAGGTTAGAAATCAGTAAGAGGATTTTGATGATTGAGCAATTGAAAGAAGTCGGGCCTAAATACTTTTAGGCTAATTCTCCTGCTCACGTACAGGTTTACTGATAAAATTCATATTAAATTGGAGATTGCTGAGTTGTCCAGCGATTGATTTGAGAAGTTCGTTACTGCTTCGCTTAATCGCATTTAGATACGGTGAATAAGCGCTATCTGCTATCGGTTGATATTGGAGGAACGTTTACCGATCTGGTAGTTTTGGAGCACGGAACTGGTGCCCTGCGCGTCGTGAAAGTACTTACAAGCTATCCAGATCCCTCGGAGGCGGTATTGGAAGGGGTTCACCGGCTCTTGCAGGAAAGAGTTTTTCAAGCCGAAGAGGTTAGCCGAACGATACACGGGACAACCCTTGTTACAAACACCTTGATCGAGAGAAGGGGAGCGAAAACAGGTCTCATCACGACCGAAGGTTTTCGCGATACCCTCGATATAGGTAGGGAAGGGCGCTACGATATCTATGACCTTTTCCTCGAACTCCCAGTGCCCCTGGTTCAAAGACGATTAAGATTTGAAATCCCAGAACGGGTAAAGGTTACGGGGGAGATCCTACTTGATCTTGACGAATCTATGGTGAGGAAAGCTTGCGAGGGACTGAAGGAAGAAGGCGTTGAAGCTATTGCGATTTGTTTTCTTCATAGTTACATTTATTCAGCGCATGAGCAGCGAGCAGCTCAAATTACGCAAGAGATAATGGTGGACACTGCATTATCAATTTCCCATCAGGTGGCACCTGAGATGAGGGAGTACGAGCGGACCTCAACTACGGTTGCGAACGCTTACGTTCAGCCGTTAGCGGACCGTTATCTCACTGGCCTCGAAGAGGGACTCAGCTCAAGTGGACTGAAGGGGCCTCTACACATTATGTTATCAAATGCGGGTACTTGTTCGGTTGAAATAGCCAAACAGTTTCCTGTCCGTTTGATCGAGTCAGGTCCTTGCGGTGGTGCTTTGGCAGCTAAGTACTGGGGTCGGGCGACGGGTGAAGAAAAGATTCTAGCCTTTGATATGGGTGGGACGACGGCGAAAGCAGTATTAATCGAAAGAGGAGAGTTCCGTATATCAGGGAGCTCAGAGGTTGCACGAATTTATCGTTTCAAGAGAGGTAGTGGTTTGCCCCTATTGGTCCCGGTCCTCGATCTGATTGAGATTGGAGCTGGAGGGGGAAGTTTAGCTCGAGTGAATGACCTGGGTCTTCCAGAAGTCGGTCCTGAGAGCGCCGGTTCGGAGCCAGGACCCGCTTGCTATGGGGCCGGGATGGAGGAGCCGACTGTGACGGATGCTGATCTTTTCCTTGGGTACCTTAATCCTTCTTTTTTTCTAGGTGGTCGAATGCACCTCAACATGGATGCTTCTGAAAGCGCGTTGTCCAAACTTGCAAAAAAATTGAACATCGACATTTATCGGACGGCATGGGGGATTCACCGATTGGTGAACGAGAATATGGCCAATGCAGCCCGTGTCCATGCTACCGAGACAGGTGTCGCATTGCAGGGCTTTACTATGGTGGCTACGGGTGGCGCAGGCCCTATACATTCTTGCGGGGTTGCAGACTTGCTTGGAGTGAGGAAAGTTGTGGTACCTCCGGTAGCTGGTGTAGGTTCCGCTTTCGGTTTGATGTTGGCACCGATTTCTTTCGAATTCTCGAGGAGTTTTGTCTCGCGCCTAGAAAACCTGAATTCAGAGGATGTGCATACTATCTTTTCGGAACTGGAGAAGGAGGGCCGGAAGATTGTGGTTGGTGCTGGGGTAGATCCCAACGAAGTCATGTTGAGACGTACTGCTGATATGCGATATGCGGGGCAGGGGCACGAGATCCGTGTCAATATTCCGGAGAATCTAACGGATGAATCGGTAAACAAAGAGCTCATTCTAGCTTTCGAAGGCGAATACAGGCGGATTTATGGGCGGAACTGTCCGGATGTTTCAGTTGAGGTTGTCCATTGGCGTGTGACCGCGTCTGGACCGGACCCGATAATCGAAAAGGTCAAGGCATTACCATCTTCGAATCATAAGGGAACGAAAAAAGGGGATCGTTTTGCTTTTTTCCAGGGCGATAATAAGCCCAGAAAAACTTCTGTCTTCAATCGGTATTTTCTAGAGACGGGCTTTCGCGTTTCAGGTCCCGTAATTATTGAAGAGGAGGAAGCAACAACGGTGGTGCCGCCTGGTTGGGAACTCTCCCTTTGTCGGTCTGGTTGTCTCATTCTCTCTAAGGATACCAATGACTAGGCAGAATGTGAATGGCGGAGTGAGAATCTTGTCCAGAGTTCAGGTTATGGATGGTAGCAAGCGTGGGAGATTTTCTGAAACTAACGAATGAGATCCAACTGGAGAGTAGAAGAATTCAAACTGCGAATAAGGCTTGGAAGTCCATGGAATCTGGCAAATTGAAAATTGACTCAATCCTATTGGAGGTGCTTTGGAATCGGCTCATTTCGATTGTAGATGAGCAGGCAGCGGCTCTGATGCATGCATCTTTTACAACGGTTGTTAGGGAAGCAGGCGATCTCTCGGCTGGTGTCTTTGATGCAAAAGGAAGAATGCTTGCACAAGCGGTTACAGGAACTCCTGGGCATATTAATACAATGGCTAACTGTGTGAGGGCATTTGTCCGGCAGCACCCAATCGAGAAATGGAAACCAGGGGACAGCCTCCTAACAAACGATCCATGGCTAGCTTCTGGACATCTTCATGACATCACAGTGGTAACTCCGGTTTTTTATAGCGGCAAAGGAATCGGCTGGTTTGCCAATACATGCCATGCTATGGATATAGGAGGACGTACGCTAGGAGCTGATGCACGAGAGGTTTTTGAAGAGGGACTCCACATTCCCTTCATGCGGCTATTTAAAGAAGGGGAGCTTAATCATGATCTCATTGAAATCGTCCGAGCCAACGTCCGAATGCCGGATTTGGTGGTAGGGGATCTATACGCACAACAAGCTGGTAACGATGTTGGTGCTACAAAACTATGTGAACTACTAAGTGAATGCGGGCTAGAGGATTTGACGGTGATTTCAGATGAGATTCTCGATCGAACAGAGGCGGCTACCCGAGCTGCCATATCCGAAATCCCTGACGGAATCTACCGAGACGAGGTTAGTGTTGATGGATTTAATGAACCGCTCAAGATCTGTATTACGATTTCCATAATCGGGAGCGATCTCACGGTTGATTACGCTGGAAGTTCGCCCCAGGTCGACCGTGGAATTAATGTAGTGTACAATTACACCCATGCTTACACGACATATCCTCTATCTTGTGTAATTAGTCCTTCTTTGCCTCAGAATGAAGGCAATTTTCGACCTGTTACGGTGAAGGCTCCGGAGGGTTGTATGTTGAATGCTCTTCATCCATGTGCGGTGGGTGCACGACACCTGATCGGACATTTTCTGACACAAGCGGTGTTTGGTGCCCTAGGACATGTTATTCCTGATCGTTTGATAGCCGATGGATCGGCCGGATTGTGGAACACGCAGTTTGAAGGTTATGATCGGGAGGGATGTCTTTTTTCTTATGTCTTTTTTTCCGCCGGGGGAATGGGTGCACGGCCGACTTCTGATGGACTTTCAGCTACAGCCTTTCCGAGTGGGATTCAAGGAGTGCCGGTAGAAGCGATTGAAGCGGTGTCTCCCGTTCTTATGCTGAGACGGGCACTGCGTACCGATTCCGGAGGCGCAGGAAAGTTTCGTGGAGGACTAGGTCAGGAGATGGTGCTTATGGTTGATTCGGAGGCCCCCGTTCTCCATTCGTGTATGTATGATCGGACCCGCTTTGCTGCGCGAGGATTTCAAGGCGGAAAGGATGGTGCCCCTGGTGAGTTGTTTCTTCAGGACGGAACCCGCCCTCATCCAAAGGGCAAATATGAACTTCAACCCGGCCAATCGGTTATACTCAAGTTACCAGGTGGTGGCGGTTTTTTTCGGCCTGAAGAGAGGGCTTTGAGTGCGGTGCTTGAAGACGTGAGACAGGGTAGGGTTTCGAGAGAGGCGGCTCTAACGGAGTACCGCGTCGTTATCAAGGAGGATCTTTCTGATGTCGATGAGCCAGCAACAGTGTTGTTGCGGGAAGTGCATAATGCGGAATGATCAGGAGAGGCCTCTGGGGGAAATAAAGTTTTCTAAATTCTCGGGGAGCGCCAAGGAAGGTAACTAGCGTAAGGGCATTTAAATAGCACTTACGGCTGGTTTTAACCTTCTGGCAGCTTGAATGCAATCGGCAAGAATGGCAATACCTTCAGAAATATCATCCAATGGGACGGCTCCAAAGGAAATTCGCAAGTAAGGGATATCCTTTCCTTCGACGTGAAGAATTCTACCGGGTGAATGGATGAATTGCCTTTTGGCCAGGAGGGCATCGAGTTCAACTTGGTCTACATCATCCGGGAACTTTATCCAGATGAAGAGTCCTCCAATAGGCTGAGTCCAGGAACAAATGCCACTAAGATCCCTTTGAAGCGCATCGATTGTAGCGTCGCGTTTTTCTTTGAGAAGTGCATTAGTCATTTTGCAGTGCTCCCAGAAATTATCCTTAAAGTACGCGGCCAGGATACTTCCAGATAGGAGACTGCAGCCGCCGTCATATCGACGATCCAGGATTCTCTCCAGGTAGGGTGGGCGTGCGTAAAAGTACCCTTGCCTTACTCCTGGGCCAAGGATCTTAGATAGCGAGCAGATATATATATGACGGGGATCATCGTCTAAAGCGTAGAAGGCAGGTGGTTTTTCCCCTTCGTAGTGGACATCCCCGTAGCAGTTGTCTTCTACCACAATAGTATCAAAACAACGGGCGATATCGATCAAGCGGAGACGCCGCTCCTTGGGCATGACGATCCCAGTTGGGTTATGGTAGGTCGGGATTGTGTAGATGAAAGCTGGGGGCGTTCCGTTTTCGTGCAATCGTTCTAGAGTCTCTTCCAACTTGTCGAGATCCATTCCGTTTTTATCCATTGGAACCCCAACCAGCTGGGCGCCCAGTCGTTTGTAGGCGCCAATCGTTCCCATGTAGGTGAGCTCTTCCGTGACGACAACATCTCCCGGACCTTTCATAAAGGTTTCTGCCATCAAAGTTACTGCCTGCATCGATCCGTTGGTTAATGAGATGTAGGCAGGCGAAACCTCTACACCCTCCCGGTCCATTTCGCGCTGAGCAATGACCTCTCTGAGCCCTTGATGCCCCAGTTCGCCGGGATATGAGATAAAACCAGTCCCGACTTGGGATATGCCTTTCTCTGCGGCTTTGATTAACCCTTTAACGGGAAAAGTTTCTGGAGCAGTATTTCCTCCGGTGAATCTATAAGTTTTCATTTAGGGGAATCTTTCAGACTTTGATTGCTACAACAAGCTTGAGGTTTGACTAGAGGTATAACGGCATTTCGGGCAATTTTTCCGAAAAAATTTGGGTTAAAATACTGCTCAATATGCCATGAACTAGTCTAGAGAATAGAGATTCAATCAAAAAGATTATTATTGACTACGTTAGAGGCCAACCAGTTCCTGCTGAGAATAGGAAAGCCTATAAATCCAAATAGATTAAACGAAGTTAAGACTTCCCGGATCCAAAGAACAAAATACTTGTGTTCTGTCCCGTGCGACCAACGTTCCCGTGTAAAAGCTTAAATTGAAATGCTCATACACTTCGATTTAAGCTTTGCTGTATCGATGCTTTCGACTTCTCTTGATGAACTTAGTTATATTTAACTTTGGGCAGTTTTATAACGGAGTTTACCATCATCTCATGGGTATAGAATTCCGCGGTTGTAGGGAATGATAATTCGCTCGGGTAAGTCTTTGGGGAAAGAGTTCGACCATTCATATGGGTCGAAGGTTCTTTGAGTAAAGCACTCGTAGTGGGCTGGAGCTGCTGCCTTGAGGCCAATCTTTGTCGCCATTTCGGCTGACTCTGCAAAATAGGGAAATTCTCCTTCATTCGGATGGGTGACGAGAAATCCAATATCTGGTTTCAGGGCGGCAACTGGATTGATCAGGTCAGGGTATTTTGGAAATGTATTAATCGGATCTCCAGAGATGTAGACCCGAATACTCTTAGTTTCGACAACGTAGCCAAGATGTTCGGTGTCTGGAGCTTCGATATTATCATCAGGTAAACTTCGGGGAGGTTTAGCATAAACCGCATGGGCGGTCATTGTTCCAAGCTGGTATGATTGACCGGCAGTGATAGAGCGAACTTTATCTTCCGGCACACCAATTTGTTGCACGATTCTCTGAGCGCTTGCTTTTGTGCCCGTGTATTCGCAGTTAGGATGAGCGGTGTGAATTCTTGTTAGAGTCTCTGGGCAGGTGTGATCACCATGATCATGGGTAAGGAGGACGTGGTCGACGTGGAGGTCAGATTCTTTAAGAGGAGGATTGGAGTAGATATATCGGTCATCTGGGCGGTCATGCGGAAAATAGGGATCGACCAGTATGATTACTCCAGTTTCGTCCTTAATTCCGACTGAGAGTTGTCCGAACCAATGAAGGCGGACTTTCCCGCTCGGGACGGGCTCATTTCTGAAGGCATCAAGACTATCAAACAGGTGTGTATTTGTCATGTGTTGAATGGTAGGGCTGATTTCTGACTGCTGGGATTTAGATAATTTGCGGTTGTTGTTAAAAGTATGACGTCCAAGAAGGTTAAAATTAATTGTTTTGGCTGTTGAGAATCCGGTCGATGACGATTTTTGAATCGCCACACCAGCGTAGAACGATGACTAAATCACGCTCGGGTACGACAAAAATGATGTTTCCCCCTGCTCCACGTGCAGCGAAGCTTTGGGGAGAGGCGAGATCCGATATAGTGTTATTCTGGTTGAGCCACCAAAGAAGTCCGTAATCTTGGTTTATTAGGCAAGGGGTGAGGGTCTTTCCGATCCAATCTTGGGAGAGCAGCTGAAGATTGCGCCAGCGCCCACGCCTAAGATATAATAATCCAAAGCGAGCATGGTCGAAAGCGTTGATCCAGATGCCACCACCCCAATGGCCGCCACCCGACACAGATTGGATATTCCGTCCACCTTCTTCAACCCACGAAGTATCGTATCCGTGCCATTCCCATGATTGTGATGCGCCAATGGGTGTCATAATTCGTGAACTGATGATTTCTGGCAAAGAAGTATGAAATAGGCGTAGGAGGCTAAGTGCAGTTCTATTGACCCGAACGTCGTTGTACTCCCAGAAGGTACCAGGAGGTTCTAGGGCATTTAAAGTTTCATTTTTTGATGCGGACTCCCCTATTGTGCCGGCTTCCATGCTAGAAGCTGAGTTCACCTGTCGCCCGCGATCTATCCAGTCGGGTATGCCGAAGAGTTCCCCCTCCCACTCACTTGTTTGTTGTAGAAGTTGGCGCCACGTTATATCAATATTCTGAGATGAATCGAATCCACCGTCCGAAATAGAACTTCCAACGCGGTCATCGAGGTCGTTGATCAAGCCGTCGTCGTAGGCGAGACCAGCTGCTGCTGATATGTAACTTTTGGTCACACTGAAAGTGACTTCTATACTGTCAACGGGGCCGAATTGACCGAGGAGGTAGCCTCCTTTTAGAATGACTCCCGAAGGAGCGCTACGGTCTTTAATGGGACCAAGTTGTCGGTCGAATGGGTGGCGTTTCCCGTTAGGGATTTTCTTGCGCAAGTCAGTTGGAAAATCTGTTTCGGTTTCTGCCGCAAACACCAAGCTCTCGGCTAGTTTTCTAGGATCAAAACCAGCGTTGCTGGGATCGATCTGCTCCCATTGATGAGGGGAAGGATAATAGTCGGCGATACTTGGCTTTTTATTTGCGTAGGAAACTCTCATTGGAAATAGGGGTTTTTATGCGTTGATATGAATCAGGAACTAATCCGTGCATTCTACGAAGCGAGCGGGACATACTAGTGAAGTAAGAAGCAGAAGGACGATAACGAGTGGGCAACTGATTCTGCATAGGAGGACTCCGAATTCATTCAACCTTCGTTTCTTTTCTCGATTGCGACTCTGTAGGCAAACAAGTGCGCCGAAGTGAGGAGAATCAATACTCTTAAAATTCAATAATAACCTTTAATATCCCATTCTTACGATTGGCAAATTGTTCGTAAGCAATTTGGGCATCCTCGAGAGGGTAAGAATGAGTAATGATAGGGGAGACGTTGACCCGGTTTTGTACAATCATGTCACGGGCAAGGGAGCCGTCCCGGCGATATTCTGGCCCAACTGAGCCGATAAAGGTGATGTTTTTCCGAAAGAGCTCACGGTAGTTAATTTTGGTTCCGTAACTAACCTCAGGAACTCCAAATCCTAATATTGTGCCCTGACGCTTCACAAGTGCGGTGCAGAGGTCAATGGTGTCTTGTTCATGGCCAACTGCTTCAACTACGAGATCAGCCATCCTCCCGTCGGTTATCTCCTTTATTGCTCCGATTGGATCATGCCTGTCCACGTTGACGGTGTGAGTGGCTCTCATTTTAGGAGAGACGGAAAGACGCTCGTCAATCTTGTCCATAACGGTGATAGTACGGGCTCCGAGGTTAGAAAGCATGTGCGCAAAAAGTTGTCCCATAGGTCCTTGACCAACTACTACGCAATCAGAGTGGAATAAATTTCCGAGCTTTCGCATAGCCCAAATAACGGTTCCCAGAGGTTGGCTCATAAGCAGTTGCTCAACGGGGACTGACCCTTCTGGTAGGGGAAAGACAGATTCCTCTCTGGTACAGAAATATTCTTGGAAACCACTCATTTTTGGCGGTCCTGCGATTGCTAGCGTTCCCACTTTGATCTGATCGGAGTTTGACTCCACTATTCGGCCCACACACTCGTGCATCGACTGACCAATGAGCAAAGGGTAATAGGAATCTTGCCCCGATTCTAGTTCGCCGATCAGAGATTTAGCTCGTTCTGGTTCGCGGTCAAAGTTCAAGGAAAAGAAAGGCATATCACTACCGCATAGACATCCGCGCAGCATACGCACTTTGACAAATCCGTTTCCATTACTTGGGAGTTGGGGTTCCTTGGTCTCAACGATCTCTATGCTTTTTGGAGAGATGATTTGGACTGCTTTCATAGGTTTAATAGTAATCTGAATCAGAGA
This sequence comes from Candidatus Moanabacter tarae, assembly GCA_003226295.1. Lineage (NCBI taxonomy): Bacteria > Pseudomonadati > Verrucomicrobiota > Opitutia > Puniceicoccales > Candidatus Moanibacter > Candidatus Moanibacter tarae. The sequence goes on along the minus strand of CP029803.1, from coordinate 1,650,115 downwards.
CTTGACAGACCTCTAGGTTGGTTATGAGAATCTTCTGCGGTATCGGCAAAATCTAACCCTAAAGTCGGTGTGATATCCGGCCTCAAGTTTTCGGCAACATTAAAATTCTTATTACATCGGCAGCCTCCAGGACGGCTCAGTTGCTTGCAGCGGGTATCAAAGACTGCCATGACGTTTTTTTGACAGATTTACCGGGAAACAAAGGAGAGGGGAATATATCCTATTCAGACCTCAATCACGACGAAGCCACCAACGAATTGGTAGATGGAATCGACGCCCTCATTCACATTGGCTTTGAAGGACAGTGTGGTGACGCCACGTCACTGATCGATTATCACACGCGTAGGACCTATAACCTTCTTCAGGCAGCCGTTGCTTCAGGGGTTGAACGCTGCCTTTACATCAGCACCTTGAGGTTATTAGACGACTACGATGAGATTCTTACCGTGACTGAGCAGTGGCGAAGTTTGCCTCCGGCTGAGAATTCTCTTCTGCTCTCCTGTCATCTTGGGGAAATAGTATGTAAAGAGTTTGCTAGGGACCGGCTAATTAAGGTTGCGAATATTCGATTGGGTTTTCCGGTCATTGATGGTGGGCGTGATGCGATTGGATTAGAAGATCTTGCTGCTTTATCTTCAGAAGATGCCTGTCTCGTCGTGAGAAGGGCGTTAACTGCTGAGATTGCCTCTTGGCAAGATGTTCATGTGCAATCTCCAATGCCAAACCAGCGGTTTCTCATGAAATGTGCCCAGAGTTTGCTAAAGTTTCCGGAAGACGACGATAAATGAAGGTTCTTATTCTTGGAGGCAATGGTATGCTAGGCCCCTGGGTTGTCAAAGCCCTGGAGGGGCGCCACCAGCTGAGGGTTACAGATATCAATGAATTGCCTTCAGGGTCCCATGAGTTTGTTCAGCTTGATGTTTCCGATTTAGAGGGGGTGATAGCTGCTGCCGAAGGAATGGACGCGATTATCAACCTTTCTGTTTTGCGTGACGACCGGAAGTTGGCCTTCGATGTTAGTACCCAGGGCAACTATAACATGATGGTTGCAGCTCGGGAATGGGGCATCAGGCGTGTCATCAATACGGGCCCTCATTTTCAAATGGTTGGACCCCAGTATGAAGATTGGGATTTTCATTTGAACCCTGAGATGCCTCCAGCCCCGGGTACCCGCCTTTATCCTTTATCAAAGGCACTGGGGCAGGAGATATGTCGGATCTTTAGCGAGCATTACGATATCGAATTACTAACTCTTCTTTACTACCACATGGTACATCCTGATCATTTGCTGGGAGGGCAAAATTGTACCCGATTACTACATGCCGATCTCTGCCCTCAGTCTGTTGCCTGGCCCGATGCGGGCGATGCCATTAGGTGTGCTTTGGAGATCGACTCTCACAAGCTTCCGTCCAAATGTGAAACCTTCTTCATCTCCACCGATCTACCCCACGATAAGATCCGAAATGATAAAATTCGTAAAATTTTGGGTTTTAATCCTCGCTATCATCTTGAAACGCTGTGGACGAAATGGTTGGGGTCAAAATAGCCCTAAGGAAAAAATCGTGTTGGATTGGTTAATAGTACGACTGAAATTCTCCAAGATTTAAGAATAGGTAAACAAATTTTCCTTCGTCATCTTTCCGGGATATACGAAAAGAGATGATTGGTGTAGTCTGTTTAAAAAAGCAGAGTATAATTTTTTAAATCAGAGATTGAACTATCCAATCGAGAGAATCCATATGGATTCCTCGATCATGGGGCTATCCCCTTGAACAGGAATTGTGTGGCTTGAATTATTGAGTTTTACTGTCCGCTAGAGTAAAGTCCGGCAGTCTGCTATGTTAGAGACTCGATAACAAATTCCAAAGCTTTCTTGGCTATGCCTTCCTGGATTTGCCGCCGATTGCCGCATAGCCTAAAATCGGCTATGTATGTTCCACTGGGACTAGCTAGAGCGATATATGTGGTACCAAGGGGTTTAGATGATTTTCCAATAACAGGACCCGCTATTCCTGTTTCGGCTAAACCGTGGGTGGTTTTGCTCGTTGATCGAACCGCTATAGCTAGTGCTTGTGCCGTTTCCCTACTAACTTCGCCGAATCGATCAAGAAACTCTGGATCCAGATTTAAAGTTCGAATTTTTGAGTATTTGCTGTAGGCCACAATTCCCTGGCTAAAGTATAAGGAACTTCCCGGAATCGCGACAATTTTTGAACAAATTAGTCCTCCAGTTGTTGTTTCAGCCACGGCAATTGTTTCACGCCGTTTTTGGAGTATGTGACTAAGAGTTTCTAAGATTTTTGTCACGATGGTCTTGAAGAGTTATCTGGTAGGGCATGAACGATCTTCGCATCGATCTAAGAAATCCCGGAGAAGCGCGAGCAGTATTTCAGCAACTAACGATTAAAGGAAAATGGAGAAATCGAGAACGATCAATGAAGAGAGCGAATGTAGAATGAAAATGGAATATAGAGATGATAACAAAGTGAATCTTTGATCGTTAGAATCCGCACTGCAAGCAAGCAGACTGAAGTTTTTAAACGCGTTTGTTAGTCTAATCCAAACGCATCAGATTTAATAATTCAGACCAAGTTCGAGTTGGTTTTGTAGGCTATTCATAATATCTATCTTTGTTCAGTGTATCTCAACTGAACATCAACATTGGGAGGTTCGCATCTGGGCCTTCAGAACTGCCTAAAGAGTCTTTTACCTAAACAGGCCCTCGTATGAGGGCCTGAAACTTTTAGGGCTAAAAGTTTTCCTAAGACTCCAAATGTTGGCGTCCTAACATTGCCCTTCACTAAAGTATTCACCTGAGGGGCAAAGACGTTCTGCCTCTAGAAGGGAAAGTTTATCAACTTAACCGGCTACAGCTTCCTCGCTTTTCGATCCTTCCTTCAAAGTGATGGCAGCTACGATTCGGTCAGGGCGAATCGGCAGTTCACGAAACCGGACGCCGATAGCATTATAGATCGCATTGGCGATGGCAGCCGGTGGGGGAACAATGCTCGACTCACCGATTCCTCGTACCCCGAAGGGATGGTCCGGGTTATTCTTTTCCACAATGACGGTATCGATTAATGGGAGATCAAGAGCAGTAGGGATGCGATAATCTAGGAAAGTCGAATTCTCCATAACGCCTTCCTTATTGTAGAAGTATTCCTCATTCAGTGCCCACCCAATCCCCTGGACGCTGCCTCCTTGCATCTGGCCTTCAACATAGCTGGGATGGATTGCCTTCCCGGCGTCCTGTATAACCGTAAACCGAAGAATTTTCACCTTTCCCGTTTCAGGATCAACTTCTACGTCGACGATGTTTGTGGCAAATGAGCCGCCAACACCAAATCCCAGGTTGACCGATGCGCGTCCTATTACAGGAGAATCGGACTCGCTGATTATTGCAGCAAGTTCTTTAAAGTTGAGGGATTTCGACGAGTCACTTTTGTTGCGATAAACACCATCATCGAATTCCACATTATCAGCTGGAGTCTCCCAATGATTAGCGGCTCGTTCAATCATTTGAGCTTTTACATCTTGAGCTGCATCGTGAGCTGCCCACCCGGTAGCGTAGGTGGTCCGACTACCTCCGGTAACGTCGGTATAACCTACTTCGCCCGTATCCCCGACGCGTGGAATTATATCCTCCGCAGAGATTTTTAAAACTTCTGCAAATTGCATCGCAATAGAAGTTCGTGAGCCTCCGATATCGGTTGACCCCTCCATCAGATTGACTGTTCCATCTTCATTCACATTTGCTGTGACACTGGATTTGAATCCAATGTTAAACCAGAAACCAGTTGCAACTCCGCGGCCCCGGTAGGGCCCCTTGAGTGGAGTCTTATAATGATCGTGGTTTTTTCCTGCAGAAATGGTTTCTTCGCAACCGATTGGAGGATAAACGAGGCCGTCTACGCGGCGGGTACCCTCTTTTGCCGCATTAAGGAGCCGGATATCGAATTGATCCATCTCCAATTTTTCCGCAATTTCGTTCAACATCGTCTCAAATGCGAATGCAACCTGGGTAGAACCTGGAGCTCGATAAGGAGCTGTCTTAGGCTTGTTTACAACCACATCATATCCAACGACCTCCGCATTAGGTATTTCATAGCAAGAGAAGATACACATCAAGCCGCAGAAAACTGGTGATCCCGGATAGGCGCCTGCCTCAAAGGCCATAAACCCATCAGCCGCAACCAGTTTTCCGGAATTACTTGCACCCAACTTAAGCCGAATATACGTTCCAGGCGTTGGGCCTGTTCCCTCAAAGCATCCTGCCCGAGTCATAAGTAATTTCACTGGACATTGTGTCTTTCGCGAGAGGAGCGCAGCGACTGGTTCCAGGTAGAGTGGAATCTTGCCTCCGAACCCACCTCCGATTTCCTGGGGAACCACCTTTATTTTCGAAATTGGTTGATCGAGGACTGCGGCCGTTTGTTTTTGAACCACAAAGGCACCTTGGGTGCTAGTCCATACCGTTATCTGACCATCAGGATTCCACACTGCGGTCCCATTGTGGGGCTCTATGTATCCCTGATGTACGGTTGCGGTATCAAATTCGCGTTCGACTACGATATCAGCTTCGGCAAATCCTTTTTCGATGTCTCCAAGCTTGTGGGAAAGAATTGCTGCAATGTTGCTGTGTTTCCCGGTATCCTCACCCAATTCTTCTGTTGTCAAATCATCGTGAAGAAGAGGAGCATCCTCCCTCATGGCATCTCGGACACCGACTACAGGGGGTAGAATTTCGTAGTCAACCTTGATTAACGAGAGCGCTTCATCCGCAGTTTGCTGATTAATTGCCGCTACTCCCACGATGGCGTGACCCCGATAGAGGGCCTTGTCGCTGGCCAAGACATTATCACGAAGGAATTTGAGTTTTGTCATCCCTTCTCCGAGATCTACCATGTCGTTTGGGTTTGTGGATGGTAAATCTTCCGAGGTCACCACAGCACGTACTCCGGCGAGAGCTTCCGCCTCACTAGTGTCTATGGATTTTATCCGGGCATGGGCATGGGGGCTGCGGAGAACCTGGCCGTGTAGCATGCCTGGTAGCCGGGTGTCGCCCCCATAGATTGCCTTCCCAATCACCTTCTCTGTTCCATCGTGACGGATGGGTCGGGTGCCTATTACTTTGTAGGTTCCATTTTTTGAACTGTCTGCCATCTGAATTTTCCTTGATCGAATTTCTAAGGTTTAGGCGTAATTATGTGAAAACCTGCCGCCGAATTAGTAACCGGATGCCAAGCGAGACGACGGGAAAATCATAGTTTACTGTTACCCAACGTGTCAAGAAGGGTCGTTATCAAATGGGTAAACTTCCAGTCGTAATTTGCCCGCTTTGTGTTTAGGGATGAGCGTGGTAAAAATCGGAATCCTACGAAGAGGAATTAACGAGCCCCGGAGGGGAAATAATTTGATTTAGACATTTCATGCGATCGATCCAAGCTTACTTTGAGTAACCTCGGATCATCGAGTAGTGTGCCTTTCATCAACTTAGGAGGTGAGGTTTTAAGATGGAGTATTTTGAAATTTTTTTATTAGCGGAAGTAAAGTTTACCCATAGTATTTGCTCGAAATCTTTGCTTAACTAATGCCAGTCAAAACTATTCTGAATCGCTAAGGTAAGCGGTCTCGTCGTCGGCACTCCAACGATCGACTGAAAGGATTTCTTTGCTATGACGGTGAGGATAAATGACGGCTTTTCCGTCGAGCTCACAAGCTTTAATTTGTTGGATAAGGGTAGGGGCATGATATAGGTCTCCGATGCGAGTGACATGAGCGCTGGGATCAATATCTTTGGAGGCTATGAGCTCAAGGGAACGGACGATGTCCCAGATTTGGCCGCCGGAGGATCCCGTGACGTATGTTTCTCTGTAGTGGACGATGTTGGCGTCTAGCTGAACAGTTGCATTTCCACTTTTCAGCCCTCCGAAAATATTGAGAACCCCATCGCGTCCAACCAAGTGTTGACCGCTCTCCACGGCTTCGGGCGCACCAACAGCGACGATGACGTCGTCAGCGCCCTGGACGTCAGATACCTTGTTCACGAGGTTCTTGATGTTGGACTTTGTGGGATTAATAAAATGAAGCTCGATGCCGAGTTGCTCAGCCCGAAGTTGGAAAAGTAACTGGGCGCGGTCCAATCGGTTTTGTATTAGATCGCTAACAATTATTGCTTTGGGATGGGCTGATAAAGCTTGGTCGATGTGCATTCTGCCCATTGCTCCTGCCCCGATGATAAGGGTGATACCGTTCTTCTTGATGCCCTTTGTCACTTTGCGAGGATGGGTAGCTTTTACTTGAACCAAGTGAAGATGGTGTTCGTGGGAGGCTACGACACAGGAGAACGGTTCTGCCATGGCCACGTGGGCATAAGGTAGGGAATCATCGGGGAGAGGGATGAGGCAATTGGCCGCCAAGACCTCCTCACCCACGATGATATACTCAGCCAGAAACCCGGGTAATGTATAGCCAACTCCCATCTTATCAACGCCTTGTGCATGATTGCGATACCGCTCTCGATGTCTGATTGGGGCGTGATAGACCGCGGGTTGAATGGTGTAACGCTCTCCTGAATGGTAGGAATCAATGAGGTTTTCACCGATTTCCACAAGTGTAATGGAACCCTCGTCGCCGAGGATAAGGGGAAATTGGCTTAAGTCCCATCCATAGATGGTAGGATGGTTTGCGCCCTGCTCGATGATCTTAATCAGTGACGCACAAATTCCGGCCGCATCAACACGGGCTAGAAGCTCATTGGGGCCAGGGCGCGGGATTGGAATATCAATCACTTTGCTGTGAGTGAAGCCGATTCCATCGAGGACGAGTGCACGCATGGAACTTTGATTATTGGAAAGCAGATGACTGATTTTAGGATTCTCCATATTGTGGTAGGATGTCTTAGTTTCTGTTATTGCTCCTCTTTTCTTAAATCAAAAAATTTTTTCGCCTTTACTAAAAGTGGTTCAAGTTTTTCCAACAACAGCATACTGGCAGCATCGCTTTTTGCATGATTCGGTGACGGATGAACTTCGATGAATAGGCCGTCAGCCCCAGCCGCCACTGATGCAAGAGCTAGCGTTTCAATGTGGGTTGCATCACCGCCTGTTACACCTGATCTCTGATTGGGTTTCTGCACAGAATGAGTACAGTCAACTACAACTGGGAATCCAAATTCCTTCATCCGAGGGATTCCCGTCATATCGACGATTAGAGATTCGTATCCGAAACTCGAGCCTCGTTCTGTCAACCAGATGCTCGAATTCCCGGTAGAGTGGATCTTCTCCAAAATAAATTCTACTGCATCAGGCGAGAGAAACTGGCCTTTCTTAATATTGATCCCTTTCCCCGTATTTGCCGCTGCTATAAGAAGGTCGGTTTGGCGGCACAGAAATGCTGGAATTTGTAGATAATCTACGTACTCCGCGACTTCATCACATTCCCAACTCTCGTGGACATCTGTTAGTACTGGAACGCCGAATTCTTCCTTTATAGACCCTAGAGTTTCCAACGCGACGGTTCTGGGTAAACCAACGAAACTATCTAGGCGGGTACGGTTCGCTTTACGGTATGATGCTTTAAAAACAAACGGTATCTCGAGTTGATCGGTGAGATCTTTGACTTTCTTCGCGATGATGCGAGGCATTTGCTCGTCTTCAATAGCGCACGGTCCTGCTATAAGGAATAGATGATTCATGGCTTTGAAAATCAATCGCTCTTTTCAGCTTTAGCTAGGGAGCCTAAATAGCCCCCGTGGTGCCTCATATAGAAAGCCTCACGGGGAAATTCAATTTTCATCATCAGGAGTATGGTTAGGATGTGCCCAATGACCATCATAGTCGTAATCGAGCTGGTGGGAGTCAAATTAAGTGGACAGACTTCTGGAGGACCTCCGGTATAGAGAATAACGATTGCCTTCTTAGCAAGAGGGCTCTCCCGATTTCCGGTGATGACCATTACGGGGTGGTCCGCGTGCAGATTACGTGTTAGCTGAACTAGTTCTAGTAATTCTCGGGTTTTCCCGGAGTTTGAGACGAGGAGCAGGATATCGTTTTTGTGAACCAGCCCAAGGTCCCCGTGTTGTGCTTCAGCGGGATGAAGAAAAGTTGCAGGAGTTCCAGTAGCCGCAAAAGTCGAGGAGAGATTCAGCGCAACATGTCCTGCCTTCCCTATGCCGCTTGTGATCACCTTTCCGTTTTGGCGATGAACCCTCTCATAGATTAGATCCAAGGCGAGTTCGAAATCATTGTCTTCGGGTATATTGGATATCGCTTCAGACTCGGCCCGTATTATCCGAGTGACGGTTGAATTACCAGTGGCACGATTTGCATCTCTCATATTGAATCAGATGTTACTAGACTATATAAAAAACTCTGAGGAAGGAGGATGATCACGATAGGGGCTGATTGTGCTATGAGTTGCGCCTCGAAATGTCTAGATGGTAGTTATGAATAGTTCTATTTCAAACATCTAAAATAAAACGAGTAGCCGGACTTAGGCGCATGAGAGTTTCAGGAATGATGAATTTTTTTTGGTTCAGTTGCTGGTGATGTTGGCGGCGACAGAAGTAAGAGTGCAGGCCGCGGCGGGGTTTTTGAGAAAGGTTCAAGGTTCCACCGTGCCAGGTGTGTGAATTAAACACAACGACGTTTCCAGCCGGAGCAATAAGATAGGTCTCATCAGGGTGGGAAGCCATATGATCCTCCATCACATCAGTAGGCAGCTTTCCACTCATGTGTGAACCAGGTACCACCCTGGTGGGTCCGTTGTTAGAGACGAAGTCGTCAAGTAGCCAAATCGAATTGCAGACTTGAAAGTCCCAAGGCGGGACTGCCTCTTTCCAGTCAGCGTGGAGTTTCTGAAGACCACTTCCGGGGTGAGCGGCCCGGTAGTTGAGAGAGGAAAGTTTAAGATCGTCCTGTAAAACGTGGGCGATTGAGGCCAGAACTTTTGGATGAGTGAAGCAAATATCGAAAACAGGGTCTTTATTAATGAGGTTACTGAGGCGATCGGTTCCCTCTTCCTGGTGGACCTCTGTCCCAGCCCTGTCTCCTTCCGTGTGAGTCAGTTCGTCGAGACGTTGTTTCATTCGGAGAATGAATTCGGAGGAAAGAACATCATGGAGAATTAAATAGCCGTTCTCATCTAAAAACTTCTTTTCTTGTTTTGAGATAGTATTCCCACATACTCCTAATTCAAAGAGCGCTTGTTTTGTGTTCACCAAGGATATGATGCTAAATAGAGGAGAACGATCAATTTTAATTGTTTTGCGTTTCGAGGTTTTTGTTAGCCGCAATGGGGGATTGCCACATGCTATGAAAGACTTTAGAGAGTGTATTGCCTCACTACTTTAAGGCCCCGGTTTTGAGGAAATTCGTTAACAAGAGGAAGTAGTAAGAATTGGCCCAGACATGAAGGCAATTTTGATAGATGAACCCGGGCCGCCCAGCGCTTTATATGTTGGAGAAGCGGAGAGACCGGAAATCGGAGAGAAGGAAATTTTAGTCCGGATAGAAGCAGCTGGAGTGAATCGTGCCGACGCGATGCAAAGGGAAGGATTATATCCGCCACCGTTGGGTGCGAGTCCAATATTGGGTTTGGAAATGGCGGGCAAGGTGGAAGAGGCTGGTAGTGCATGCTCGAAATTCCAGAAGGGCGATTCGGTATTTGCACTGTTGGCCGGTGGTGGCTATGCAGAATATGTGGCTGTCGACGAGAGGCTAGCGCTCCCGATTCCGGAGAATATGGACTTTGTTAAAGCAGCTGGAATTGCCGAGGTCTTTCTTACTGCGTACCAGGCGCTACGGTGGCTGGCGGGAATAGAAAAGGGTAATAAGGTACTGATCCATGCCGGAGCAAGTGGAGTTGGAACGGCGGCTGTCCAATTAGTCAGATATTTTGATTGCTCTGCGATTGTAACAGTGGGGAGCACTCAGAAATTAGAGTTTTGCAAGAGCCTGGGAGCTGCATTTGCAACGAATTACCGAGAGGAAAAATTTGTAGATTCTGTGAAGAGATTCACCAACAATCGAGGAGTTGACATCATTCTTGATTTTATTGGGGGTGACTATTTTGATCGTAACCTTGAGTGCCTTGCGCCCGATGGTTGTCTGGTTATGCTCGCTCTTTTGGGAAGTAAAGAGTTAAGAGGAGTGGACGTTAGTAAGGTTCTACTTAAGCGTCTGAAAATTATTGGTTCAACCTTGAGGAACCGGTCACTTGATTACAAGGTTAGGTTAGTGAAGGCCTTTGAGAAGGATTGCTACAAAGGTTTTATGACCGGAGAATTGCAGCCCATCATTGATCGGACGGTTCCCTTTGATGAAGCGACCGATGCGCACGAGTATCTAGAAGCGAATCGAACCATGGGAAAGGTCATTCTAACTGGAAGTTTGCTTGCATGAGAGTAATAGGTGGAGATCGATTCGGTAGCGGCATTTTTCGAAAAAGCCTGACAGGTTCGTTGAATCCGAGGTTCGGTGTCTTATTGTATCAACGTATTTAGCGCCGGCGATTACGCAGGACTTTCTAGATGCAATGTTATCTGGATCGCATGTTATCCAGAGGGGATTAAGGCCATGCATATGGGCCAGAGGTAATAGAAGCCGGCAACTTCTTGCCGCATATCGGTTTCCTCGATATCCGAATAATACGTCATAACCTATTTGTCCGGAATTTCTGACTAGCAGATCGCTGTTCCCGATGCGGAGTGAAATGTTTCCCATCTTGGTGCGTTTTTCCCTGTGGACCATATCGAATTTGTAACAGGGGACGAGACCGTGGTAAGGGTCCTCAGTGAGTCTTTCAACTAATTCAAGAGACAATTCTTCCTCAGCCAGAGGGCCTGTTTCGAGAAATTTGAAGGGGTTTTCTGAGGTAGTTCTTTCTAATTCAGTCACCAAAAATTTAGGTTATTTTATTAGCATGCTCACGATTTTTTTGGAAGTACCACATGATTGTGGAAGATGTGATCATCTAGTTGAGACCCATTAGAGCGGTGGAGAGAGTTTAGTCTTAGCTGCCATAAAGGGATTCTTCCTCCAGGCGATTTCCCCAGTTTATTCTAATCCCTGTCAGGTATTACCACTGGTAACGTTAGGATTACCTCCCTCACCTCCAAATACAGCAGAAGAGGTATAGTTTGAAAGAGCAATTAAGGAGGTGATGAGAGCTTGCTTTTGGTGGTAGGTTTCCTAAGAGGGAACGGTCTGATTCGCAGATTTCGACTGCCGGGAAACCCAACTGACGACGGCGCTTTCATTATTCTCGTGTTTCCAGGCGAGTTGGAGGAACTCGGCTGGGTGGATATCGTGCTGTTTGAAGAACCGGCGGTCTCCACCGCAGCAGTACATGAGATCGTCGGGCATCTCACCGCGTAATTTGGCCAAAGCTTTGGGGATTATACGGGGAAGCCATTCGATACCTTCTACTTCAGCTTCTTTAGGAGGTAGATCATTGGTAACTACTTTCCGCTTGGAAACGACTGCCTTTTGTTCTTCCAAAAAATACTGTCGGCGGATGCTTTGAATCAGAGCAAAGGTGGTAAAGTCTGGTTCTTCTCCTCCAACATAGTCTTCTGCGAAATCGTAGATCTCCTGGGCAGAAGCTCCAATTGATTTTAGGAATTCTCTTTCTGAAATGTTAAAAAAAGAGGAAGAATTGCGCTTGCCTTCCCGATAAAGTCCAACCGCCTTTTCCCAGACGATCTTCAGTCCTTTTTGATAGTTGTAGTTATTCATGGGTAAATTTTAGAGCCGCCGATAACAGTTTTAACTGGGCATTCAACAGACCAGTCTTTGACAGTATCTCTCCACTTTATAAAATGAGGAGTTTCGGTATGAATCTTGAAGGCTGCCTCATCTTCATACACTTCATAGAGCCAGATTCGGTTTAGATCATCAGGGTCTTGAATGATATCGAATGTTAGGCAGCCGGGTTCGTTCTCAATTGAACCTTTGGAGTCGAGAATCATCTCTTGGATGAATTCTGCTTTTTTACCCTCTTTGATTTGGATCGGAGCAATTATAACGTACATATATTTAAGAGTTTGACGGGAGTCTATGTGTCCCTACTTACAAAGCACAATCTTTAAAAATGATGGGAGGTTTCCCATCCCAGTGGAAATCTGATTTCGTATTTATTTCGCATAAAAGATTAACCCTGAGTACGATTCCGTTTTCATCGTTTAATCAAAGACCAGAGTCTCTTAAGATTCCGGGATTTTCTGATAGGATTGGTGACTGATTCGCCATTGGGAAAGTCGGTCAACATTTTACTGATGGCCTTTTTAATTTTAACGGGGTCGGGTGGCTTGAATTTCCTTTTCCCGGTGACCCAAGCGACCCATACCATCTGCTTCGAGCTGCGATCAAAGATTTCGATGAGAAGGGTACCATAGACGTAGGATCCAATTTCGATTTCACTATAAGGATACGATTCCCACCACTGATGACCATCCGGTTCCCCGTAGTCGGAATAGCCCCATTCTTTAACGTCGATTTCGGGGATGACATAGCCGCCTATCTTAACGGCAAAGTCTGCTGTTTCAAGCTTTGACCGTTTGTATCCTTTCGAATTCAGAATACCTTCGACTGTTTCCTTGATCATTCCACCGTACCGGGGAACAGTTCCGGGCGGAGCACCTGGAATCGCAGCTGGTAGGGGCATGACAGCAAAAGTCCTGTAATTTTCAAGAACTGACTGTGGGTCAAGTTCAGATGCAAGTTTAGATCCCCAGCGGCATCCTGAGAGGGTGAGGACAGTCAGGACGAGGAAAAGGGACAAACAAAATTTTAGGGATCCGATGTTGGGATTCAATGCTCTTAGGGGACAAGTAGGGGTCCTAACTTTAGATCGGTTACTGAAACTCGAGATTTATTTCGGAGCTTTAAGATCGTTAGCTTTAAGTATCCAGAGACCGTCGATTTGGCCCTTCTTCCCATCATGTTTTTGGTTAATCAGATTGCCCTCGCTATCAAAGATACGAATCTCGATTCGACGGTCGCTTTTCGGTCCCTTGAAGTCGAGAATAGCGAAATTACGTTTGGTGATGAAATCGTCATTTGAGTCGGGGAAAATATCGACGCGGTAAGAATTATCCCATGGGTCAAGAAAGGCAGCTGAGGTCAGAGGTGAGATGGTGAGATCATGAAAGGGATAGGAAGCACCAGGGTTACCTGGAGTACTGGACTTCGCCCCACTGATGTGCACCTCTTTGCTGAATTCGGTAAAATGCACGTCACCTGTGAGGAAGATTACGCCATCGATTTTAGCGTGAATAATTCGGTCTATCATGTATTGCCATTCACTGTGATAATTGCGAAATCCTTCCGGGTTAGGGCTGTCGCTGAGCACTTGGTTCCCAGTAACGACGATATTAAAGGAGGAGGGATAGGCAAAGTCATCCTGGCCTTGTTGGTGGCGCATTGTCTCGACAAGCCAATCAATTTGCTCCTTTCCGTGATGACTTTTCGGGCCTCCAAAAGGTTCAGGATCATCATCCGCCGCCACTCGATAATATCGATTGTCGAGAAGATAAAAATTAGCGTCTCCCCAATTGAAAAAAGTGGTGATTCCAGGCATATCCTTAAACCCATATGATGGATTTCCCCAATAGAGTTTGAAGGCTTCTAAAGTTGCCTCTTTGTTCCAAAAGGTGCGACCGATGTCGTTGGGCCCGAAGTCATGGTCGTCCCAGATAGCGTATTGATGAACCGTTGCGAAGAGGGCACGGAGATATGGAAATGAACGGAAGTGATTGTAGCGATGAAAGATTCCCGTCCTTGAAGTCCAATCCGCTTCGCGCAGATAGATTTGATCTCCCAACCAAATCATTAAATCCGGATCATGTTCGTAGATTGATTCAAAGATTTCGTAATGGTCTCCATATGGGGTTTTGCTTTCTTCCCAATTGTAACCCTTCTCCGTGAAGTAAGCACAACTACCTAGGGCGACACTAAAGTCAGGTGGGCTGAAGTCGGCTGCCTCGGCATGGCGCCAACGGGGTTGGGTTTGGAAGGAGAGAGGGATCGGGCCCTTTTCTGCATAACCTTTTCGGAATCTAGGGATAACCTTTTGTCCATCTATTATCACAGAGTATTCATAGACGCGACTCCAGGTAACTTTATCGGCTATACACTGAGCAACAAAAGCGGTTTGCTTATTTGTCCTTACAACATCTGTGAACTGAGCGGTTTCTGGAAGATCTTGCTCCCAATATTTAATTTTAACGTCTGCCGGAACATCGGTTTGCACCCATACTAGAACTTCCTTCATTGTACTATAGCCGAGCATGGGGCCCGATCTAAGATTGGCTCCGTGCACAGTTAACAACGAAACCAGTAATCCAGCTGCTAGGGGAGTCAGGTAACCTCTCAATTTCATCCCAGAGATCTACGGAGAAGATAAGTAAAGGCTAGTCTCTCGAGTCTTACAACTGATTTTGGAAGATTGATATTGCTTTGTTTCTGGGTTCTTACGGTGATTTTCTAGGCTAGAAAATCCCACGTGGTTTGTTAGTTTTCCGTAACGAAAGAATCAGGGTAAGCTTGTTTTCTAGGCTGTTTATTCGAAAGGTAAGAGAGTTGCTTATGGTATAGTCTAAAGGTAGCAATTTTTCCTAAAGCCCAGCTACTTTTAGTCTTTTTTCTTTCTTTTCAAAATAGGCTTCAAGAATTGCTCTACCGATTGGCGCGGCGGTGATTCCACCGCTATATTGGTCATCCCGCGAAGTCGCTTCAATAAATACCGAGAGAGCAATCTGTGGATCTTCGATAGGAGCGAATGCTATGAAAGCCCCAAAGGAAAGGGTCTTACCTTTCACTATTACCTGAGGAGTTCCGGTCTTGGAAGCAATTCGAAGTCCTGGAATTCTCGCTAACCGTGCACTTCCCACTAGGGTCGCTTGTTCCATTCCATCAATAATTCTCCGATATTCTTCCGATGGGAGAGGTATTGGTTTCCCACCGTGGTCGATTGCTCGGTGGTCGCGGGCCTGATCGAAAATCAAAGTGGGCTGAGTGCGAGTCTCGCCTCTAGCTAAGGAAGCGGTGAGACAGGCGAACTGTAACGGCGTCACTCGGAGATAACCCTGGCCGATAGATAGGTTGGCAGTATCTCCGGGATACCAACGGTCGTAGCGTCGAGACTGTTTCCATTTTCGGTCCGGAATAATCATTTTCTTTGTTTCGTTAGGAAGCTCGATTCCAGTGGGTTGGTTAAGGCCGAAGCTGAGTGCGGTTTGGCTGATCATGTCGACGCCTGTCTTTAATCCCAGCCGATAGAAGTAGACATTACAGCTTTTTAAAAGGGCCCAATCGAGAGAGAATTCTCCGTGTTCCTTATGATTTCGGCACACAAAGTTGCGTTTTCCCACCTTTAGTTCTCCGTGGCATTCGAATTCGGTGCTGGCGGTGATCGCTCCGGATGTTAGACCGGCAGTTGCGGTAACAATCTTGAAGGTTGATCCAGGTGGGTAGAGACCGGAAACAGCGCGATTCAACCAGGCACCCGAAGCTGTGATTTCGCGGTAGACCCGGTTCGGGATGAAAGGAGACAGGCGATTAAGATCAAAATTGGGTTTGCTTGCGAGAACTAGAACCTCGCCCGTCTTAACATCTAGTGCAACGATTCCTCCTACTCGGTTGCCCATCTCTCGTTCGGCTACGGTCTGTAAGTCGATATCGATTGTAAGGGAGAGATTATTTCCCTTTAGAGGTAACTTGAACGCTGTTTGTTTGTACTGAAAACCCGAGGGATCAACGATCCAAAACTCTCCTCCGGTGGAGCCTTGTAGGTGTTTATCAAAGTGGTACTCGATACCGGTCCGGCCCTCATTCCCTTTGAATGTGAGGGTGGTAAGATCAGCACCTGGAAGTCCATCCTCCGAGACCTCCCAGGTCGAACCGACGAAGCCTATAGTGTGGCAGGCTGCTGATCCGTAGGGGAAATATCGGGTGCTGCCAGTTTGGATTTGGATGGGCGATTCTACGGGGATGAGTTCGATAAGTCGGGCATACTGATCAGGGTGGAGGTCGGCGATAAGGGGGAAGGGGAGGAGTAGATTTTGCCGGAAGTGACGTTCGATTTCATGTCTCGAAACGGTTTCCTCTCGATCGAGAATTTCGTTGATGAGATCAAGGTATCCTTGCACGACCTGTCTTCGCGCTTCGATGTTAAGTTCATAGCGATCTATACTCTCGCTTCGTTGCCGAGCTTCTATAACCATTTCGATGTATTTAGATCGAAATTCAGGGCGCAATTCCCCTAGGTAAACTACTGCGGAAAAGCGGGGCCGGTTCCCAACTAAGAGTCGTCCCTCTCGATCGTAGATATTGCCCCTAGGTCCTGGAATAAGAATTCTGCGGAGGCTTTGTCGTTTCTCCTCATCTCTATATTCTCCCCCTTTCACCAGTTGGCGAAAGGCGAGCATCGCGATGAGGACACAAAATAAAATCCCGAAAATAAGATAGAAAATCCGCAGTCTCGGGTCATAATTTCTGTGGATTTCAAACATTCTGGGAACCTGTCATTTTCATATAGAAAGCAAAATCTGATCGAGTGACCTCTAGAGTAATTGAAGTTCAGAGGCTAGATCGATACCAACATGGTAGAAAAGGTTCTTTTGGAATCGAACATATAGACTGGCAATAAGTGCAATCAACAGTTCGGAAAGAAGAAAATCAGAAGTACAGCGAATCCAGTAAGTGCTACCTGGGAATCCTTCCCCAATCGCGGCAAGAGTGTTGGCTACGTAAATGGCAGCATTGGCGGTGAGCGCGATAATCATTACATGATAGTAGTTTTCACGCCGCATGCCGAATCGCATTCTAAGGGCGATGAGGTAAGCGAATGAATAGACGAAGATGCTTTGGCCAAAAGGAATTTGTACTAGCGAGTCTACCGCGAGAGCCGAAATCATTACCACGATCAGACCATGATGAACACGGAAATAGAGGACAGCGAAGAGTAAATAGAGTACGTCAAGAGTGAGATGAAGAGAAATGCGTGAGAGGACACTGTTAACTTCGCTGAGAAGAAAACAAAGGGTAGCATTAAGGGCGAGAGCAAGAAATACTCTGTGGTCGCGATTCACAGTTGGAGGGCCGGCTCAAGAGGAATGAGGACGGCGACTTCTTGAAGACTTAATAGCCTCTTATTCAAACTTACCTTTCCCCTCAATAGGAGTCCATCGGTATTAGGGCTGAGCTTATTTGACCAGCCGATAGTGAGTCCTTCAGGAAAAATACCACCAAGATTTGTTGATACAAGACGTTTCCCCCCAGAGCTCGGCATAAGGACATCTGGTTGAATATTCAAGATCTCCCCTCCAGGCGGCAGAAAGGGAAGATTTATACCCCCTTGATAGGTGACGGGTCGATTATCTCCTTCGAAGTAGGCCGCAATTCTGAAGGATCTGCTTGAGACAAGTTCTACAACTGAAGTGTAGGCGAAAACCTCTTTCACTCGACCGACAATCCCACCACTATAAACCACTCCTGCCCCTTTTGGAATGTTGTGCATTGAGCCTTTGCGAATGATAATCTGTTGCCACCAGCCACTTAAGTCTCTGTGAATGACTCTAGCCAGTTCATACCTGTATTCTGTATGTGAAGGAAGCCCCAGAAGCGTCTCGAGACGGGAATTCTCAGCGCGGAGCGCTTCGACTTCCTGTAGACGCAATTCATAGGAAGCATTTAGGCGGGCAAGGTTTTTCCCAGCCTCGTAAAGCTCGAGTTTGGTGTGGTTACGCTTGCTCCAGAATCCCTGGAGCCCTTCGAGAAATGAGATTCCGGTCCAGACTGGCGCCTGGAACTCGAAGAAACTGATTCGCAGGAATGACTTGGCGGCGACCGGCATAAATCCCCAAATTATTAGAATACTGAACAGGAGCACCAGTGGTTTGGCTGGTTTCCATGAGCGGAGGAATATTAGGATCGCTCTCATTCGGGGTCTCCGAAATTCTCGAAGTCATGCATACTTGAACGCGCCTAGTTTTATGTCGAGGGGGATGTTGAGGAGTGGTATCAGATTTGAGAGATCTTTCGCCGAGGCATTGGAAGTTTATCTTTGGCGCTAGATAGCAGTTCCCCTTTCGGAATTGAAGTCTTATATTCGACGACGAGAGACTATGCCCTCGGGAAACCCGATACATAAGTCAATTAGCCCGCTGCTTAATCAGCCAATTGAGATTTTGCAGTACAACGCCAGTACCATTTGCGACGGCACTGAGAGGATCCTCAGCCACCATCACAGGGAGCCCAGTGGCATCACTTAAGAGGGTGTCGATGCCACGGATGAGTGCTCCCCCTCCAGCGAGGAGGAAACCGCGATCGACGAGGTCAGCCGAGAGTTCGGGTGGGCATCGTTCGAGGGCGCTGCGCACCAGATCAATAATCGAGCTGAGGGTATCGTCTAGGGCCTCTCGGATTTCTTGGGAAGAAATATGAAGTGTTTTGGGGAGTCCGGCTACGGAATCTCGTCCTTTTATTTCTAGAGTTAATTCCTCGCTTAGGGGTATGGCAGACCCGATTACAATCTTAATTTCTTCAGATGTCCTCTCTCCGATCATTAGATTGTAAGCGCGTTTAATATAATTTCTGATCGCGTCATCCATTTCGTCACCACCCACTCTAACACTTCTAGTGAAAACTACGTCTGCATATGAGATGATTGCCACTTCGGTTGTCCCCCCCCCAATGTCAACGATCATGTTTGCTGTTGGTTCATCGATTGGCATTCCAACTCCGATGGCTGCTGCCATGGGTTCATCGAGGAGCATAACTTCTCGTGCCCCTGCATGGGTAGCCGACTCTTTGACCGCGCGTCGCTCAACTTCAGTGATGCCGGATGGTACGGCCACCACCACCCGAGGAGGAGCAAATTTCAGATTCTTACTAACCTTTCCAATGAAGTAACGCAGCATTCCTTCCGTGATTTCGAAGTCAGCTATGACGCCGTCTTTCATCGGGCGCAGTGCCCTGATGCTTCCTGGAGTCCTCCCTAACATTCTTTTCGCCTCTTCTCCGACGGCGATCATTTTCCGTGTTGATGCGTTGATAGCGACAACGCTTGGTTCACGGAGGACGATTCCCTGATCTCTAACGAAGACAAGGGTATTGGCAGTTCCTAAATCGATCCCGATATCGTTCGAGAATAAGCCGAAAAATTTTCCTATCATGATTCCGGTGCTTTTCTCCCTTTTACACTTCCCTAAAGACCCTCCTCCGAGAGGAAACTACAGGTGAATGGGTTCCTTTTTTCAACCATGGAAGCATCTGTCGGTGGCCTATAATTTTCATATACGTGCAAGATTCAATATAACTCATTTTACATGGTTCTAATGGGTAACTGGCCAATCCAAGTTTCAATCTTACCGAACCGGACTGAATGTCAAAAGTATAATTGGGATCAATCCCTCTGACTAGTTCTTATGGCAGCATTACGGATGAGGGTGTTGGCCCCGAAATTACCAACTTCCGAGTATCGAAACTCTTTAATACTACCTTGAAGTACTTTACAATTTGATAGAACCGGTTTACCTAACGGGAGATGGATCCGACAGTGGGGCAGATGGTGTCAATCGTAGGAGGCCGCTTGATTCTCGACTTTGGTTTAGTGGCAGTGGGAATTGTCGTGGCCTCAGTCTTCTTTAACTTATTGCGATTGCCCGTTATTGCTGGATATTTGCTTACTGGCATTGTCCTAGGGGCGGGGTTGTCGGTTCCATTCAAGGGTGCTCATCCAGAGACGATGCGATTAATGGGAGAATTGGGTGTTTCATTTCTCCTCTTCGGAATCGGCCTCCGATTCGATCCCCAGCAGATTCGCCGTCTTGCAGGGGCTTCCTTTTCAGCCCTTTTTTGCCAGGCAGGTGCGATGGTGCTCCTGGGTATGTTCTTTGGGCCGATCATGGGGTTGACATTGCTCGGCAGTCTTCATTTCGGTCTGCTCTTGATTCTCAGCTCTTCTGCCGTTGCTAGAAAAATTCTTGAGGGTGAGGATCGACTCGATCGTCCTGATGGTGAGATTGCTTCGGGAATCCTTAATCTGGAAAGTGTTTTTGCTCTTATTGGTTTAATTATTCTTTCCGGGTTTTCATTGGCTGAGAATCTGGACTGGGGGTCTGAGTGGGTTGTCATATTTGCGGTAGGAGTATCCGTCCTTCTGATTTTCATTTTCGGAAAAATTCTTTTACCGGTTGTTTTGAAGGGGTTGCATCTTATTGGAAGGAGCGAACTCGTGACGATATTCGCCATAGGAATGCTCCTCGCAGTAGTTGCTCTAGCAAATTTCAAGGAGTTTCCAATAGCACTAGGGGCATTTTTAGCGGGGGCTCTTCTCTCTCAGTCGGAATTGGCCGAAGTAATTGACAGGAACACGGCTTCCCTTCGCGGATTCTTTGGAGCTCTTTTTTTTGTGGTTGTAGGGATGTCGGTAGACTTAACCGTGGTCTTTCAGAATTGGATTTTGATTCTGGTCATTTCATTTCTGGTAATTATTGGCAAGATCACCAGTTGCTGGGCGGGTCTATTTTTTTCCGGTGAAAACTCAGTTCATAGTTTTAGCGCCGCCGTATCAAAGAGCCAAATTGGAGAATTCAGTTTTATCATCGCGGGTATCGGTTTTTCCCTCGGCTTCTTCGATCGTGTCCTGCCGACTCTTCTTGTTGCTGTGGCCACAATCACGATGCTGCCGACTGTTTTTCTAACGAGGGATACAGAGACTCTCCATCGAAATCTGCTTCGGCGGGCGCCAGGAACTTTGGTGTTGCTGGGAAAATTTCTCCTGAATTTGAGCAGGGCTGTTCGTGAATCATTGGGAAATAGTCGGTTTCTTCGGCTACTAAAAAGGCCGATTATCCAAAATATAGTCTATTTCATACTGATTAGCGGAATAATCGGGCTAGCTTCATTGATTGCAAATAATTTGGGTTCAAACGAGGCGGTTCATGAGACTGTTTCGTACCGTATCGGGATCTGGCTTTTGGCCGGATTTCTGATAGTTCCTCTGATCGTTGCGCTGCTAAGAAATCTAAATGCTATGGTAATGATTATTACCAGCGAAGTATTGAAACTGCTTTCGGCGGAGAATTTGGTGCAAGGGAAGATCCGTAACTTCTTTAATTTGGTTGTTTATCTTGTCGTCTTAATGCTAATTGCAGCAATTTTTTTAGCAGCAGCTGCTCCCTACTTTCCAAGTGGGCTCTCTTTGGTACTTTTTTTCTCTCTCTCCTTCCTCTCCATCCTCATTTTCTGGAAACGAGTAAGCTTTTGGGAAAGCCAGCTAGAATGGATGTTTATGAGGAATTTCAATCGGCAATGGAGTGATCGTGAAGAGAGGAAAAGCCGGTTTGTCTTGAGGGAAATCGTGGAAAAGTATCCATGGCCTATTGAGTTGCACGAAATTACAATTTGTCCGGGTACTTTTGCTAATGGTAAACGAATTGCGGACCTTAAACTACGTGAGGAAACAGGGTGTTCGGTCCTTGCTTTAGCCAGGGGGAATGAACATAAGCTCAATCCAGCACCTGAAGTTCCACTTTTTTCGGGAGATCGTTTGGTCCTTTTGGGGAGTAAATCACAACACACCAAGGCTGATCGACTGCTTAATGGGACAGTCCCGGTTGACGAGGGTGTGATGTCGGTTCCTTTCGAGGTCGGAAAGGTTTACCTCAGTCCCGATTCTTGCTTGCGTGGAGCGACTCTTGCTAATGCTGATTTGCGACGAAAGGAGGGTGTCACGGTAGTTGGGATTCAGAGAGGATCTGAAAGGATCACAGCTCCTGGTCCCTCGGAAATAATGAATGGAGGGGATGTTCTGTACATTGTAGGAGAGAAGGATACGATAAGACAATTTGAAGCTTCTGCGAATTCTTGATTTCTGTCCGGCAAGAATTCCTCATGGACTTTTCTTTTTAGCTTCAACGGGAAGTGGGCGAGGGTTATTTCCGTGAGGCAAGTTTTCTGAAGATTCCGGTACCATAGATATCTTTCATCATTTTTCTCCGATGAGCTACAGCTAATTGGAAAGCCTTTCTCTCTCCGTACTTGTGGATCGAAAAGGAAGTACACTTTTGCTCCCCGGGAGATGGTCGCCAACTCACAGAATAACACTCGTTCACTGTGCCAGAGACACTACGTTTGGAAGTGCGGCAGACGCCGAGAACTCCAGTCGCGTTCCTCGAGTCCCGATAGACGATCCTCCTCTCTCGTGGTTTGGTCGGGATCTGGGCCAGATCAGCATGGAGTTCATCCCTGTGTTTACGTGCTTTTTGTTGCGATTTTTGTTTACTACCGTAATTCGTATCGCTGAATAGTTTTGAATACGTTTTTCCGTTCTTGTAACCTCTTACGAACCAACCATGTGTTGATCCTGAATCAATGCGGCTGATTCCCTTATTTCCCGTATCGAGGGTGTGATTTCTTTTAGTCATTCCTGGAGGTTGCAATTTTAGATCTACTATCCATAAGAGCTCTTTTTCGGGATGGGCATATATTTCGAAAAAGAGTTAGGTACTCAGGATTCGTCAAAGCCTACAATTGAAGGGGATTCTTAGTAATGATGAACTCCTCGACTGGATTTCCTCCAACGAGATGTTCGGTGATAATTCTTTCGAGGACTTCGACTGTACAGGAATGGTACCAGATTCCATCGGGATAGATAACGGCAATCGGACCTTTTTGGCAAAGTCGAAGGCAGTTTGTTTTTGTTCGGTAAATTCCTCCTTGTTCCGATAGATTTAATTCCTTAAGGCGATTTTTAAGGAACTCCCAGGATTCGAGTCCGACTTCCTTGTCACAACATTTTGGTTTGGTCTGGTCGCTGCAGAGGAAAATATGTCTCCGGATATGATTCACACCAAAACTCTGTGCGAGGCGCTCGAGGTCTGCCTCTGGAGGGGCCGAATCTTTTCTGAAATTGTTCTCGGATTTTGAATTAGTTCTCATTAGAAGTCCCGGTTGGGGTTGAATCGACTCTAGGGGCGAGATAGATGTAGAGCAAACGACAGATCCATGCATCGGTGGCGGCATAGAGAATCTGAGAATCGGTTAGTTCGTTGCGGCTCCAATTGGTAATTTGAGCTCCTTTGGAGACGCGAAAATTAAGGACGATGGCGGCCAGATTCCTTAAACCGGTATTCTTGATACCAATCTGCTTAGAGAGAGTACTTAGTTCAATGAATCCGGACGGAGTAAAAGGACAAAGTTGATTGAGCTTGCGAATATCATTTTCGATTGCGACCCCTGCCTTCGTGATGGCTCCATTGGAGAGTAACTCCATTAATGTCGAAAGCGAAGCAAGGCGTTGTAATTGAAACAGGTACACGGCATCTGAGGTTGCTAGTTGAACCAACGCGGGATGGTGGTTTTCTCCTTTTCGAAAAGTGGGCCGAGTTTCGGTATCAAATCCAAGAAGTTTCTCCTGTCTTATAGACTTTAGGGCGGTGGAGACATCTTTACAGTTCGCCACGACTTCAACTTTCCCACTGTAACGGATAAGAGGCAGTCGGTTCACTTCCTCTTTCGAAATGGTGGGGTTGAGTAATCTCTCGGATTCTTTACTTTGCAGCATGACTGGAAATCAGATCTTGATTGGGAAACCCTCAAGGGTCAGGGAAACTTTATGGGGAACTAAGGGGGCAATATCCAGGTCTTACCTGTTCGCCCTGATCAGTAGCCCAGTACATACGGGGCTAGAAGAGAAATTCGTCAAGATAAGAATTTCTCGCAGTCATTTAATTACGGACCAATAGAGATGTGTAATTTTGGTAGGTGATGCGATTTCCAAATTTATAAAGTTATTTAGATTTCGGTAGTTTGCCTTATGGTCTTTGCCATCGGTTAGTGTGCTCTTAATTTTAAAGAAAAGGAAATGTGGTGTTGCTGTTAAATTCTGGGCAAAGAGTACTATATCTCGTGCTTGCGTCCTGAAGTTGAAAAATTCTGGTGGGCAGGATGCCACTTATACGAATACTGTTATTCCTAACTAAGAATTTTAATTTTGGTGCTACATGCCGGATTGTCAACGGAAGGTCATTCCTAATTTCCAGCCAATAACCTTGATTGCACTACACTGATGATGCAGAATCGAGGGTTTTATGGCTGTTCGCATACCGAAGAGGACTTATACCCAGGCTGCTTTGGAATTCTGGTACGAGTGTCTTTGCGGGGATTGGGAACAATATTTTAATCTAGAGGTACTTCATCGGGCCCGCGAATTCTATCGTAAGGGTGATATCTGTGAGCTCGAACTCAGCGTTGGCGACGCAATTGTACGCAGCAAGGTTGGAAAGCGGGACTTTTATTCCCTTTTAGAATGGGTTGACAGACGGCCGTCGGTTCGGACTTCTTCGAATAATCGAACCCTAGGCGAATCACTCGCTGCCGCTGGACTTTACGAGATTGAGGAATTAGTAGCGGACGAGATAGCGGCTCTTCCCCATGACGAGAGGGAAGAAGATAAAAAGAAGGAAATGTTTCCGAATAGGTCTTCTTTAGAGAGCGACCATCCCAACGAAACGGGCAAATTATTGCGTCGGCTCAGGTTAGATTTCACGGTTTGCCCACAGGGTTTGGTTTTTAAGGCCGTTTGGATTGGGGATGACGGAGGAGGTATAGCCGCTCGGGTACCTGTAGTACGAGAAGGAGAAAATGATAGCCTTCCGAACAGAGAAAAACTGATTCAACTAATGATGATGTCTCGTCGGGCCGGTTTTGAATATAAGAGCCATGACCGGACTTTTCTTTTGCGGGGCATTGAACGGATCCAGTCCTTTATTGCTAACGACTTTGAGGATTGGAAACGGAGTTGTTCAATTCAAGCAGACAAATCTGTTTTATCCCTTTGCGATGGGTTAAAGCAAGTTCGTATCGAGGCTGAAGCGGTAGCTGGGAAGGGTGGACTCAGTTTGAAGTGGAATTTCAAAATTGGCCGTCGGGAACTCAATGAAAAAGAATATGGTTATC
This sequence comes from Candidatus Moanabacter tarae, assembly GCA_003226295.1. Lineage (NCBI taxonomy): Bacteria > Pseudomonadati > Verrucomicrobiota > Opitutia > Puniceicoccales > Candidatus Moanibacter > Candidatus Moanibacter tarae. The sequence goes on along the minus strand of CP029803.1, from coordinate 1,625,150 downwards.
TTCTAAGGCAATCCGGTCGCCGAATGATAGTTCCGGATTTGGGAATCATTGAGGTTGATAAGGAGCAAGTTCCAGTTCTTGAAAAATGGAGGCTCTTGGTAGGCGTAGATGGGGTAGGGAAGATACCTCGCTACATGCTTTTCTCACTATTTGGGCAGGCCGATGTTCCTCTCCATCTCAGTCCAGAGTTGAAGAGGTGGCGCCAGGGCCTCTTGGGGAAGAAGTCTCTTCGGGTGGCACATCCGAAGGTATTGAGACCCTACCAAAGGCTTGGACTTGAGTGGTTGATCAGGATCTGTGAGTCTGAATGTCATGGTCTTCTTGCTGATGAGATGGGATTGGGAAAAACTATACAGATCGCGTCTCTGCTTTCCGTCCGGCCTCTTGATGGTAGGAATAATCTCATTGTCTGCCCAGCAAGCGTCTTGCCTGTATGGCAAAGTGAAATCGGGAGACATTTCCCTCATCTTCGAGTAGAAATATTTAAGAGTAATCACAGTTTTGATAATATTTCGGGAACTGCCATTTGGCTGAGTAGCTACACACAATTAAGGAGACAGAGATCGATTCTTGACCGGTGGGAGTTTGGCTACGCTATTCTCGATGAGGGGCAGTTCATCAAAAACCCCGATGCAAAGGTGACAACTGCCTGCTTGAGCATCAGAGCGGAACACCGATTTGTTCTCACTGGAACTCCTCTGGAGAATACCACGCTCGACTTATGGACTATTTTCCGGTTTCTCATGCCAGGATTTCTCGGACATCGAGGTCAGTTTGAGAGCATCTTAGAAAAGGAACCCAAAGAACTAACGGCTCTTTTGAAGCAACAGATCTCTCCATTTGTTTTGCGTCGGACTAAGCGTGAGGTAGCAAAAGAGTTGCGCCCCAAAGTTGAGATGGAGTTGATCTGCCCAATGAGTGATCTCCAGCAAAGAGAGTACAAACGGCTAACGGAAGAGGGAGTTGGAAGATTTGGGGAAGACCTCGAAGCAACGTTTAGAACTAGTGGCACGAGTCTTTTTACTCTACTGACTCGCCTACGGCAAGTTTGTTGCGATCCTGATTTGCTCCCTTGGCAAAATGCAGAAATTTCTCAAAGCGGGAAAGTTAGCTTTCTCCTAAATAAAGTGGAAGAAGCAGTATCCGGAAACCATAAAATTGTCATCTTCAGCCAATTCGTTTCCCTTTTAAAACGCGTAAGAAAAGGGCTCCGACAAAGGGTTCCTCACGTCAATGTTTTCGAGCTCACTGGTCGCACTGTTGATCGAGAAGTGCCAGTACGAGAGTTTCAGAATATAGAGGGTCCTTCCGTTATTTTGGTTAGCCTTAGAGCCGGAGGAACGGGTGTAACTCTTCACTCAGCGGAATACGTCTTCCTCCTCGATCCCTGGTGGAACCCAGCGGTTGAAGAGCAGGCTATTGATAGGGTACATCGCATTGGCCAGGATAAGACAGTGTTTGTATATAGGATGGTTACTCAGGGAACGATTGAGGAACGGGTTCAACGACTAAAAGAATACAAGAAAGAGATTTTCGAGGATGTTTTGGGGAGTCTCAGTGATGTTTCGAACTTGCGTCAGCACTTTCGGTCTTTAAGTGAACTTATCGCATTTTTGCCTGGAGAAGATAAGCGGAAACTGAATCAGGAATCAATGGGAACCTAGGTGCTCGCGGGATATGATTAATCAGCATAGGTGATGGTGATCCAGTTTTTAGGATCGATTCAAGAGAAAGATAAATACATAAAAGCACTTGGTAGATCGAAATACAGTAGAGGCGATAGTTAGGAAGGTTCGGCCTGGGGGGGACCAAAAAGAAAAGGATATTCTGGCAGTTGAAGAACCGCTGGAGATACGTCTCGCATATGACCGGAACGGAGTTCCTGTACAGCGGAGCGTTTCCGTGACCATGCGTACTCCGGGCAGTGACTCAGAATTGGCGGTTGGCTTTCTTTACACTGAGAACATCATTTCGAGTCGGGAAGAGATTAAAGATGTTTCCCAGGATTTCAGTGAAAAAGGGGGATTCAGCGAAGAAAACGTCGTCTGTGTGCAGCTTGTTCCAGGCAAAAAGATAGACCTAGGGCGGTTGGCCCGACATTTCTACACGACTTCTAGCTGTGGAGTATGCGGCAAGGCCTCTCTTGAAGCCCTTAAAATTACTTACAGATTCCCGATTATTCCTGCTCAGCCGGTTTTTCAGTCACGAATCGTAAATAGCCTTCCGAATATTCTGCACAGAACCCAGTCTGTTTTCGAATCCACTGGGGGGTTACATGCTGCTGGATTATTTGACCAAGAAGGAAATCAACAAGTAATACGAGAGGACGTTGGCCGCCATAACGCAGTTGATAAAGTTATAGGACACGAACTCCTCAGTGGACGAATCCCTCTTTCTAATCTCTGTCTTTTAGTCAGCGGGAGGACAAGTTTCGAGATCCTTCAAAAAGCCCTTGCAGCTGGCATTCCGCTGGTAGCGGGGATCGGTGCTCCTTCCAGTCTTGCAGTCGAGGTGGCTAATTCTTTCAAAATGACTCTGTTGGGGTTTGTTCGGGATAACCGATTCAATATTTACAGTTCTCCTGAACGGATAGTAGCCGAATAACGGTATTTCCCAATGCCCGATCGACTTCCCAGGCATAACTTTTGCCGCTCACTATTCTGAAGGTTGAGGTCTAAGGCTGACGGAGGCTTATTGGTTTCGAGATAAGTAGTTGCACTTTTGACTTGTCCAATTAGTTTTCGACCTCGGAGCGTAGCGATTTTGATCGAGGATCCCTTTTGATTGGCTATACTAGGGAGGGCTCTTCTCAACTTTTCGTTTGGTCGGTACATGATTGTCCGTAATTCCCAAGTTTATTCTAGGTCCCTTGCTCAAGTATCCGCCATGTTTTCATCTATCAGTCGATGTTCCTTCTTGTAGTAGAAAATACAACGATATAGGCGCTGAAGTTGGGTGATATTCCTTGCAACCAAGTTTGATGGGTCTAGCTTTTCAGTAAGCCGACATCAGTTGGGCCTCCGGTTAAAGGTTGGGTTGCGGTTTGGAAAAGACTAATGTCAAAGAATATCAGTTCGTTGTCCTTCAGAAAGGGGTTAGATAAAAACCTCTTCGAACGTCTCGTAGAGGCGGGAGACGGACATCTCAGTGAATTATCCGAGGAGTATTTGATTGGTGATGCGACCACTCTTGGAACTGTTTCATTTTACGATTTTCTGAAAGAGGAGAACAAGGGCAAGAAGGCTTTGATTTGCAATGGGACAGCCTGTATGACCGCGGGCACTCAGACAAACCTTAAGGATCAGATTGGGAAGTACCTTAAAGAGGAGGAAATTGGAGAGATTTGTTGCTTGGGCCGATGTCATGAGAACGGATCTTTCCAGTACGCCGGGGTTAATTATTCCGGCAAAGAGGATGGAGAACTGGCGACGATTCTATCGGAAGGAGAGGGTGCTACTTCGGACGAGTACTTAACTGCCTCGAATATGGAGTCTCCTATCCTTTTAGATGATTTTCCTGGGGTCGAAGAATATTATGGATTGCTGAAGGAAATCTTGAAACGAAATCCATCTGATTTGATTGATGAGCTTAAGGCATCGAAATTGAGAGGCCGGGGAGGGGCGGGTTTCCCGACTGGAATCAAGTGGGAATCCTGTCGAAAAGCAAAGGGATCTCCTAAGTACATTGTGTGTAATGCTGATGAAGGGGATCCGGGAGCCTATATCGATCGGTATCTAATGGAGGAAAGGCCGCACTCCGTGCTGTTTGGGATGATGGTGGCGGGGTACTTGGTTGGATCGGGAATAGGAGTACTTTACATCCGGGCCGAGTACCCTGAATCGATTAAAACGATCGAGGAAACGATCGAGGAGCTTCAGGAACAAGGATTCATTGGTGAGAATATCTTAGGAAGTGGATTTTCCTTTCATTTTAAGACGATTAAGGGTGCTGGAGCTTATATATGTGGTGAAGAAACCGCATTACTGGCTTCCATTGAGGGACGGCGTCCTGAAGTGGGAGTCCGACCTCCATTCCCTACGGAGGCGGGTCTCTTCGGCAGGCCAACAATCGTGAATAACGTGGAGACATTCTCCTGTGTACACTACTTGTTTGAAATCGGGGGGAAAGCCTTCGCGGAAATCGGAACCAGTGATTCTACGGGTCCAAAGCTTCTTTCCCTGGACGGGAAATTCAATCGGCCTGGCCTTTACGAAGTTGAGATGGGTTCTCCGCTTTCGGAGGTGATTTTTGATATGGGTGGTGGTTTCAAGGCCCCGGTTAAGGCGGTCCAAGTGGGGGGGCCATTGGGGGGGATTGTGCCCATGGAAAAAATCATTGATCTTACGGTTGATTTCGAATCATTCAGGGAGGAAGGTTTTCTTTTGGGGCACGGTAGTATCGTCAGCATACCAGAAGATTTTTCGATGCTGCAATATATTGAGCATTTGTTTGAATTTACAGCTGCTGAATCTTGTGGAAAATGTTTTCCGTGTCGGTTGGGGTCAGTTCGTGGACAGGAACTTGTTGAGCGCGCTCGGACCAGTGACTACAAGATTGACCTTGAGCTGCTCACAGATTTGTTAGAGACTATGGAGTCAACATCGTTGTGTGCTTTAGGTGGTGGGGTTCCATTGCCCATAAAGAACGCAATTCACTACTTTAGAGATGAACTAAAGCCGAATCTCCTTAATCCCGGGGGCGAGCTATGATAAAAATCAGAGGGGAAGCGAAGGTAGCCTACGTAGATGGGCAAGCCTGCGAGTTTGAGGAAGGGGAAACAATTCTGAGTCTGGTCGACCGGCTCCACGGACGGGGTCATATTCCAACACTTTGTGATGCGCCTCAGCTCGAATCCTATGGGGCTTGCCGAGTTTGTTCGGTGGAGATAGCTCAGTCAGAGAATGGGTCCCGCCGTGTAGTAGCGGCTTGTCATACGCCCTTAACCGAGAGTCTTCATGTTTTTCTGGAATCAGATAGAGTTCAGCGTCTCCGGCGTAATATCGTTGAGCTCGTTTTGACGGATCATCCGCTTGATTGCCTGACCTGCGAGGTTAATGGAAATTGTGAATTACAGACTGTTGCGGCGAAGGTGGGGATGCGAAGCGTGCGTTACCCTGAGGGCAAGCATCATATGGATCGAGAGAAGGACCTGAGTCATCCTTACATGACCTCGGATCTATCGAAATGCATCAATTGTAGCCGATGTGTGCGAGCTTGCGATGAAGTACAGGGTCAGTTTGTACTCAGCATGTTTGGCCGAGGGTTTGAAAGCCGGATAATCAAAGGATTAGACACCTCATTCGCAAACTCCGACTGCGTGTCGTGTGGGGCCTGTGCTCAGGCTTGTCCCACTTCAGCGATCTCAGATATTTTCCGTTCGAAGTCGATTGAGCCGACTGCGAAGACGAGGACTGTTTGCACCTATTGTGGGGTGGGTTGTAATCTTGAGGTGTCGACAAAGAATAATGAAGTTCAATCCATCCAGGCGCCGGTCGATGCTGAGGTTAATCACGCACACACCTGCCTAAAGGGAAGATATGCCTTTCGGTTTTACAATCATCCTGAGCGTTTGCGTAGCCCATTGATTCGAAGGAAGGGAGAATTTGTGGAAGTTTCGTGGGATGAGGCCTACGAAACGATAGTAGATCGTTTCAGAGAGATTCGGTCTAAGTGGGGTGCTGATGCGATCGCAGGTATTTCGTCCGCTAGATGCACCAATGAAGAGAACTACCTGATGCAGAAATTCATTCGTGCGGTAATTGGGACAAACAACATTGATTGTTGTGCTCGGGTTTGTCACGCCCCCACTGCTTGGGGTATGCAGCAGAGCTTTGGGACCGGTGCAGCAACTAATTCAACCAGCGATCTTGAAAAGACGGAACTAATCTTAATTGTCGGGGCAAACCCAACCCATGGCCATCCGGTAACTGGGGCTCGAATTAAACAAAGGGTGATGAAGGGAGTTCCTCTTATAGTGATAGACCCGCGTGAGATTGAGCTCGTCCCATACGCTCAATACCACTTGCAGCTTCGACCTGGGACAAATGTGGCATTGCTCAATATGTTTGCCTATTTCATCATAGAGGCAGGATTGGTCGACGAGAGTTTTGTAAATGAGCGCTGCGAAGATTTTGAAATCTTCAGGGAAAAGATAAAACAACTTGATATTGATGAACTCGAACGGGTTACTGGAGTAGATCGAAAACTTGTTCGGGAGGCAGCGATTGCCTATGCCTCCGTTTCACGCGCCATGAGTTTTCATGGCCTTGGTGTAACGGAGCACTCTCAGGGGAGCAAAACTGTCATGCTTATTTCGAATCTTGCGATGATGACAGGGAACATCGGTCGCGAAGGAGTGGGAGTGAATCCGTTACGGGGGCAGAATAATGTCCAAGGGGCAGCTGATATGGGTGTGCAACCACATCAAGGTGCTGGTTACCTGAACGTAACTCTGCCTGAGATACAGGAGTACTACGAGAAATCTTATGGTGTTTCGGTTTCGACAGACATTGGCTATAAAATTCCGCAGATGTTCGATGCAGCGAAGGAGAAAAAATTAAAATCGCTCTGGATCATCGGAGAGGATGTGGTGCAGTCAGATCCGAATTCAGCTGATGTGATTAAGGCGATGACAAGTCTCGATTTCCTGGTCGTTCAGGAGATCTTTATGACGGAAACTGCGGAGTATGCCGATGTGATTTTACCTGCGACTTCCTTCTTAGAAAAGAGTGGAACTTTTACCAGCGCAGAGAGGCGGGTTCAACGGGTTAATGCCGTGGTCGAGCCGCTAAAAGGAACCAAAGTGGACGGCCAAATCATTGTCGACGTTATGAACCGCATGGGCTATAAGCAAGAGGACTATGATCCAGCTGTCCTTTTAAGAGAAATCTCTGAAGTGGTGCCCTTTTTTAAAGGGATCCGATGGAGTGAGCTAGGCGAGAATGGAAAGCAGTGGCCAGTTGTAGAAGATGGGACCGATACGAAGATTCTCCATAAAGAGACTTTTAAACGGGGTAGAGGTAAATTTCATTTCTGGGACTGGGTAGAGTCACAAGAGATAGAGAAAAATAGTGAAGAGTATCCGTTCATTTTGACAACTGGGCGAATTCTAGAGCATTATAATTCTGGAACCATGACGCGGAGAACAGGAAACCGCGTCATCTGCGGCGAGGATATTCTCGCTATCAATCCCCGAGATGCGGCCGATAAGGGAATCGAGACTGGAGACTATGTACGATTATTTTCTAGTCGGGGCGAGGTTCAATTGCACGCCAAGGTTTCCGGGGAGGTTAAACCAGGAATCCTCTATACAACCTTCCATTTTCCTGAACATCTTGTGAATAATGTCACGAGTGAAGAGAAAGATGAGGAAAGCCTCTGTCCTGAGTACAAGGTAAGTGCAGTTGATTTTGAAAAGGTGCTTCGGGATAACGAAGAGATGAATATCAAAGAAGGAGCTGAACGAATGAAGGAAACGACTTCGTCAGTAGATGGGTGATGGAGAAGATCTTTCTCGCGCGCAGGTTATTGCATTTGGAGGAATAGAGAAAGAAGATTAAATTGTATTTATTTTCCGATATCAAATGTGATATTTTTGCGCCCCAGATCGGGGCCAATTATTAGCTAACGCTCCCTTGCTGAGTTAAAAGGAGACAACGAATACCATCGGTTCCCTTGCTTGGTTTGTGAAAGTGATTTGGCCATGGCCGGGGATTGGTGGCGACAGGGCCTAAACTTGGAACTATTGACCCTCACACGATTTCTACCTCCACCTCAACGTCTGGGGTCGCAACTGCAACCGAACCGTACAGGGGTCAGCGACCCTTGAAAGATTCGACGAGTTGTTGACCTCGATCAATAGAGACTCCTTCAAGGCGGAATTTTAGGCGGATAGAGTTGAATAGTGTAAATTCAGGGTGTATCGGACTGCTGCGGTCCATCTCACCCGCAATGTCCACGTTCACCGATTTGAGATGGGTTTCCTCTTGGTGGGCCAATACTTGAAGAAGTTCGACTCCGCAAGCGGCGATGCCGGCAAGAAAATATTCTCCAGGAGTAACTTCTTCTCCAGGGCAGCCGTTTTGCACAGGGCCATCAACAATAAAATGATGATTGCGACAACTACAGAGCACGCGTCCAAATGTGTTTGTGGTTTGGGCTTTGGCCTCGTAACGTCGGATGTTAGATTTGCTCATGCTCATAGATTCTCCCAGAATGATCCGATCATGGTCGAGAAAATTAAGGTGGAGAATGTTCTGCAGATCCGTCTCGTTCCAAATTGGAGATGGTATTTACAGATACTAAAATTGTTTCCTTATCACTGTGAGAGGCTCTAGCGCAGGACCGTCTTGGGACAAAGAAATAACAATTGACGCTGCTGTAACTGATCTAGCTAGGAGAATCGGGCATTTGAAATTTTGATCTTCCCTTACCCTAGGTGGGGTGGCTGAGGGGATTCGAACCCCCGACCCCCGGAACCACAATCCGGTGCTCTAACCAACTGAGCTACAACCACCACATTGTATTCTTCTCTTAAATGATCCTTATTGGAGAATAATATAATAGCAGAAAAGAATATAGCATTCAAACTACGGATTTTCCCGTTCGAAGGGGTGAGAGGTATAGGAAATGGAGGCTTTGTCAATCATGCAGCTAGGATGGATTCCTCTACGACGAATACTCTGACACCAGATGACGCTGACCTTATTTTTGTATGCTTCTAACAATTTAATCAGGGTAGTACACCGACTACTAAAATTTGATTGGGACGCGAATTTCCTTGACGATTGGTGTGCCGTCACGAAGGGCAGGGTTAAAGCGCCATTGTTTAATAGCATCAAGGGTCGGTTGCTCAAAGTCGGGGTGAAAAGATTTTTCCACAGAGGCTTCCGAAACGAAACCATTTTCATTAACGAGGAGTATTACTGTAACGGTACCGTGGAGATCTGTGCCTTCAAGATGAATTGGGTACCTGGGAGAGTGTACATGAATGGGCTGAGGAGGTCGATTTTTTAAATCTACGTTGAATTTAGTTTCTTCGGCGGTCAATTCCAGATATTTTTGGGAAGCGTAGCGAGACTGAATAAATTTGAAATGCTGAGCGACTGCTTCGTCGATAGTCTTATCGGATAAATTAATATGTTTCTGAAGTACCTGGGCTTGGAGGACTCCTTGGGTAGCGGCACGGTCAAGCAATTCGATAAATTGGCTAGTGTCTTTGGGAAGGCCAAAGCCCTGTTGGAACCAGAGGGCAAGTTGGTACTCAGCTTCCGGGTAACCCTGGCCGGCTGCTCTTTCCATCCATTTTACCGCCTCTTCCATAGCTGGCGGATTATTCAAGTTTTGGGTATAATAGATGGCGACCATCGTCTGGGCTCCGGGTTCACCCAATTTGGCAGCACGCAGATAAAGTTCGAAAGCGGCTTCTTTGTCCTCTCCGATTCCTAGACCTCTCCAGTACATCTCACCAAGGGCGTAGAGAGCGGCTGGGGATTTCCTTTTGGCGGCTTTCTCCAACCAATAGAGCGCCTTGTCAGAATCACCATTTACCCCTTGCCCTCCGAGGTAGAGCTGGCCCAACTGCGTTTGAGACCTGAGGTCGCCATTTTTAGCTGCTAATTCGAGCCAATAGATCGACTGAAGTGGGTCCTCATCAACTTCTCTTCCGGTTTTGTACCAATAGCCTAATTCGCTCTGTGCTTCTACATCACCTCGGATGGCTGCTTTTCGATAATGTCGGAGGGCCAAACGATCGCTCCGATCAACCCCTCGACCATTCGCATAGAGATGGGCGAGATGAGTATCGGCGGAAATGTGGTCCTGGTTAGCTGCTTTTTTGTACCATTTGACGGCTGCTTTGAAATCTGGTTTGCCGAAATAGGCATCCTGGTGGAACTTGCCGATTCGGAACTGAGCTTTATTGTGCCCATTATCTGCCGCTTTTTTGTACCAGATTAGAGCTTCTTTCATATCTGTAGGAACGCCTCTACCTTCTTCATAGATAACTCCCATGTTGTACTGAGCCCAGCGAATGTCCTTTTTCGCTAACCCACTGATATAATCGAGAGTATTTTGGTAGTTGTTTCGAAAAGACTCTCCGTCGACTACCATCCAGCCAAAGTGGGTAATCCCTAAGCCTTTTGTATTCTTACGAGAGAGCGTTCGAATCTCATCGGCTTCGTCCTCGTCTGTAGAGTCTATATCCCCAGCGTCAAATTTCCAAATGAGATATCTGGCCGCAGGCGCACTGCCGGAGCGCGCCGCTGCCATGAGAAGTTTTTTTGACTTTTTTTGATCGATATCACCGCCAAGCCCAAGGGCCAACATGAAACCTAGCCAGGTCCGGGCTTGGGGATGCCGCATCTTGGAAAGGGCCTGCAGAGCAAGCCGTACCTCTTCATACTGATCGAGCTGAAATGCTTTTTCAGCTTGCTTTAAGACCATTTCTGGTGAGGCGTGCTTTTCAGTTCGTAATGAAAAATTTTTTTCATTAGTTGCCCAGAGGCCTGAAGTTGCCAGAATCAGAAAGGCTGCCCAAAGGAGTCTTTTCATCCGGTATAATAAAGAATTTACCAGAGCTCCTATAGGTAGGATCTCAGAATTGTGCATCTCCCCTGTAAGATAGAATTAAAATCCGGTAAGGTATTGATAGTTCTGTACAGGAAACGGATTCTTTAGGCGTTCAGGTTCTAGGGCCTGAATGGACGGGAACTGATGGTTAGAACCCATGAGGTTCTATTTTGTCGAGATGATTCGTCAAGAAATAGGGGTTTCGGAAAAGATCTGAACTCACAAATTCCTTACAAAGGCTTTAGCCACCCCTTGGATGATCAATTCGGAGACAGGGTACAGTTTTGGATATCGTTTATTCTCGGCCTTTAGATATGGAGCATGCCCAATTTTTTTGATAAAGCGCTTCAAGGTGGTTTCACCGTCTATAAGTGCAGCCACAATATCGCCATTTTGAGGAGGACGTTGTTCTAAGATAACAACATCCCCATCGTGAATACCAGCATCGACCATACTAATTCCCGCTACCTTGAGGGCAAATGCTCGGCGGGCTCGACGTATCCCAGCCGTTTCGGCATCGATTTGGAGCCTCCCAATTTCGCCGCTTGACTCCACCCCATCTGGATAACCAGCAGCAATAGCCCCAAAGATTGGAATGTCGACGACCTCCTTGGCTTCAACGGGGAGATGATCTTCTTCTAGTTCCATCGTTATCCTGAAGGTACGAGCTTGTCCGGGTACTCGGCTAATGTAACCTTTTTTCTCCAGTGCACGAAGGTGTCCCATAACAGCGTTGGTGCTGGAGAACCCAAAATGGGACTGGATTTCGCGAAAGCTTGGCCAGGTGCCTTGGGTCCGCATGTGGAGTTGGATATAGCCAAGAATTTCCTGTTGACGAATTGTCAATTCCTGCATGATGGACAAATGTATAGATAAACAACTGTTCAGTGTCAAGCGGCTAGAATATCAGCTCCTCAATTCTATTTTCCGGTTACGGGTGACATCGAAATTAGTGTTTTCGCCCTGGAAATGACATCAGTTGTCTCCCGGGTCTCAGGTATGGTCTGAAATTGAAATTTGTTTCGATGATGTGAATACGCTTGAGGTAGGTGTGATAAGACTATTGAGCAGAGAGTGTGTTGCGTAGGCTTCTAAAGCAACTTTCTTGTAGGAGTAAATGAGAGGGTGTTGTTTCCGACTAAGTGATTATTCCTTATTATGAGATGGATTATCAGATGGTCTTGTGGACTAGAGTTTGATTCCTAAGATTGTGGGTGATTGAAAAGAGTTGAAGGCGTATCAATAGAACTAAACTTATCCCTCAAGGATATGGATAAATGAAAAATCGATGGGTGGAAAAAGAAGCAGCTTTCTGTGAAGGCGATTTACTGAAACTTCGGGTCTACACATCCCGACTTTTAGGGGGCGAATCAGAGTTGGTTCTTCATGGGGGTGGGAATACTTCAGTGAAGATCCTCAAGAAGGATTTCTTTGGGGACCCAATCAATCTTCTCTATGTCAAAGGAAGTGGGTGGGATTTGGAGACTATTGAGACAGAGGGCTTCGCGCCGGTACGAATGGATGTGCTGGTCAGGATGGTGAAACTGCAAAAGCTCAGCGATGCTGACATGGTGCTTCAGCAACGGGCAGCAATGCTCGACCCTAAAGCACCAAATCCTTCAGTCGAGGCGATACTTCATGCTATCATTCCACAGAAGTTTGTCGATCATACTCACGCCGATGCTGTCATTGCTCTCACCAATAATGACGATGGAGAAAAGAGGGTAGAGGAACTTTATGGTGATCGAGTCTTGATCATACCTTACGTGATGCCAGGGTTTGATTTGGCGCGGAAAGTATACGAGATGACTCGAGGTGTCGACTTCTCAAAACTAGATGGTCTCGTCCTCATGAAGCATGGGATATTCACCTTTCATGACGATGTAAAGACAAGCTACGACATGATGATCGATCTGGTTTCGATGGCCGAGAATTTTCTCAGGGATAAGACAGGGAGTAAATTTATTCACCTAGTTGAAGAAATGGAGGAGGACTTACTCGGACTTTCACAGATGAGGAAGGCGGTGTCCAGAGTACGCGGAGAACCCGTTCTAGCAGTTTTAGGACATAGTCCCGAAGCTGTGGGATACAGTTGTCTAGATAATATTGAATCGGTAGCAACTAGGGGGCCTCTGACTCCGGATCATGTTATACGAACGAAGAGTATTCCTGTTATTATTGAGGACGAAATTGATTCCGCAATCGAGGCATTTGCTAATGGATATAAAGAGTATTTTCACCGAAATAGTAATGGAAGATTGAAACGTCTCGATCCCGCACCCCGTTACGCGATCTGGAAAAGGAGGGGAACGGTAGTCTTTGGTAACGACATCAAAGAGTGTCGGGTCATTGGAGATATTGTGGCTCATACTGTTCCTACTATTCAATTGGCGGAGGCAGTTGGTGGTTGGCGAGCTCTGCCAGAAAAGGAACTTTTCGAGATGGAGTATTGGGAGCTCGAACAGGCAAAACTGAAGGAAAGAAGTGGCGCGTTTCCTCTGCAGGGCAAGATCGCTTTAATAACAGGAGCCGCATCGGGGATCGGCTTAGCTTGCTCGCGTGAATTGAAGGCTCAGGGAGCGGTAGTAGTCGGACTCGATATCAACCCAGTTATTGAATCGCTCTTTTCCGAACCGGGCATCTTGGGGCTCCGTTGTGATGTTACTAAAAGAGAGGACCTCCAATTTGCTGTGGATACAGCGATTCGCGTTTTTGGAGGTCTCGATATATTGGTGAGTAATGCAGGCGCATTCCCACTTGGGTCAGAGATCGAGGACCTTACTCAGGAGAGTTGGGAGCAGAGCCTTGAGGTGAATTTATCTAGCCATCAGAGGTTGCTGCAACTTGCCGTTCCTTTCCTCAAGAATGGGATTGAATCAGCTGTAGTTATAATTGGTTCGAGAAATGTTCATGCTCCTGGTCCTGGCGCATCTTCCTACTCGGTTGCAAAAGCGGGACTTACCCAATTAGCGCGGGTTGCAGCCCTTGAGTTGGCACCTTCCGGTATTCGAGTCAATGTCCTCCATCCTGATGCGGTATTTGACACTGACCTTTGGACACCTGAGGTGCTTCAGCGTTCCGCCGATAGGTACGGAATCACGATTGAGGAATATAAGAAACGAAATTTGCTCAAGACGGAGATTTTAGCCGAAGATGTTGCTCGGATGGTATGTGCTGTAGCTGGCCCTGTGTTCTCGAAGACGACGGGTGCTCAAATTCCTTTAGACGGGGGCAATGAAAGGGTGATCTAGACTAGCGAACTCATGCGATTTCCCGTCTAAAACCTGGAAGAATAGAGCTTTACATCCTTCACTCCAAAGACATTTCCAGGCACCATCGAAAACCTACTGGCTCTGATTCTTGTATTTAGGGGAGAATCAGAGCCATATGTCGAAAAGGGAACATCTGGTCTCGCAATGATCGCAGAAGATTCCTTCTAAGCGATAATATCAGTTTCATCCTGAAAGACGGGTTTTCGTAAGAATTAAACCGAGTTGCGAATCATCTATTTACGTCTATGCAATGCATTAAATTCATGACCTCGTCGATTGTCTTCATTGTTGCGCCTTGATTGCAGGAATGCCATTGAAGTGCGGCTTCTGCCATTTCCCGTCGTTCAGTCTCGGATTGCAGGAGGCGAAGGATTTCTTCCTTCAGGTTAAGAGCGCTTTCAACCTCGAGTGCCCCACCGCAGGCAATGAGAGATTGACTAATATCGTGGAAACTTCTCATCCCCTTACCCGTTAAAATAGGTTTCCCATACGCAGCAGCTTCGATCGGGGTCTGTCCTTCGCGATGGGGAGGAAGGCTTCGGCCAACGAATACAATATCGGAGGCTTGGATAAAGGATCTGAGTTCTCCTATGGTATCACCTACGTAGATCATTGTATTTGACTGAGCTATTCTGGTGTCAGATCGGAAATGGAATGAAAGTTTGTTTCCTTCCAAGACGGTCTGGATCTCCTTTCGTCTTTCGGGATGTCTTGGTACGATGACAAGGCGACAGTTGATACCATTTTTGAGGGCTGTCTTTAATGTCGCAAGTAGCGCTTCTTCTTCGCCTGGCCAGGTAGAAGCACCGAGAATAATAAAGGGCGTTCTGGTTTCCTCATTTTCGGTCTGAAAACCGAATTCTCTCATCAAATTCCGGATCTTATCTTTAGAGAGGAGAGGTTCAACGTGTATATCGCACTTGATATTTCCGAAAGCTCTAATTTTTGGGGACTCCACCCCAATATCGAGAAACCGATCATAGTCATGCTGTGATGAAGCTAATAATTTATCAATTTGTCTGAAAAGTATTCTGCTTAAAAAAGGGACAGTTTTGTAAATTTTGTAGGATCGATCTGAAAGCCGAGCGTTAATGAGGATTACGGGGACCCTTCTTCTTCGGGCTTGATGAAGGTGCTCGGGCCAAAGTTCACTTTCGGTAAGGATTACCGTGTCTGGCTGTATATGGGACCAAGCGGAACGACTGAAAAGCCAGAAGTCCAGAGGGAAGATTCCGATGGTGATGGCCATTCCAGAATATTTTTGGAGAGCAATTTTCATACCGGTGCTAGTGGTCGTAGTGAGGACCACCTCAATTGTAGGATCCGTTGCAAAGGATTCGAGAATGGGTCGGATTGCTAGTAGCTCGCCCACACTGACGGCTTGAAGCCAGATTCGCTTCACCTTGACAGAGTTTCGTTCAGGTACACGGATGAACCCAAAACGATCAAAGAATCCCTTGATATATCCACCTCGCCGCCACATACGGACAAGGTAGGAAGGTAGAAGCAGAGCTAAGGTTGGGAAATATAGTATGCGGTAAAACCAGATCAAGTATCTGCCGGATTTAGATTTTGAATTTACGGTAACTCATTTCTGCAGCTCGCGGATGAAGGGATTGATTATCTGGTGCGTTTGGGGTACTAGATAGCGTAACCTTTTTCTTGAGGTGACTAAAGCATCTTTGCGTCACCAATTTTCTCATTAATCAGTTGCTTGAGGTCCCAGATTATTCTCTTTTCATCCTTACTTTAAAGTGACTTCACGGATTTAATTAATAGTCGTTTTCAGGAGTGTAGGCTGGAAAGCCAGACGACGCAATTTACATTTTAGATTAGACCGAATCATTGATCTAGATTCAAAATTGATAGAAATGGATGTGTCTTTGCACGGGAATAGCTATAAGACTGGAATTAACCGTTACATACGATAG
Organism: Candidatus Moanabacter tarae; assembly: GCA_003226295.1. NCBI lineage: Bacteria > Pseudomonadati > Verrucomicrobiota > Opitutia > Puniceicoccales > Candidatus Moanibacter > Candidatus Moanibacter tarae. The sequence continues at coordinate 1,609,378 of CP029803.1, read as the reverse complement.
AGTCTCAGGTGTGGGTTTTGGTATCCCGGGTATAGGGAAAAGCTTTGTAAAAGAAACCGTAGATCGTTTGATCAAGGTATCTAAAAAGACCAATGAAGAACGATAGAATGGAAAAAAAGCGGAGTTTGGTTCTGGCAACAACAATCTTCATTGTCTTAGCACCAATTCTGGAAGCAAAAAAAGATTGGGCTCATGAGGGAAGTGATTTAAAGGCCGATAAAGCGGTACATTGGGGGGTGTTAGAGAACGGGATGCGGTATGCTATCATGCCGCATGGTGAGCCGCCAGAAAGGTTGAGTCTACGGCTCCTAGTTAAGGTTGGCTCTCTTATGGAAAAAGACGACGAAAAAGGTTTGGCCCACTTTCTTGAACACATGGCTTTCAATGGTTCTCGAAATTTCGAGGCCGGAGAATTAGTTGAATACCTTCAAAGACTCGGTATGAGTTTTGGTGCCGACACGAACGCTCACACCTCTTGGGACGAGACGGTTTATTACCTGGAGCTGCCGAGTAACGACAAGGAGATGCTGGATGAAGGCTTGCGCATTTTTCGGGATTATGCAGACGGGTTGCTCTTAGAATCTAAGCATATAGACCGGGAACGTGGAGTAATCTTAAGCGAAAAGCGATCGCGTGATTCGGCTGAATTCCGGCTCTTCAAGAAAGAAATAATGTTCTTGCTGCCAGACGCAAAGCTATCACAACGGCTTCCCATTGGAGAAGAGGCGGTTTTAGAAGAATTGAACGAGAAGGATTTTCGAAGATTCTATAGCAAGTGGTATTCTCCCATGAGAATGGTATTGGTGGCGGTTGGTGACGTTGATCCTTTGGAAGTTGAGAAACAGATCGAGGAACATTTCGCGACTTTCAAAAACCGACTGGTTAGTCCGGAGTCGGATTGGGGGCAAGTAACTGAATTCGGACGAAGGGCGAAGTTTATAAGAGAGTCAGAGGCTCCGGCAGTGACGGTTTCAATTCAGACTTTGCGACCTTTCGTATTCCAACCGGATTCATCAAAGCGGAGGCGCGAAGAGTTGTTGCGGCAAATGGCCACGAACATTTTGGAGAGGCGTTTCGAGATTCTGACCAAAATGAAGGATGCGCCCTTTTCCAAGGGATCGTCCTATGCTTACACTTGGCTCGATTTTGTTGAGATCACGGGTGTGGAATTGACTACTAAAGAGAAGGATTGGCGAAGGGCCTTGCAGACGGCAGAGCGGGAAAGTAGGAGGGCTCTCCAGCACGGGTTTACAGAGGCAGAGATGGGGGAAGCAAAGGCAAAGATTCTCAATGCACATGAGCAAACAGTTCGTGAAGCTCCTACTCGAAAGTCTCGGCAAAGGGCAAGGGCTTTGGTGGGGAGCATCAGCAATCATCGAGTCTTTACGAGTCCTGAAGACGAACTTAAATTCGTTCGAACAGTTCTAAGTGACCTGACGCCTGAGGAATGTCGGAGAGCGCTGAAACGAGCCTGGAACCTAAATAACATGTCATTGATTGTGGCGGGAAATCTCAAGGCTGAAGATGGGAAAGATGTTGTGAATGCTGTGTATGAAGCCAGTCTGCGAGATCCTGTTATGCGGCCGGAAGAGAGCGAACTAAAGGCCTTTGCTTACTCGTTCAACGAAGAATTCGGCGAGATTGATTCAAGGGTCTACCTCGAAGAACTCGATGTGAGCCAGGTTCGGTTCAAAAATAATGTTAGACTTAATCTTAAGAAGACGGAATTTGAAAAAGATACGATCCATATCCAAATTCGCCTAGGAGGCGGTTTACTTTCGGCGCCTGAAGGATTAAGAGGGCTTCCCTACTTGGCATCGGCTACCTATGTGAATGGTGGGTTACTTGAGCACAGTTCGGACGAAATCGAAAGAATTTTTGCGGGAAAAACAGTTGGGATCAATTTCTCGGTGGGTAGTGATGCGTTTATATTGAGCGGAACTACAAACAGAGGTGACTTTGTGCACCAGTTGGAACTGCTTCGGGCCTATATTGTCGCACCGGGATATCGGGAAGAATCGATTATTAAGGTGCAGAGAAATTTCGACCGCCTCTATCTTCAGCTCTCCCAGACGCCTCGTGGGATCCTGGAGAATGGAGTCAGGCATTTCCTAGCTGGGGGAGATTTTCGATTTGGTTTACCTAGCAAGGCCGAGTTGCAGAAGAGAGACCTTTTAGAGGTAAAGGAATGGCTTTCTGAACCGCTAAATTCTCACTACTTGGAGGTGACGGTTGTTGGGGATATAGATCTAGAGAATACTATCGAAGGCGTGGCGAGGGCTTTTGGCAATCTTCCGTTGCGAGAAGAGGAAAAACAGGCCTATGCGGAAAAGAGAATCATTTCATTTCCATCGACTGTTGGGGAGAAGAGTTTCCTAGTAGAATCTGAAATCCCGAAGGGAGTCGCAGCTGTGTACTGGCCAACGGGCGATATATGGGATATTGGACGGACACGAAGGCTGAGCATGTTGGCTGCAGTCTTTTCAGATCGGTTGCGAGTAAAAATCAGGGAAGAATTGGGCGAAGCCTACAGCCCCGCTGCCTTCAGTCGGCCAAGCGATACTTTCACCGATCACGGTTATTTTTTTGCGATCAGTGTGACAGATCCAAAAGAGGTAGACAATGTAGCAAGGCTAGTACAGAAAATCGCGTCTGATCTATATGTTCATGGAACCAATCAGGATGAGCTCGACCGAACTCTTCGACCTTTACTAAATGGACTAAAGGAATGGGTTCGAAACAACCGCTACTGGCTCGAAACTGTTTTAGCCAGCTCACAGGAATATCCCGAAAAACTCGACTGGGCTCTTTCTATGGTTGAGGACTACAAAAGTATATCGGTTGAAGATGTGAATCGTGTAGCCAAAGAATATCTCGTGGCAGAAAATGCGCTCAGGGTTTATATAGTACCGGATGGAAAATGAATGCGAGGTTGCTCTCTTTCATTAGTTGGGAGATCCGTGATATTCTTTGAATTTAGAAAGTGATAGTTTCCCCTGAAAGAGGTACCCAAATTTCTGTGCGATCACAACTTTTATCCTTGGTAGATTTTCTCGTTGTCGCACGGCTACTAAATCTCCACAAAGAGGACTATGGACCGGATTGCAGACGCTTTTAGCATAGCTGCTAACGAGAAACGCTCTTGTTTCTTGAGTTATGTCTGTGCAGGTGATCCAAGCTTTGAGGTCTCGCTCCGGATATGTAAGTTCCTTGCCGAAAGCCCGGTCGACATTATGGAAATAGGCGTTCCGTTTTCCGATCCTTTGGCTGATGGGCTGACTAACCAGCTGGCAGCGAAAAGAGCATTGGATGGAGGGGCGGACCATAGCCATGTGTTCAAATTGATCCGGCTACTTCGAGAGCAGACAGAAAAACCAATCGTTATCTACACTTACTACAATCTCATCTTTGCCAAAGGGATCGAAGAATATGTAAGTATTGCTAAAGATGCAGGGGTCGACGGAATCCTCACTCTAGATTTGCCACCTGAGGAAGCTAAGGATCTGCTGGTTGCCTGTCAAAATGTTGACTTAAAGAACATTTTCATCGTGGCTCCAACCACCCCGAAGAATCGAATTCGATTGATTACTGAAGTAGCCTCGGGATTCATATACTATGTCTCACGGGAGGGAGTGACAGGGGAGCGGGCAAAACTTTCCGGAAACATTGGGCAAGCTGTTGCCGAAATCAAGGAGATCTCCAACCTTCCGGTAGCCGTTGGTTTCGGAATTTCGACACCAGAGCATGTTAGAGCGATTTCTGAAGTTGCCGACGGGTTCGTGGTTGGGAGCGCCCTGGTAAATTGCATTGCTTCAGACCCCTCGGACCCTGAACAAATTCTAGGAAATCTTTCCAAAAAATTGGCTTATTTACTATAGGATCATTACTCGAGAGAGGATGGTGGATTGGGGTTTAGCAATTTTGTCCACAAGTTATTCACAGGCTACCGCATCCCGTCAATCCTATGGTGGTTATAGCTATCCCAATTTAGCTACAACTCTTCTAATAGTGGTCTGTTTATCCTGTATTCAGATTTTTTAAATAAAAAAAATATTTTATAAGTAGCTTATTACTAAACCGTTATAGCCTAATGAAGACTGGATTGTAATAAATTTGGGTAAAGGACTTAGAATTTAGATTCTTGGACAGTTTAGGAGTTTAATCCTGTGCAATAGAGTGCCGGACATCTTCAATTGCTGTGTGTTTTGGATGGACTTATCCTCAGGGTGAGTAATGTGTGAATTCCGTGAGCATTCAAGAGATGGACATAGGGTGATTGATCAGAGGAATATAATATTTTGACCAAGAACATCTTAGGGAGATTAATAGCTGTAATGGGAATTTTTAATTCTAGGTCGTAACCTCGAGATTTCACAGAGAATCTCATCCTAACCTGATTGCTTTGCGACCGCATTAACGAAGAGCGTGAATGAAATAATCTACATTCTCACTGGACCCACTGGAGTGGGCAAAACAGAGATCGCTGTTAATTGGGCTGAGACGAATGGGGCGGAGATTCTTTCCTGTGATTCACTCCTTGTATATAGTGGAATGGATGTAGGAACGGCGAAACCGTCAACTGAAAGTATGAGGAGGATCCCACATCACGGAATTAATGTAGTGGATTTAACCTCAGCGTACTCGATAGGCGACTACGTTAAGTTGGCAGAAAACTCAATCCGGGAGATTCAAGAGAAGGGAGATAAGGCTCTTGTAGTAGGGGGAAGTAGTTTCTATCTCCGATGCTTTTTCAGTCCGGTTGTTGATGACATGAAAATACCGGAGGCGGTTACTGAACAAGTTGAGCGCTTGAATACTAAGAAGGGACTAGATGGGTTGGTTCTAGAACTAACGAGGTTGAATCCATTGGGACTCGGGGAGCTGGATACGAGGAATCCGCGACGAGTAGCGAATGCCCTAAAGCGGTGTCTTGCATCTGGAAAGACAGTTAACGCTTTGAAGGAAGCGTTTCTAGAGGGGCGATCGCCTTTTGCGGATTTTAGAAAACAGGTGTGTTGTCTGATGCGAAGTCCGGAAGATTTGAGGAGTCGAATCGAAGATCGAACTCGAGCGATGATGGAGGCTGGACTAGTTGAAGAAGTGAATTTCTTAATTTCTAAAGGAATCAAATCGAATCCAACCGCTGCATCTGCGATCGGTTACCGCGAAACCATTGCTTATTTGAACGGAGATATTTCACTTGAGAAATTGGAAAAAGAGATTATCCAAAATACGATCGCTTTGGCCAAGAAACAGTTGAAGTCGATACGTAAGCAGATTCCGATTGATCGTGAGGTTAATCTAATTGGAGGGGAGAGGGTAGAAGAGTTGTTTCTGGAATAGCCCAACCCCCACTGGAAAACCGATTTATTACTCTTCGGATTTTTGTTGTTCTCGGGCTACAATCTCTGCGATCAAATTAGTTGTTTGGTAATAGAGATTGATCCTCTGAAGTATTTCTTCCTGGTCTGCTAATTCCGAGAGACTCGATTCCTCTTCAGGGATTTCTTTGCCCAGGATATGAACAAATTTGCCATCTTTATCGAGAATGACCATGGGGGAGATTTGGCCTTTCCCGAGATGGGAATTCTGTATAAAAAGCCGGCGGTCGAGTTCCGAGGGAGGATTACGGCGTGTAAAGTCATTAAAAGTCTCGACCTCGAGACCTACAGCCTCTGCACTTTTTCGGAAAGGGTTTCCCTCCGCAAGCGCAGCCTCTAGGCGGGTTTTCAATTTCAATCCAATTTCAGCAAAGAGTTTCTTCTTTTCCTTGGCCCGATATTCTGCTTCCACTTTCGCGTAAATTTCATTGAAGGAAGGAATTCGGGCTTCTTCGATTGATCTTAGCAGTAAAACAGCTGCTGCATTATTCGTTTCGATTACATCGGAATAATAACGGGTATTGGACAAGGCGAATGCCTCTTCAAGACTTCTTCTGGGCAGATCAGTATCTTCTGGTGGATTGCTCCTTGTGTAGGCTGGTAGTTCGATGGGAGTGATCCCAGCATCTTCCAGCAAACCTGTTATTTGTTGTTTAGAATCTCGGCTTATTTTCCTTTCGTAGAGTTTGAGGATAAATGCATGGGCGGCTTCTTCTGCAAGTCGTCTGGCCCTTTCCTCGACCATAACCTTGGTCACGCTATCTTTTACAGACTCGAATGTGAGGGGTTCCGGGTCCGGTTCGCTCCCCGCTTCGCTGGAGGAACGCAGCTCCTTAAACTGATCTTTGTGCTCTTCATAGAATTCACGCAATTCATCAGCCGTAGGTTGTGCCGTTCCGGCGTAACGATCGTAATCGAACTTGATGAGGGAGACCTTAACTTTGGCACTCTCCTCAAAGCGCGCTAAATTACTCTTATAATAACTGGACAGTTTTTCCTCATCGATTTCAACTTTCGGCTGGAAAGGTTCATATTTGAGGGTGGCAACATCAATTGACCAAACTGTCTTTGAATGCTCAACCTGTTTTTGGGTTTCAAAGGGAAGAGCAAATCCGGGTCCGACAAGTGCAGAACTTATTTTATCGATTTGAAAATCCTCAAGCAGTGCTTGCATCATCAATTCTTGAGTAATCGCGGGATCGTCGTCGATGAGTTGCTTAAAGTCATCATAAGCTTGCTTGCTAAAGAATCCATCCTCTCCTAAAAATATCCGTTTAGACCGGATATATCTCTCCAATTCCACTTTGGATGGTGGGGGGAGACCAAGTTTGTGCGCATAGTGAAGGTAAGCAACCCGGCCTAGAAGAAGATCCCCTGAGCTCGATTCAATAAAGCCGCGTTCCCCTGTATTGATCCAGGCGCTCGCTGTAGCACTAGCGATCACTGGACCGACATCCTTACGTGAAGCCAGATTGATTCCAAAGAAGTCACGTTTGCGAATGTCTTCGCCGGTTTGGGTTAGCCCGCTCCCGGCAGGAGTTATAGTGAGAACGAAGGCAACTATAACGACTGTGAGGAGAATAAGGAAAAACCACTTGTTGATAATGTATTTCTGTGTCCAGGCTATCACTTTAATCGAGCTCGATAACTTAGTTATTCAATTCTTGTAATAGTAGCAAACTTTGCGAGGTAGATTCGTGTCAAGGAGTTGGTTGGCTGGAAAAGCCGCTCAAAAGTAACTCTTTTGATTTTAATATCCGTACATTTACTTCGCCAGATGTGATCGAGATTAATCCGCTCTACGTTGTTGCTTTAGCCTTTCGATACAATCTTAGCTCGATGACTTTCTCCATTAATTTAACCGCTCTTCAAACAAATTGTTTCCATGACTGAGACTTTGGCTTTTGCTGACATTTCGTCAATCGTGACTTTTAGGTTGCCATTTTTTGAAATACTAGGAACTCGAGTATCTACTTGATCTACATTTCTCAGCTATGCTAGCTCATCGGGATTGGTTCCTTCTTGCTTGAAGTTTAGGTGCCGGATTTGAGATACGATAAAAGTCTCTTCTCACTATGATTTAGGAAATTTTAAAAAGAACTATTCCATTATTAAAGTCAGTTCATCAGGCTGAAATATCAGAATAATTCCTAGGAGGAATCGTTTCCCCAACGGAGCTTGGTTCGGACTAGGTGGAAGTGGTCGTATTTTCTGTGTTCAACAAGGGGGAAGGTTGTTGTAGCAATAGTAATGGTGAGGGGAAACTGCCCCTTATTTTCAAAAGCAGGATGGCCATCGGTGCTAAGGTAGACCGAGTTTGGATGTTCGCGAAGAAAGACTCTTAGTTCAGTGCCTTGATCAAAAATTACACTGCGATTGCTTAATGTATGAGGACAAATGGGCGTCACGGCAACGACCTTGGCTTCGGGATGAATAAGAGGTCCGCCAGCAGAGAGATTATAGGCTGTCGATCCAGTGGGGGTGGAGAGGATGATCCCGTCACAGTTGTAATCGTTGACCTGTTGATCATTTGAATAGAGATCGAGAGAGATGAGACCGGCAGAATGATTTTTCACAACGATATCGTTTAACGAGTATGTTTTTTTCCCAGAGGCATCCCAACATTCTAAAACAGTCCGTGCTGCAACTTGGAATTCCCCTTTCAGCAAAGAAATGAAATTCTCTTTAACTTGTGCAGCGGAGTAAGTCGCGAGAAACCCCAGCTTCCCCATGTTCACTCCGAGAACGGGAACTTGTGTCTCGAGAGCGCTTTCTACGACGCCAAGAAGTGTTCCGTCACCACCAATCACACAGCAGAGATCCACTCCATTTAGGTCCTCCCGTGGGAGTGGATAACACGTTGTAATCCGGCACTGAACATTCAATGTCTCCGCTTCTTTTTGCAGGGATTGTGCCAATGAAGTAGCTCCCTCCTTGTTGCCGTTGACAACGAAAATGACTGATCGGATTGTGTTCAAGCGTGAATATGGCGGTATTTCTTGGAAATTCCGGAGTTCGCCAGAAAATTCAGTTTCAGCCCCAGATTGTCAAGAGATCCATTGTTGATACAATTGTTGAGATGTTTAGCATATCTGATACAAGCTTGGGAATCATAGCAATGCTGATATCAAGTTTCGATTTGGTAATGGAGCTGGTGCAATTGATGAGGTTGGCGGTTTTTGTAAACTCTAGGGTGGATTTGCTGTCTGCAGGTTATGCGTTAGCCTTGTGGAGGGTCGGGAATCGTCGAGTTATGAAAACACGTGATTGCCCAGAATCGGCCCATTATCGTCGTTTGCCTGTCGCAATTCTATTGGGTTAATCCTGAATAATAAACTGGTTAGTCTCGATGGGTTTAGGGATTAGATGTCGTGTAAAGGGAAGTAGGTTACACTTTGAGGTCCGGTTGACGTGGACTTTCCTGATTGAAAGAGTTCGATGAGTTTTTGTTTCCCGTTTCCAAGGATGGGATCGCCATGCCCCGGGCAAAGGTTGACAAATTCAAGGTCAAGGAGGTGGGAGAGGGTATCTTTAGGAATCGGATGGCCGTTGGGATGTCCGCCGAGCGGCATTCCGTCGGGAGCCCATTTAGCAGTTGTCCCAAGGCAGTCTCCGACAAAGAGAGTGCCGCCGTTTGTTCTAGAGAGAAGAACATTTTCACCTCGCGTAAGCCCGGGTGTTCCGATTGCTCGAAGTTCGCCTGGAAGTATGTCTCCGTCCCTATAGACCTTTCGGGAATCAAGGTCTTCGAGCATACAGAGATCTAGTTCCGGAACGAAGACGGGGGTTCTGGTTCTTTTCCCAAAGAGACGACTTGATCGTTCATGCCAACCTACGGTTACAATAACTGCTTGGATATCGGTAGTGGCATCAATGAGATCGAGGCCGGAGCTTTCAATCGGATCTACTATTACGCTGCCGGTCTCTGTTTGAAGGAAGTAGGATTCGAGTGACCAGATGCCAGGCCAGACGACCCTCCAATGATGGAGCCCTGGAAGAATCTCATTCACGATAATTTGTGCGATGAATCTTAATTCTTTCTCTTCTTTTGCAAGGCAAGGAAAAATTCGATGTTTCCATCATTACCTGGCAGGGAGGATTGTGAAATCTTGACTTCGCGAGAGTCTGGGAGGTGTTTCCAGGCGAAGCGACGGATTCCCTCGGTGACACGATGATGGATAGATGGGTCACGAATCACGCCTCTACCTTTATCAGCCTCTTCCTTGGTGGCTTCAAATTGCGGCTTGATTAGAGATATGAGGGTGCCGTTATCCTTCAAAAAAGGCCATAGAGGCGGTAGTACCAGCTTGAGGGAAATGAAAGAAACGTCGACGGTAATAATCGAGTAAGTAGATTTCGGCAGGTCAGCAGGCTTGAGGTAGCGGGCATTCAATTTCTCACGATTTGCTATCCGAGGATTGCCAAGGAGTTTTGGGTGGAGTTGCCCGCGGCCGACATCGACGCATGTTGCAGACGAAGCGCCCCGTTGAAGGAGGCAATCGGTGAATCCACCAGTTGAAGCACCTACGTCAAGGGTGTCGGCTCCCAAAACAGGAAGATCCATGGAGGTGAGAAAGGTTTCGAGTTTTTCTCCGCCACGGCTAACGTAGCGAGGAGGGTCGACAATCGAGAGCTCTATGGTTTTTGGGTAGATTTTACCCGGTTTGTCGAGTATTTCGGTGCCTCGACGGACCCTTCCAGACATAATTAGTCCTTTGGCCTGGCTACGAGACTCACAGAGGCCACGTGAAAGGAGTATAGAATCGAGGCGAGTATTGATAGCAGACCTTGCTTAACGATTTTGAAGTTGAATATTTTGATGTAGGATAAAATTCCTCCAGGTACTGGCCTCGAGTGAAGACCTATATTCTCAAAATTTAGCTGGTTCCTTTCTTGAGAGGATAAGTGTTATCCAAAGAAGTTTAGTTACAAAAAGTGGCGGGTCGAACTATAAACTTCGATAGTTGTTTAAAGAAGATAACGTTAAAATTATTGAGTTAAATTTCGCGAGCTCCTACCGCGAATCACACAAAACCAGATAAGTTCGAGATCAGTCCGTGAAAGTTTCACTCTGCCTAAATTGCTTCTTCTTTGGAGATATACACTTCGGTGTAGAGTTTAACTTATTTAGGACCGTCAGCATTTCGTAACCCAAAGGCTTTGAGCAAGTTGTGAACAACTTTCTCAAGTAAATCACTTGACAAGGTGGGTTGAAATGTCAAGGAATGTCAGAAAATGTTGTTATTGTACAGCGCAAGGTATGGCCGGAGTTGAAACAGAGCCGTTTTATGTAGGGGAGTACCGGCACAATCTGGACGGTAAGAACCGGGTGACAATACCGTCGAAATGGCGATTTCTGGGAGATGACGGCGACATCTATGTCGGGTGGTGGCATCCAGATGGTTATATTGCAGTTTATCCTCCAAAGAAGATTACAGAATTCCGGGAACGAATCCGTGGAATTGCAGAGAGTGATCGGCAGGGACAAGGGATACTAAGGCGGCTATTCGGGAAGGCTCATCAGTTTGGATGTGATTCGCAGGGGAGGATTAAGCTGCATGGTGCTCTAGTCCAACTAGCGGGACTAACGAAAGCGGTGGTATTGGTTGGCTTGGGAGAGAGTTTCAATATTTGGAACGAAAAACTGTATCAGGATCAGGCAGGAGAAGAATTCGATTTGTTGTCGGCAATGCGGGAATTTGGGATCTAAGGAATGAGAAATTTTCTGAATATCGGACAGAAATTAGTGTTGAATGGGATATTGCGGGACGGAGAGCCGCGACACTGTTCCGACTGGGAGGTAGGCTACATGAAAGGAGATATACCTGGGATTCCTCTATCCCGGATAGGGAAATCCAAGAAACCCCGGAGGACCTCTGAAGACGCAGCGAGGATGCGTCGAGCACTTGTTAATGTTCTTCACAGTCGCTGAGTTAAGGATTAAACGGATAATGGCGGAACACATTCCAGTGCTTCTGGAAGAGGTTTTGGACCTGTTTAAGCCGTCGAGGGGAGATTGTTACCTGGATGCAACTTTCGGAGGAGGTGGACTGGCTCGAGCACTACTGGAGGTTTCCCCGGAAACGGAAGTTGTAGCCTTGGATTGTGATCCGGAGGCAAGACAGCGATCGAAAACCTTATGGACCGAATTTGGATATCGTTTTCGGTTCCATGATATGAATTTTAGCGAGGTCGCTAATCTATCAGAGTCGGGCTTTGCCGGAGCGATTCTGGATTTAGGAGTATCAACTTATCAACTCGAGAAAGCAGAACGAGGTTTCTCTTTCCAGAAATCGGGTCCGGCCGATATGCGTTTCGATCCAAGAAAGGGTATTTCGGCTAGTGAGTTTCTGGAACAAAGTAATAGAGGTGAGCTGGAGAGGGCAGTTCGGGAGTACGGACAGGAGCGACATTGGCGTCGAGTGGTTAATGCGATTTTGGGAGCGAGAGGCACAGGAATTTTGGGAGATACGCTAAAGCTTGCGGAGTTAGTGGGTAGATCGGTTGGAGGGTCCGGGAGGCGAGGGAGAACCTGGATCCATCCGGCTACTCAGACATTTCAGGGGATTAGAATTGCGGTTAACGGTGAATTAGAGAATCTACGGACGACGCTACCCGAGATCTTTGCCATGCTCGGGCAAAACGGGGTGTTGGCGGTAATTAGTTTTCATTCTCTTGAGGATCGAATTGTGAAGCGATACTTTCGAGGATTAGCTGGTTTAGCTGAGCATAAGGGTGATGCTACGCCTCGGCAGCTAAAAGAAAAGAGGGCTGAGCTTCTTACCAAAAAACCAATCAGAGGTTCAGCAGAGGAAACGCAGAATAATCCCAAAAGTAGGTCTGCTCGACTGCGGGCGGTCAGAAAGAAGGCCCAAGGGAGTGTAAAAGGGTTTCGTTAAAATGGATTTTCAGGGTGATAGGAGCAAGGCGAAAGACGATTGGAGCCGATATGGTTACATCTGTTTAGGTGGTCATGTTATTTTGGTATTAACCAACATAAGAATCTTATAATAAATAAGTTACATAATTTAACGATCGATTCCAAATAGTAGAATCAATGGATAAGGGTACAAAGCAGGTTTTGGACCGGGAGGAAACCAGCTTATTTCTCTACAGGACGCTGATCTTAGTAGTTTTGACTTTGATGGTTGCAATTGGATGTGGACTAATCGTGGTCTGGCAACGTCGGCAAATATCAGAGTCTGCCCTTCGAAGTGCTGAATATGAACGGCAACTAGAAGTACTGAAGATAAGAATCCAGGATTTAAATGCGGAGACGGCTTCTATGCATCAACCGGAACGCCTCAGAAAACTGAACGAGAAGTTTGGACTTAAGCTGGCATGGCCAGTTGAGGAACAAACCTTCTATATATTGCATGAAAAAGAGGTGATTGATCCAATTAGAAAGACTGGTAGGAAAACGGGAGATGTGAGCTTCGGTGTTGCTCTGGTCGAATTGGGGGCGAGAAAGGAGATTGGGAAGTGAACGGAGCCTATCCATCTGATTGGAGGATAAGGTTGGTAGTTTTTGGAATCTTGGGGTGCTTTCTGGGTATCATAGGGCGACTTTATTACCTACATGTCCTAGATAGAGAGAGGCTCGTTTCAATGATTGAAAGAAGCCGGACTGATGTGAAAGTTTTGCCGGCCCGGCGGGGTGCCATTTACGATGTCAGAGGAAATGTTCTAGCTGCTACACGTTCCACGGTAGAATTAGGGATCGATCCCCATTGGATGGATCCACTAGATGCCAAAAAAATTCCGAGCCTTGCTAATATTACCGGTGTTTCCACTGACGAACTGGGCCGTCAATTCGAGAGAGCTCTAGGAGACAAACTACTGAAAAGATCAGAGAAGGGCGCCAATGTAAGGTGGAGGAAGCTGGCCGAAGGGATAGATGAGGCGCGTTACAAGGAAGTTATGAAACTCGGAATTAGCGGTCTTTACGGGAATCGTACATTCCAACGGTTTTATCCAGGTAAAGAGCTGGCCGCTCATGTGGTCGGCTTTGTCAACTGGGAAGGTCTTGCGACGATCGGACTTGAAAAACAGATGGATTTTTATCTTCGTGGCCAGGATGGGTGGAGGGAGACGGAACGTGATGGACGCAGACGTGAATTACCCCATTTTAGATCCAGAGAAGTATTCCCAAGAGATGGGCTTAACCTTGAAACCACGATAGATTCATTTGTCCAACACATAGTCGAAGAAGAGATTGGAATTCTCGTAAAAACCTATAGCCCGAATGCTGCAACCATTATTGTAAGTGAGCCTCCTACGGGTCGTATTGTGGCCATGGCAAATACACCCACATATGATCTCAATCTATTTTGGAAGTATCCAATCGGAAGTCATCGAAATCGGGCGCTTACAGATATTTTTGAACCAGGTTCCACCTTCAAAATTGTGACAGCAAGCGGTGTATTGAATGAAGGGATTGTGGATCCTGACACGAAGGTAGACTGCAGCATAAACGCAGTCCGTTTCCAGGGAAAGATGGTACAACTCCCAGTTGATGACCATCCTTTCGATTTCCTAACGGTCAGGGAGATCATCTCTAAATCAAGCAATCGGGGAGCTGCGCAGCTCGGAATGCTTCTAGGTAAAAAAGGGCTACGGCGTTACGCTTCTTCGTTTGGATTTGGAGAAGAAACAAATATTCGGCTCGGTGGTGAGGTTAGAGGTCTCCTGCATCCGGTAAGCGATTGGGATGGTTTGACAATCAGCCGGCTCCCGATTGGTCATGCCGTCGGTGTAACAGTGTTACAAATTCACTTTGCGATGTCCGTCATTGCAAACGGTGGAATTCTGATGGCTCCCCAGCTTTTGCGACGTGTTTTTGACGAGGTGGGGAATACGGTGGTGCGCTACGAACCGAAAGCGCGGAGGCGTGTTATCAGTGAAGCAACTGCCTGGACGATGAGAGAAGTGTTGCAAAAAGCCGTTTCTCCTGAGGGGACTGCATCCAAGGCAGCGATTAATGGATACGATGTAGCAGGGAAAACGGGTACAGCACGGAAGATTGTCAATGGTCGTTATTCTCCTCAACACCATATTGCCTCCTTTATCGGCTTTTTCCCAGCCCGTAACCCTAGATTTTTGATAAGCGTGATTATTGACGAACCTGAGGTTCGAGGAGTGCCCTACGGTGGCCGAATAGCAGCGCCAATTTTTAGATCCTTGGCTGAGAATCTTATCCGATACTATGGGATTAAGCCCGAAACGAGAACAAAGGAACTGTACGTTTGGAAGGAGGCAATAGATTGAACTGTGTGTCTTCCAGCGGAGCCTTAACGGGAAGAGATGGCTCGCGATCGATTGCTAGAGATCTGAAAACCCTATTCAGGGATCTGCCGGTGCGTTCCTTTTTTGGCAATTGGAATACGGTGGTAGAAGGAATTAGTATGGACAGCCGAAAAACTGGCCCGGACTCCTTGTTTTTCGCAATCAAGGGATTGCGAACGAATGGGAACTTATTTATCCAAGAGGCGATCGAACGTGGGGCGCGGGCGATTGTAACAGAGGAAACGGTAAAGAAGCTTGGTAATGTTTCTCTTATCGAGGTAGGAGACATCAGAAAAGTAATGGCAGAAGTCGCTCGTCGCTTCTCCGGTTTTCCGGAGGAGGATCTAGAGCTAGTCGGGATAACAGGAACAAATGGCAAGACCACGGTTTCTTTTCTAGTCAGCTTTCTTTTGCGGGAAGCCAAGGAGGAAGCGGGGATAATCGGAACCATAAAATATTACCTGGGGAACCGAACGATACCTTCGAGTCAGACCACGCCTGATCCAATTGAGATGCACGCTATGCTAGACCAGATGCGAAAGTCGGGTTGTCGTTATGGTATACTCGAGGTGAGCTCACACGGTATCGATCAACGACGGGTCGATGGAATTGGATTTCGAGTCAGTGTTTTCCTCAATCTTACACGAGATCACATCGATTACCACTCTTCCATGGATAGTTATTTCGAGGTAAAACAACGGCTTTTCAATGGCGGTATTGGCAGAGTTCCCGAAATCGCGGTGGTCAATATCGACGATCCCTACGGAAAAAAATTAGTCACAGATATACCCGATGATATGCAGGTGATTCGAGTTGGAGAGGATACGCGAGCTGACTTGAGAGCTAAAGAAGTGGAGTTCGATGACCGAGGATGCCAGTTTACCCTATGTTGGCCGGAAGGAGAAAAAAGAGTCAGCACTTCGCTCTTAGGACGTTTTAACTTGAATAACAGCCTAGCTTCTCTGGGAGTTTGTTACGCTCTCGGCTACGATCTTGAGCCGCTGGCCGACCGTCTGGCCTATTTTCCAGGTGTACCAGGCAGGCTAGAGCGAGTTGATGTGGGACAGCCCTTCAATGTATTAGTTGACTACGCCCACACTCATGATGCGCTCACAAATGTGCTGGTGATGTTGCGAAACATCACCAAAGGCAAAGTTATGGTTGTTTTCGGGTGTGGAGGGGACCGAGATCGGGAAAAACGCCCGCTGATGACTCGTTCAGTTATAAGAAATAGTGATCGATCGTGGGCTACTTCTGATAATTCTCGGAGTGAATTTATCGGGGACATATTTTCTGATATGAAGAAGGGTGTCGACCAAGAGGACCAGATTGAATTCGTGGAGGATCGGCGCGAGGCAATCCGTCTCGCAATCAGTGAGGCAGAGAGTGGGGATTCTCTTCTGATTGCGGGTAAAGGGCACGAGACTTTTCAGGAATTTAACGATTCGACAGTACCTTTCAACGATAATCTGGTGGCCCTAGAATTAGTGAAAGCTAAGAGAAACTGGGTTTAGGAACAAAATAAATGGAAACTACTAGGCGAAGATAGGCTGAGATTTCAAGACATGGCAGATTCACTATTAGAGAAAAATCACCCATACCACTCTACGAGGGCTCTCCTAAGGGAGGGCATTGCCCGAAGATTCTGTATAACAGTGAGTTGTAGACACCGAAAGTTGAACATCGAATATGCCCGAGTTTGATACAGATGTGTTAAGGGAATGGGCTTTAGGACGTTGGGTTCAAGGCCGTCCGCAAAAGGTATCAGGATTCTCGATTGATACCCGAAAGATAAAAAATGGTGATCTTTTTGTCGCACTCAAGACGGATAGTCGAGACGGGCATGATTTTCTTGAATCCGCCCGTCTTAGGGGTGCTTCGGGAGCCATGGTTACGAGGGTCAACAATCAGATTCGATTGCCTCAACTGAAGGTGGATGATCCCTTGCGATCCCTACAGAGGATCGCCGCAACCTGGCGGCGTAGATTTCCCCATCCGGTTATAGGCGTTACCGGAAGCTGTGGCAAAACTTCAACCAAAGAATTACTGGCGAAGTTATTAGGTGACACAGGGGTTCATAGGACAAAGGATAATAGTAACAATCATATAGGAGTGCCCTTGACACTCTTGGAGATTGATCCCTTCCGTCATCATTTTGCTGTAGTGGAAGCCGGATCGAACTCTCCCGGTGAGATTGAATTTCTAGCTAGGCTAATCGATTGCAACGAAAGCCTTATCACAGGAGTGGCTCCGGCACATATTGGTAATTTTGGTACGATAGAGAAAATTGCGACAGAAAAGGCTCAGCTAGGTAAGTACACGCGCCCAGACGGGAATGTAATATTTCCTGGTTCTTGTGCGAAATTCTCCGACTTTGAAGATTTTTTAGCCACATCAGTTATCTTGGTTCCGAGTGCTCTCTCGGAAGCAACCCCACAGCTTAATGGTAAGTTAGTCTATTGGAATCACTTTCGCCACACTCCCGCAAAGGGTGTCTGTTGGATTGAACTTCGGCAGCCGCCTTTGTCCCAACGCCGCTTCGAAATATCCTGTTTTAGTCCTGGGATGTTGGCTAATGCAGCGCTGGCAATAGTAGCTGCAACAGTTCTTGGACGAAGCGATGAGGAGATTAGAGAGGGCCTACGGAGGTGGAAACCTTCCCCTTTTAGAGGTGAAGGCGTAGTTCGCGGAGAGCAACTCTACTATGTTGATTGTTACAACGCAAATCCTACCTCAATGTTGGATGCATTCGATGCTTTCGACATTTTCGCTCCACCGGAGATGGCCCGTCTTTACATCCTCGGAGGTATGGCGGAATTAGGTGAACTCTCCTCACAGTTTCATCGTGAGGTCGGGGAGAAACTGGTTCTGAGAGGCGAAGATAGAGTTGTTTTGATAGGAGACGAATCCGAGCAATATAAGGAGGGGTTGCTTGCCTCAGGGGCTCAGGAATCTCAGATTATCCTAAAGGATTCAGTAGAAGAGGCTCGGGGTATCCTGAGGTTTTTCCGAGGCGCTGTTTTCATCAAAGGAAGCCGGAGTTTTCAACTGGAGAGACTGGTGCCCGAATCAATCAGCGATATGGACGATAGAGGGGAGGAGGCATGCTGAGTTACCTGGCAGATTACGAGGCTATTTTTGGTCCCTTCCGGCTCTTTCGTTATATTACTTTACGCAGCGTATTGGCGACGGCTACTGCTCTCATGATTGGTTTCATGGTTGGACCTTGGCTCCTTGCTAGATTGAGAGGTTTGGGGTTGGCACAGGAATTAAGAAGTAGCAGTGAAGTCGGAAGGTTAGCAGAGCTTCATGCTGATAAGCGAAATACTCCTACTATGGGTGGGTTGCTGATTTTTCTCTCCCTTACCGTAAGTACAGTGCTTTGGGCCCGGCCCAACATATATGTGTTGGTTGCCCTGTTCGTTTTTTCTGGGCTGACTCTGGTAGGCTTTATCGACGACTTCAAAAAAGTGAAGCAACAAAGCAGCCGCGGGATACCTGGCAGTATCAAATTAATCGCTCAAGCCTTTATCACCCTATGTGCGTTGGGGTTTCTATTGACTCACGAGCCCTCTTCTTCGAAGGCCGCTGAAATTTGGATTCCCTTTCTAAAGACTCCCCTGTTTGAAAATGCTCCGTTCTGGTTCCTTGCTGCATTTTTCTTCCTCGTTTTAGCCGGTTCAAGTAATGCGATCAACCTGACGGATGGAATAGACGGTCTAGCGATTGGATGTACCATCAGTGTTTTTCTTGTCTACGCGATTATGGCTTATGCTGCGGGTCACGCCATCATCGCTGACTATCTTCTGGTGAGTAATGTTTCAGGTTCTGGTGAACTCGCAGTGGTGTGTGCAGCGACAGTGGGCGCCAGCCTAGCTTTCCTCTGGTTCAACGCCCATCCAGCAGAGGTATTTATGGGAGACACTGGATCACTTGCATTGGGTGGTCTAATCGGAGCTATTGCACTTATGATTCACCAACCCATGACTCTAGTTTTAGTCGGAGGAATTTTTGTTATAGAAGCTTTATCAGTTATTATTCAGGTGGTTTCATTCAAAACTCGAAAAAAACGGATCTTTCGAATGGCCCCATTGCATCATCATTTCGAATTAAAAGGATGGGTGGAATCTAAAGTTGTGGTCCGATTCTGGATTCTTTCCCTCATTTTTGCCTTTTTCGGACTCGCCACCCTTAAGCTCCGATAAGGATTCAAATTAGCGAAAGATTAACAACTACCTAAAACTCGAGTAGGAGATGAAAACGATGACATTAGTCCCACCCGCGATCATGTCGTTTCTAGAGGAACCGGTGGCTATTTTTGGACATGGGGTGAGCGGTCATGCCGTGGCAAACCTCCTTTCTTCTTTAGAGGTAGATTATTTGTGCTACGATGAACGGTCGGCATCGGGCGTGCGAACACAGTTCGATGAAAGGACCGCAAAAGGTCACCGATTAGTAATCTATAGCCCGCGATTTCATTTTGATCACCCATGGTTAAGTGAAGCAAGGCAGGCGGGGTGTCATTGCCTCACAGAGCTGGATTTTGCATCACTATTCTGGAAGGGAAAAGCAATTGCCGTTACTGGTACGAATGGGAAAACGACTCTGGCTGAGTTTCTCGTATACGCTCTTAAGCGCTATAGAATCGATGCGGTGGTTGTTGGCAACAATGGTTCTCCCCTGTCCCGGATCTGTGGAAGGATTGATTGTGAGAATGTACTAGCTATTTGCGAGGTCAGCTCATTCGAAGCAGGAGCTCTAGAATTTTTCCAACCCGATGCTTTGATTTGGACGAATTTTCACGAGGATCATCTGGATCGATATGACTCAATGGAAAGGTACTTTTCGGATAAATGGAATCTTGTGGAAAGGCTGTCGCACTCATTCTTTCTAGCTGGTGCGAGTGTAGCGGAAGCGGCGGAAAAATTCGGTTTCCAGCTCCCAGATTTTACCACCGTTGTTGAGGGGGCTACCCAAGCGGATTGGGACCTACCTAGAGGATCAGTATTTTCGCTTCTTTCCCAAAAAGAGAATCTAACGATGGCGAGGACCTATTGGGGCATCGAATCGCTTCCGGAGGAGGCACTCCGTAATGCTGCTGAGCGCTTTCCGGCGAGGAATCACAGGTTAGCGAAGACAGCAGAGATCGACGGAGTCGAGATATGGAATGATTCCAAAGCGACCAATTTTTCAGCTACCAGAGCTGCAGTATCCAATTTTAAGAAACCAGTCTTATGGATCGGTGGCGGAAAATGGCGAGGTGGTGACATTAATGGGTTTGTCGAGGATATGGCACGGCAGGTCCAGCAAGCTTACTTAATTGGAGAGACGGCACTTCAAGTTGGTTCTCTACTAGATGGATTTAGTGTAGATTGGACTCGGTTTGGTTCACTTCCCAATGCTGTCAATGCTGCCTTCGAGGCGGCTAAGCCGGGTGATGTTATCCTTTTCAGTCCCGGGTTCTCGAGTTTAGATATGTTCCGGGATTTTTTTGATCGGGGAGATTGTTTTGAAAATACGGTGTCGAATTTGAAATATCGACCGGCTTCCTATTCTGACAGATTTCCTAGTTCTTCCTTACGGTATGATGCGTCACCATTCGCATAGCGATACGTTAAATCAAAAATTAATGGGCCTAGATATGATAGGGATATTAATATAGTGACAGTTGATTTTTCAAATTTGATAGTAATGAAAATCCATAAATTCTATAAAATCTACTCATGAAACTGATTAGGATATTCGGCTTGGTGTTTGGACTGCATGTTTTTGTCATCAGTCTTTTATTTATTCTTCCGGCGTGTCAGACAACGCCAGAGTTGGCGGAGGTCTCTGATACTTCGGGAGGTGTATTGGCCGGAAATGACGAGCCGATTACCGAGGAGGCTCTAAGCGGGGAACTGGATCCATCCTATAATGCTGGTCTAATGGAAGCAACACCCTTAGCGAGCCAACCTGAACGTTATGTCCCCACACGACCGGAGCGAGATCCTGATTCCGACATGAGTATTCTACAATCACTTGACGTCGCTTTGGAGCCGAAAGTGTCAACCTACAAGGTAAAGAGTGGAGATAACCTTTGGACGATAGCGAATCAGCATGGGATCTCTCTTGATGAGCTGATCCAAATTAATGATATCGCTCGAGATGAAACTATCTATGAGGGAGACGAAATCAATGTTCCTGACCGCTCGAATTTGTTCGACGGAGAGGAAGACTTCAACAAATCAACTGGAGCGAATGATTCCTCGCTAGAATACATAGTACAAACGGGAGACACTCTCTCGGGTATCGCAGTTCGGTCGGGAGTTCCTTTGGAAAACCTGAAGAGGGATAACGGGTTGAGGGGAGACACGATATATGCCGGGCAGAAGCTTAATCTTCGCGGAGCTTATGCTATGGACCTAAAGGATTCGGTACCACAGGTAAATGTGAGTGAAGAAGAGCGTGAGCTGGGCCAAGGCGAAATAATTCACACTGTGGCAAGTGGTGAAACGCCGAGTGGGATCGCCACTTGGTACGGGATGGAAACTGTGGAATTGATGCGGAAGAACAATATAACGGATCCTACCAAACTTAAAGTTGGGCAGGAACTGATTGTTGATAGCGAGGACAAAGATTCATCGCCTTCTGTTCTTGATAGTGGCCAGTTGATCCGAGAGAACATTGAGGAGAAAAAGCCAAAACCTCCCGAGATCAAGCCCGTTTTAGAGCTACCTCCATCCTTGGAGGAACTTGACATGCAAGAGGACGAACTGGAAATCCCAGTGGTGCCTCTCGAGGCGGATGAGGAGTAGCTGGGTTTGAACAGGACGTTGCTCAAAAACACCTCGAGGAACAGATTACAAGAGTATTCCTGAGATTCAATCGATACAGATATCCTCATAAGGCGAGACTTCCAAAGAGCAGATAATGCACGCTAATTCAAATAGTCAAATCGGGGTAGCAGGAAGAAGACTGCCCGCCCTTATCATCGGGGGGGGTGCTATTGGATTAACTTTATTTGGCCTTATTATACTTTCGAGTGTGACCCAGAGTTCTTTGGGGGGATCCTATTATTTGGTTGGGAAACAGGCACTCTGGTTTGTAGCAGCTGCTATAGCAGGAATGATTACCTATTTTATCGATCTGGAGGAGCTGCGTTCAGTGACATGGGTATTAGCGGGGGCCTTATTGGTTTCACTGACCATTGTTTTAGTTCCAGGGATCGGTGTGAGTGTTAATGGGGCACGGCGATGGCTGGATTTGGGTCTAATAAATTTGCAAGTCTCTGATTTTTCTAGGATCGGTCTGGTGTTTGTGTTGGCACACTATTTAGCCTTAAATCAGCGCCGCATGGACTCACTTCGAAGAGGGTTTCTAATCCCGGGTGGAATAATCGGGATAACGTCTTTACTCATCCTTCTGGAGCCAGACTATGGGACCGCATTCATCGTTGCATTTGTTGGATTCATTCTTCTCTTTTTAGGTGGAGCACGTCTGGTTTTTCTCCTCCCTACGATTTTAATAGGCTTGTTCCTTTTTTTTGCCGCAATTGCTGCAGATCCTGTCCGGATGAGGAGAGTGGTAACCTTTTTTGATATAGAGGGCAATCGTTCCGATGCTACTTACCAAGTCTGGCAGGCTATGTTGGCCTTTGCAGCGGGTGGATTGGGAGGTGTCGGGATAGGAAATGGGCGTCAACAAAGAGCTTTTTTGCCCGAGGCTCATACAGATTTTATCTTTCCCATTGTTGGAGAGGAGCTGGGCTTTGTATGCACATCGGGTGTTGTCATTATTTTCCTGGTTTTATTCTTAACGGGAATTAGACAACTGCGAAAAGCTCCGAATCTTTTCTACTATATCCTGGCGTGTGGTGCACTCCTGATGATCTCGGTCCAGGCGCTTCTAAACTTTGCAGTGGTAACGGGATGTCTGCCGACAAAAGGGCTTTCTCTTCCCTTCTTGAGCTATGGTGGATCTAATTTAGTGGCGACTTTTATTTTGGTTGGTATTCTCTTAAACTGTTTCCGAAGGTGGAGTCGGATCCCACCCATCAAGCCGATGCATCTATGAGTCGATTCGTAATCTCGTGCGGAGGAACAGGGGGACATCTCTCCCCAGGAATCTCAGTTGCAGAAGTGCTCATAGACCGCGGACACGACTGTTGGCTTGTTATCAGCCGAAAACAGGTTGACGCTCGTCTGATTGAGGACTACCCCCAACTCGAATTTGTCCGGGCTCCCGGTTCGCCCTTGTCAGGTAACCCTCTAGGGTTGATCTATTTCATCTTCGGTCAAATCCGGTTAACGGTGTTTGCGCTCCGGTTTTTTTGTAAGGTTAAGCCGGAAGCGGTAATGGCGTTTGGCGGATTTGCTTCCGGTGGAATCGCGGTTGCTGCATTCTTCCGTAAATGTCCCCTAGTACTCCACGAGGCTAATCGAGTGATAGGCAAAGCAATTCGAATTTTGGCACGATTTGCTTTGCGAATATACCTTCCAGAAGAGGTTACAGTTCCTTGGCAGAAGAGAGCAAGTCAGGTTAGGCATTTTGGTTATCCGGTACGCAGGCAAATTCAGAAAATTCCGCGGGTAGAAGCCCGAGAAGAAATTGGGATCACAGAAAAAGGAAAGCTAGTTGTCATCGTTGGAGGTAGTCAGGGTGCTCAGGCGCTTAATGATTGGGCAAGCCAATGCCTGGAAGATTTGGCAATGGAGGGAGTAAGTCTGTATTGTGTTACTGGATTAGGTAAAGGGCATGAAAAACTGAAGGAGGTCGAGGGCAAAAACGGGAAACGGATCAAGGCCCATTTTATACCGTTCACGAATCGAATGGGCGAGGTTTTATCGAGTGCTGATCTAGTTGTTTCCAGGGCTGGGGCCGGTACCATAGCCGAGCTGATTCAATGCCAAGTTCCCGCAATTCTCATTCCCTATCCTTATGCAGCAGACGATCATCAAATCGCAAATGCGCATTATCTTCAGGTGAAGGGGGGATGTGTGGTGCTAGAGCAGAGATTTATCGGTAAGTTGACAGGTGCAGTGTTGGATCTAATAGGTAACGACGAACGTCTCAGAAGTATGAGGCAGGACCTCGAGAGATTAGAAAATAAAAAAACTTCCGATGTTATCGCGGAAGATCTTGAGCAAATTGCTTCGGGATCTAGTAATAGGATTACTACAGGGAAGGTTGAGATATCAGTCTGATGCGATGCAAGATCTTGTACATATAATTCTTATCCTGCTTGGAATGGGATCGGCTTTTATTAAGGGGTGATTCAATGTTGAAGGCAATTTCGGATACCGAGTGGTGGGATGAGTTGAAAGGAATGTTGAGCAACCATTCACTTCTGGAGCTGGACGTCTCTCTCGCCAAGATGACTACATTTGGCGTTGGGGGAAAGGCGCGTTACTATATTGAACCTGGATCTGTTAATGATCTACGGATTGCAATTGAAGGGGCTCGAGATCGCGGAAAGCCAATCTTTTTTATCGGGAGGGGTTCGAACTTGCTTGTTCCCGACGAGGGATTCAATGGGATGATTGTAAGACTCAATCGAAAGTATTGGAGGGGGATTAGTTCGGAAGCGGATGGCCGAATATACGCCGGAGGAGGTGCGAGGTTAAAGGAGATTTGCAGGGTGGCTTGCAAACTTGGACTGTCGGGATTTGAGTTTCTTGAGGGTATTCCGGGAACTTTGGGCGGTGGATTGGCAATGAATGCAGGAGCCATGGGAAGTCGAATCTTTGATCTAATTGAAGAGGTAGAATTTATTCGATATGATGGTGAGCTAAAGAAGGAAAGGCGTGATTGGTTTCAAGTGGGTTATCGTGAATGTCGCGAACTAGAAAACTCTGTGGTATTGAGTGCTATTCTTCGGGCGGATACAGAAGAAGTTGAGCGGACGATTAAAGAGAAGCTGGAGCACTTTGCACGTGAGCGGAAGAAGTCACAACCAGGAGGGCGAAATGCCGGCTGTATTTTTAAGAATCCAGCTGGTGAATATACTGGCCAGATTATCGATGAGCTAGGACTTAAAGGAAGACGTGTGGGGGGAGCCGAGATATCAAATCTGCACGGAAACTTCATCGTCAATCGCGGCAATGCAACTTGTGCGGACGTTATAGCACTGATCAAGGATGTGAGGGAAGAAGTACGCCGAAATAGAGGAATCGATCTACGACCTGAAGTACTGTTATTGGGAAGAGATTGGGACGAGGTTTTATGATGAAGAAGAAGACAGAAAAGAAGGGTTCTTCGGAAGCAAGATCGTGGCGTGACATTAGTCAGACGGCTGAAAAGGAATTAGTTACCCGATTTGCACGGCGACGTCAGCGGGTGTCTTTGTTTAGGAAGGTAACCATAACTTTGGTTGGGATGGGAGTGTTGACCGGATTTGGGTACGGAGGTTACCAAATTTTTGTTGAAGGCAAGAAAGTGATTAGCTCGAAGACGTCCGAAAATTTAAGGAGCATAAAATTTGGATCGGACGGCGTGCTTGATTCCGATTGGGCTGACAAGTGGATAGAGATCAGTCCGGAAACAGGCATGATGGATGTGGATATATACGAGATAAAGGGTCGATTGGAGAATTTCCGGCAGATTAAATCTGCTACTGTTACCCGTCGATTTCCTGATGAAATTCACATTTCCGTTAAGGAGAGGGACCCCATTCTACGAGTGAGAACTAAAGCTGACAAACTATCTCACGAAGACTTTCTTGTAGGACGTGATGGTGTGGTTTTCAAGGGTTGGAACTATTTGCCTGAGTCTATCAACACACTTCCGTACATCGGCGGGGTAAAATTTGTTCGTGAAAAGAACGGAATCCGTAAGGTTGATGGTATTAGCCGAATAGTTGATCTTCTCGACGTTACAAGAAACCGACATCTTGGAATGATCGAAGGATGGCGGGTTGTATCTTGCGAAGATTATCTGGGCGAAGGAAATGCATACCGTGGAATGATAAAAATACGGAGTGATAATGTCCGAGAAATTGCATTCTCTCCTGTTGAATTTCCTGCACAGCTAGAGAAGCTTAATCGAATCCTGAAGCAAGCAAAAGATTGGGGGATACAGTACCTGAAACGAGTGGATCTTTCCAAGGGTGATCAAGTGGTGGTTGAGTTTTACTCAAAACTGAACCCGAGAATGCATTCCAATCCATGACACAGAGGCAGTTTATTGGAGCAGTAGAAATTGGGACTTCTAAGGTGGTCGCTCTCGTTGGTCAGTTGATTGGAGAACGAAGCTTAAATATTATCGGCTTGGGTCAATCGACGGCCGTAGGAGTGAAGAAAGGCGAAATAACAGACTTTCGATCCGTCAGTAATTCTACCCATGCAGCCATTAGTTCCGCTGAGAAGAGTGCGGGAGTGCCTATTGAGGGTGTATACCTTTCTCAATCGGGTTCCCATTTAGCGGGATTCTCCAATAGAGGATCAGTTACTGTAAGTTCTTCTAGTAACGTTGTTCGAGTGGAAGATATCAGGCGGGGAGTTGAGGAGGCAAAGAGGAAGGCACTTCCCCAGGGCAGAGTATTTATCCACCATGTTCAGTGTGGTTTCCTACTGGATGGGCGCGCAGTGGAGAAGCCAATCGGGATGCGAGGCGATCAGATAGAAGTATGTTATTGGCATTTGCATGCAGATGAAAAAAAGATAAGTGACCATCTGCATGTAATTAATGCGTATGGTGTGCCGGTACAGGATATGATCGTATCGAGTATTGCATCTGGATCGATGATTGCGACAGAGTCCGAGAAGAAGCATGGTGTATTAGTCTTGGATATGGGCTGTGGGACGACCGACTATGTTCTTTACCGTGGGGGGAGAATCCTGAAGACCGGAGTAGTTGGAATAGGTGGTGATCACTTTACTAACGACTTGAGTCTGGGACTTCGGATAAGTGCTAAACAGGCTGAAAAACTTAAGCTGGATTTTGGCAAGGCGGAAATAGATGATTCTGACAAAGGAGATTATGTTTGGTTGATTGGGGATCTAACTATTGGGGACCGTCCGATACCGAAACTGGCTATTTATAAGATCTTAAATGCTAGGGCAGTCGAGCTGTTCGGGATTCTGTTGAAGGAATTCGGTCCTTTGTTGACCGCGGATCAGGTACCGGCTGGGGTGATATTAACTGGAGGGGGTTCTCGTATGGAAGGTCTTATTTCCTTAGGAACAAGTATTTTGGGCGTTACGGTGAGGGCAGGAGAGAATCCCTTATGGGTACGCGAGGATTTGCGAAAGCCCGAGTATAGCACTGTTTTAGGATTGTTGCACTATGGACTAACGGCTCAGCAAACCGAAACGGAAGAAAATCCATCCGATGGATTGATGAAGAAAGTCGCAAGGATTTTCAATCTTGTATGATGGACAGGAAAATAGAGGAGGGGAACTCGAAAGATTTCAACGAAGTGTCGGAGGACAAAGCGGCCAGCGATCTGATTAAAGTAAAGGTCATCGGTGTAGGGGGGGCTGGGAACAATACTGTCGATCGGCTGAAACTCGATAACCTAGGAGGGGTGAATTTAGCTGCGGTCAATACCGATGGCCAAGTATTGGCTTCTTCTCCGATTAGCGAGAAACTGATGATCGGTAAGCCCATTACTCGAGGTTTAGGAGCTGGGGGAGAGATTAAGATAGGAAGAGAGGCGGCTGAGGCCGATCGCGATAGTATTAAAAAAGTCGTAATAGGAGCTGACTTGATCTTTTTGATTGCTGGTCTCGGAGGCGGTACGGGAAGTGGAAGTACACCCATAGTGGCGGAGACAGCAGTTGAAGCCGGAGCAGTTGTGATTGCATTTGTCACTCTTCCATTTACTCTCGAAGGCTCACGGCGCCATCGGCAGGCTGAGGATAGCCTGGTTTCATTGCGGAAGATATGCCACGCCGTAATTCCTTTACCAAATGATATTCTTCTTCAACAGGCGGATGAAGATGCAACCGTTCTGGAAGCATTTTCATTGGCTGATGAATGGATTACCAAGGGTATCCAATCGATTTGCTCAATGCTGTTTGAGACTGGTTTGATTAATATCGATTTTTCTTCCCTTAAAAAGGTTTTTGAATCCCGAGGCGGCAAGACGCTCTTCGGAATGGGAAAAGGGAGTGGTGACGATTTTGTGGGTGGAGCAGTCAACGATTTAATGCTCTGTCCCCTGCTTCATACACCAGAGTTTTCCAAACGGGCTGATAACTTGATTGTAAATCTTTCAGGGGGAACTGACCTTACGATGGCCAAAGTAAATGAGATCCTTACGATTGTCGCGGATAAATTTGGAAGCAAGGAGAGCACTTTGATCGGGGCGACAATCGATGAGAATCTATCGGCAAGTCTCAGTATTTGTGTGTTAGGAACAACCGATATCGAAGGACGCGGTCGATATCGTCCTTCCAAAAGCTTGGCGTCGGTTAAGAACAGGCGGTCCGAAGCCAAGAATCCAGAATTAGAGACGGAAGCCCGGCTGAAACCCGTCCACCGTTCAAAGCTGATTCGAAAGAATAATTCGGTGAAACGGGAACAGGAGGAGTTCGATTTCTGCAGGGATGAAGAACAAAGAGGATATTTCGAAACGACTGATCCCAATATATACGATGATGAGGATCTCGATGTTCCTACTTATTTGCGTCGGGGAATTCGGATAGTGCTGTGATGAGGTTTGAACGGCTTAATGCTAGAATGGGTGAGTGATTTCCTCCTTAGAGGATAAAGCCATAACAGTGAACCTATTTCCTAGTTAGAGCCTGACAAGAACCAGAATCTTTAGAAACATTTAAAGTAGGAATAGTGCTTTGAAAGGCCTCATATAAAATCCAAAGGAGAGAAAGTCCGAGTGAGTATGCAATGGCTGGAGCATTGTAACCATTTTTCTAGAATGGTGGAATACACCTGCCGAAAATCAGTAGAAAATTGTAAGTCTTGAGTGGGGTCTAGGTCGAGAGAAGGTGCTGTCCCGACTATGCCTTTATTAATTTGGCTACCCATGACAAAGAGTGGGGCGCCAGTCCCATGATCCGTTCCTCCATTGGTATTCTCGCGAGGACGGCGCCCGAATTCAGAAAAAGTCAAGGTTAGGACTTGGTTTTCTAGGTGATTCGCTGCGAGGTCTTTTTGAAATGCAGCCATCGCTGAAGAGAGCTCTTGAAGGAGTCTACGGTGAGGATTTGCCTGGTTAGTATGGGTGTCATAACCACTCTGAGAGACAAAAAATACACGAGTTTCCAAGCCCCCAACAATTAACGCCGCAACACTTTTTAGATCTGCACTGAGACGTGACCGAGGATAGTCGATATGTGGAAGATATTTTTCAGTGATAAACCGTATTTTCTCCTCTGTTACGACCCTTTTCCTTAACCTGTGCTGGAGGGATTTCAGATTTTCACCGTGAGTTGAAGAGGTGGGTAAGTTTCCATATAGGTCGACCAAATTGTCCCGGACGCTACGTTGAAATTCTCGAGTGCTTCCAGAAATAATATGAGATTCGCTTGATCGAAATGTCTGGGGCAACTGTTTGCCGATATGGATCGCCAAAGGATGGTCGGAGGATGAACCATTAGTACAGTGATTGTCAAAATAGCGACCTAGCCAGCCAGTGGAGACAAATTCATCGCTATCTGATGCTGTTTCCCAGATTTCCGAGGATCGGAAATGACTCCGATTCGGATTTGGATAACCGACATTTTGGATGATGGAGACTTTCCCATCCAGGTGAAGCTCGGCTAACTGTTTTAGAGCAGAATTTAAAGCTAAATTTTTGCTAACAGGAATTAGCTCTTTTTCAGTGAGGGCAAGAGTAGGTCTGAGTCGAAAATAGTTGGAATCACGGAATGGAACTACTGTATTTAAACCGTCGTTACCTCCAACAAGTTGAATCAGGACGATTACTTTTCGATCCTTTGCCAGGCTTGGGGAACCCGTCAAGGTGGTATGTGTAAAGAAAGAAGGTACTAATTGATACGAAGTTAGAAGTCCGATTCCGTGGGCGCTATTACGAAGAAATTCCCTCCGAGTTGAGGAATGCAATATCGATTTCTTTTCCATAAGTCAGTGAAGGAGCTATCGCTTTAGCAATTTTTTCAATGTGGTTGAACCATCTCTCTTTGCCGTCGAGAAGTTGAATTACGATATGACTAAGGACTTCGAATTTCCCATTCTGTAAGACAGTTTGATCCAAGTTCAATTTGGAAAGAGAAAGCCAAGTGTTCCATGCGCAGAGTTGCCTGGATGCCTGATCATCCTTTTTCAATTTGGGTTCCAGGGTTTGTATTTGGTTTTCTAAGGGGCGAAGGCCTCAGCGGATGAGACCCTCAGGAGGAGTTGGTATTTGAGAATGACTTCGGGAAGATCTTTAAGAGAATAGGGAATAGTAGTAGCATTCCCAGGAGGTTCGAGCCATTGATTTCGCTGTCGGATATGAAGTAGGAGATGAGATATGCGCTCTGCTTCCTCACGCCCTATCACCTTGATGGGTGAGAGGTTGCCATCCCCGTCCACATCGAGATGATTCCACAAGTCTTTCCGAAAATCAGATACGAGTGTAAAAGGAGTGGAAGTGCCTTTTTCAATTAAGAGACAGGCAACTGCCTCTAGGCTATAGTATTTAAAAACAGGAATGTTTTGATGGGAGGGAAAGCTCTTCCAGCCATTAATAGCCATGGTCGTGATTCTAATCCCAAGAGTGGATCCTGGACCCGCACAGAATACAAATCCTTGAAGATCGAGGAGCTTCAGGCCGGTGTGGTCCAGACAGTTTCGGGTTCCTTGGAAAACAGAATTAAGTGCTTCCTTATCTGATCTATGGTGGTATAGCCACCGACCTTCTTCGAAGATACCAACATGAGTTTGTAGAGAGCTGGCATCGAGAAACAGAATTCTGTCAGGAAGATTCACACCGGTAGAGTTCAGCTGAAGATTTTAATGACCGACTAGTTATATTGTCGCCGAAGATTGGTGGGAGGAATTTGTAATTCTTCACGGTACTTGGCCACTGTTCGCCGGGCTATCCTAATGTTACGAGAAGCCAGTTCATTGACAATTTTTTGGTCACTCAATGGTTTCATTGGATTCTCGCTCTCGATTATTTTTGCGATTAGGTCCTTGATTGATGTATTGGCAACCGTTTCGCCGGAGTGGGATGTGTAACCCGTAGTGAAGAAGTACTTGAAACTGAAGACGCCGTGAGGTGTTTCCATATACTTATTTGCAATTGCACGACTGATGGTCGTTTCATGTACACCCACGATTTCGGCTACGCGACTCATAGTCAGTGGTTGCAATTTCGATACTCCGCTCTCAAAAAAATCCTTCTGAAAGATGAGGATTTCACGAGCGATTCGCTCCACCGTGTTCTGACGTTGCTCGATCGAGTTGATGAGGAATCGTCCGGATTTTATCTTGTCTTTAATGTAATCTCTTTCCTTGGGCGGTAAACATCCTTTGGCTATAAGGTTCTTATAGGTGTCGCTCAAATTCAACCTAGGGATAAAGTCGCTATTCATCGTGACGATCCATTCATCTTCTTCCTTGAAGATTCGAACATCCGGAATCACGACGCGATTGCTGTCTTCGCCAAAACGCCTTCCGGGAGCAGGATCAAGGGCGGATATCTCTTCGATAGCCTTTCGCACAGCTTCGACATTATTACCGGTTTGGCGGGCGAGTTCAGGGATCCGATTTCTGAGTAGGAGCCCAAAATGATCCGTAATGATTTGTCCTGCGAGGCTGTCCTTTTTACCTTCCAGATTGAGTTGGATGAGTAGGCAATCCTGAACACTAGAAGAACCGATACCGGGAGGGTCAAGACTCCGAAGGAGGGTTTGTGCACTCTCTATGGTAGCAAGTGGGAGTGCCGCAAGAAGTGAGATATCGGAAAGTGAGGAGGTAAGAAAGCCCTTATCATCCAGGCTTCCAATAATGAATTCAAATGCTGTGATTACTTCCGGATCGATGTCGCTCATCTCTGCTTGTCGCATAAGATGCTCCTGAAGTGAGGTTTCGGAGGTCAGAGAATCGAAAAAGTACTGTCTTTTTTTTGTGTCCTCGTTGGTGTAGCGAGTGAAAGCATTTTCCTCAGCATAGAATTCCCTCAGATCCTCATTGAGTTGACTAAGTGCGGTGTGGTCATCAAGAAAATTAAGTTCCTTTCCATCGGTTTCCCGTTCTGGAGTCCGATCCGTCTCACTTCCCTCCTCAATACTGATTCCGTCCATGGGGAGTTCCTCGAGCGTTGGGTTCGACTGTAGCTCTCCCAGAATGGTATTACGTAGCTCAAGAGCCGGGACTTGAAGGATCTTCAGAGATTGGCGCAGTTGGGGTGCCAGCACTTGCGTCTGGATCTGTTTTTGGACCTGATGTAGCCCTTGAACTGGCATTTTGGGTGTCGTTTAGCAGTGAAGATTTTTCTGTGAATGAAGTTTTACCAAGTTCTTACCAACGATTTTAACCCCATTATTCAACGATAGACCTAAGGGCAACAAGTAATTGCTGCCTGTCTATAGTCGAATAAGCTCCTAACAATTTTTGATTACGATTCGCGGACAATATTGTTCATGAATTCCTCTAATTAGTCAGTGGGCGACTCATTTATGGGTGATAACGATTGTCGTGGGAGCTAGAGTTTGAGAGGAGGTATCAGATTGCTAGCCTTTTAATAGCGACTAAACCGCGTGCCCAGATCTATCCAGTGTATCGATCAGTTTGTGAGATATTAATTTCACAGGCTTGCGAAATCGGTGGACACTCGGTTCGAGTATGTTCCTCCTCCTTTCGGCTATAGTTTGTCCCCTTCAGAAATAAATTTACCTTAGAAGGGATCTTTACAGGATTATTACATATGCTGTCCGAGGTTTCGGACTGGATATGTTTCTACATATTTGTATTGCTTAGAATGTAGAATTATTAGAAAGAGAAATCTAGAAGATTGCAATACGTTGATGCGGAAATCTTTGACAGGGTTTAAACCCTTTGTTTTAGAAGTCTGGGTACAAAGGAATGGTTCTACAATCCAATAGAAGAGAAGGATCGGTTTCTCACGGTAGTAGTATACTTAATAAAGCCAGGTGATTAGTTAACGATGTTGATTAAATTGACAGAGCGGGCTGCAAAACGCGTACTCGCGTTGACTGGGAACATTAATGATCCTGAGAAACGGCTGAGGATGTCGGTTGAAAAAGGAGGCTGCTCAGGTCTTGAATACGCCATGTCTTTCGATCTTAAGAAGGAGGGTGATACCGAGATCGAGAGTCTGGGAGTTTCGATCTTAGTTGCCTCAGAAAGTTTGGAATATCTTAAAGGTTCGGAAGTGGACTTTGACGATGGCTTAAACGGCAAGGGCTTCGAAGTTAGAAATCCAAATGCAAATACGACTTGCGGTTGCGGAAGATCTTTCCAGTAGGGGTTCTGTACTTTTGACGGTCCTTCTGATTACTAACAAATAGTCTTGGAAGACTATTTTGAAAATACCGTACTGTCGAAGCTTTATAAGACGGCGGTGTGAATTGCAACGGTTGAGAGGGAAAGACCACAGGCACCTACATGGGAGAATCCGGCTTGGAGGATTTCTTGTCGAAGTGACTCTTTATCCGGAAAATTAGAGATACTGTCGGCGAGATATAGATATGCATCAGACCTGCCAGTAATGAGGGTAGCGATCTTAGGTAGTAGGAAGTTTAGGTAGGTGAAATAGAGGGGGCGAAACCATTTGTCTGGTTGGCTGAAATCTAGTATGAAAAGTGTTCCGCCAGGGGACTTGAGCACTCGTTTCATTTCACTCAGCCCTTGCTTCCGATCCTTAAGATTTCGATAACCGAAAGCAATACTGATTGCTTCGTAAGAATTATCTGGGCACGGTATTTCAAGACAGTCTCCTAGTCTGAATTCAAGTTGTGCCCATCCAGGTTTTCTCCGACGCTCAAACTTCTTTTGAGCTATTTGTAGCATGGGTGAGCAAAAGTCCATTCCCGTAATATGGACAGGGCGTCCCAGTCTTCGTGCCAAGGCGATGGCGACATCACCGCTTCCTGTGGCCAAGTCTAGAAGGGTCTGAGGATTTCGACTCTGTACCATCTTACTCAGAATTGAGCGCCAGTAGAAGTCTAGCCCCATGCTGAGTACATGATTAGTGAGATCGTAGCGGTCGGCTATGTCGGAAAAGATCTCGTTTATTCTATCCGAATCAGGATTATGATGAAAATCTTTAGCTAAAATCATCTGAGGGTGAAGATTATGGGTTCTCCTTAGCCCGAGAGCTAGTAATTTTTCTGTGTCCGGATTCCGTGAAGTACTTCGATCCTAGCTCCATGCGATCTAAAATAGAATTCTGTTTTGTTAGCCTTGTTGGATTTTAATCTTTAGATGCCTCGAGATCGAAGGTAAGGCTTATTTTTTACATCAGAATTGGGTAAAAGAATTCCAAGAACTGGGATTGCCAAATTGCGCAAGAAAAGACCTAATATCTAGAGGCACTTCGATAATAAATAGAAGAAATGAGATGCAAGTTTTCTATAGATTCTTTTATTTCCTACTTTCCGTTTTTTCTCTCGTCAAAACTGGCAACTACCATTTGGGAGAGCTCTTTGTCAGGATCCTCGACAATTGCTTTCGAAATGGAGAATGAATCCTCTCCCGAATTGCGGTAGATGATCTTAAGGCCGTGCTCGAAATCGCAAAACTTCTCCTCGCAAAGCGCTCGGATTGTTTTCTTTGAGTGAAGTGACTCATCGATCAAGGCTTGGCAGGCTTCTCCCTCGAATTTCAGAGCTAAATCATGGTCGTCTTTAAACCGTTTGGCAAATGCCGCAATATCATCTTTCATGACTTCCCTTTGGGCGTCCTCATTCTCTTTGAGGAGCTCGTCCAAAGCCTTTCCCGGATCTTTTATGGTGTCACTCGTAACAGAGAACGATTTCACTGCGGTGGAGGGCAATTCAAATTTGAAGTTCCGAAAAGCTTGTTCCAGTACCGTCATGAGACCCCGAGCCCCGGTATTTTCGCTATGTGCACGTTGGGCTATCTCTCGAATGGCCTTTTCGTCGATTTTGATGTCTAGGCCGTAACCTTTAAAGTCAAGACGGTATTGTTCGAGTATGTTCCCTTCCGAGCTTAGAAGGATATTGGCAAGGTCTTCTACTGAGAGTGGTTCGCAGATCTCTCGGACCGGGAGCCTTCCGACAAATTCTGGTTCGAAACCAAAATTTATGAGGTCAGAGGCTTCGACGAATCTAAGGAAGTTAAATTTTGAGTCTTCAAATTCTGTCGGGGAACTGCTGAATCCGATTTGAGAATTATCAATCCGTTTCTTAACGATGTCGGCTAGCTTATCGAATGCACCACTTACGATGAAAAGAATATGGCGAGTATTGATTGACTTCTTCCTAGGTTGACCACCTCGGGATAGTTCCATCATTGCCTGCATTTGGGACGTGATATCTGTGGGACTGAGAAGATTTACCTCTGTGTCCTCCATCAGTTTCAGGAGATTAATCTGGACGCCCCTTCCGGATACGTCGCGTCCATTTCCGGTAGCTACGGAAGCAATCTTATCGATCTCGTCGATATAGATTATTCCGTACTGAGCTAAATCAACGTTACCGTTAGCTGCCTTAACGAGGTCTCTGACCAAGTCCTCTACATCATAGCCGACATACCCAGTCTCGGAGAACTTGGTTGCATCTGCCTTTATATAAGGGACTCCTATCAGTTTGGCTATGCATCGCATGAGATATGTTTTACCAACCCCAGTTGGTCCAAGAAGGATAATGTTCTGTTTTTGAAAGTTTCTATGGATCAGATCTGGTTTCTCAATGCATTGGCGAACATGGTTGTAATGGTCACAAATCGCAACAGAAAGGACTTTTTTAGCCTCTAACTGTTTAATCACAAACCGGTTAAGATAATCACGGATCTCTCTAGGCCGCAGGTTGAATTCTCGAATCCGTCGCAGGATCACCTCGTCGTTCTCTGCA
Source organism: Candidatus Moanabacter tarae (assembly GCA_003226295.1). Taxonomy (NCBI): domain Bacteria; kingdom Pseudomonadati; phylum Verrucomicrobiota; class Opitutia; order Puniceicoccales; genus Candidatus Moanibacter; species Candidatus Moanibacter tarae. The sequence goes on along the minus strand of CP029803.1, from coordinate 1,573,767 downwards.
GGACTCTGAGACTCTTTATCATCATCGTTTTCTGGGTTTTGTTCGGACGTACCCGGTTTGTGGAGATTCAAACCAATGTTCGGATTCCGAAGTGCATCTTGGATCTGTTTTTGGAGATCCTCAAAGGGGTTTGTAGGCTCTTTCTCACTCATAATAAATGGGTTGACAGATCAATTAGATTTACAGAAGTATCAGATAGTTAAACTTTTATCGAAATATAGCTCTGAGAGTGTAGAACGCAATCAATATGCCAGCGAACCTTACGAAGCGAGACATTGTACTGGGTATTTACGATAAGACGGGGTTTGCTCAGAAGGAAGTCCGTGAGGTGGTACAATTGACTCTAGATTCGATTGCAGGGGCCCTTTCCATGGGAAGGAATGTGGAGTTGCGGAATTTTGGGGTGTTTGAGGTTCAGGTGCGGAAATCGCGAATTGGACGTAACCCGAATAAGCCGGAGAAGGACGTCGTAATTCCCAAGAGAGCGGTGATCAAGTTTAAGGCTGGCAAGGAGTTAAAAGGAGATCTCAAACGTCTTGAACTCGATCGGGTTAGCGAGTAAAGTTTTAATTATGGGTTTCCTTTTCCCATTTAAATTCAAATAGTTGGTTGATGTTCGAAAACCTCCCGGGGTTTCGCGAGTACTATCCCGACCGTTGCGCGCTGCGCAATTATATTTTCGAGGTTTGGAGGAATGCGGCTACTTGTTTTGGTTTCGAAGAGTACGACGCCCCCATCCTTGAACCCCTAGAGCTTTTCAAGGAAAAGAGCGGAGAAGAGATTGTAGGGCAGCTATTTTCCTTTTTGGATAGAGGGGGTCGGGAAGTGGCATTGCGGCCCGAGATGACACCTTCTTTAGGCCGGCTGGTCGGGGCTAGGCAGCAGAGTCTAAAAAAACCAGTTAAATGGTTCAATATTGGAGAACACTTTCGATATGAGAAACCTCAGAAAGGCCGAACTCGGGCTTTTTTCCAATTTAATGCAGACATTTTAGGGGAAGAGGGAGTAGCGGCTGATGCTGAATTAATTGCATTGGGTGTCGAGAGCCTGATCGGCTTCGGGTTAAGAGAAACTGACTTTGTTATTCGTCTGAGCGATCGAGAATTATGGATGGCTTTTCTTTCTGCCTTTGACTTGGAAGGGGACCAAGCGAGTGGAGTCCTCTCGCTTATTGACAAGATTGAACGACAAGACCGTGCGACTCTAGTAAAGCAACTGGACCCCTACTTGGGTTCCCGAAAGCAGGCTTTTTTGACTCAGGTTGAGGAGCTAGTAAATTGTGATACGGTCCGTAAAATCAGGGAGTTTTTCCATCAGCAGGTATCCTCATCGGAAGTCTTGAGCAGGATTGAGAGACGACTTGGTGAGTGGGAAGAACTTCTGGAACTCCTGAGGGCGATGGGGCTGATAGCTTTCCTCAAGCTAGATCTAGGAATTGTGAGAGGCCTGGCCTACTATACAGGATTTGTTTACGAAGCATTCGAAAAACAGGGCGAATCTCGGTCCCTTTTCGCCGGAGGAAGATATGACGGTTTACTTGCGAAATTGGGTTATACGGATATGCCGGCTTCTGGTTTCGCAATTGGAGATGTGGTCTTAGCCAATTTGCTCGAAGAAAGAAAGCTTGGAGTCAATAGCAAGAATGCTCCAGAGATCTTTATGGTATTCGGGGGCGAAAATGAAAGGAAAGTTGTTTTGGCTGATGCCGCTAAGTTGAGGCGATTAAATTTCCGGGTCGAATATACTTTCCGAAAGCAGGGATTCGGGAAGCAGTTTGGATTAGCTGTAGAGAAGAGAGCCAAGATTGCTCTCATTTATGGTTCTGAGGAGTTGAAGGAGGGTACGATCAAACTACGTAATTTGAAGACACGAGAAGAGGCCATAGTTTTGCGGGATGCACTGGTCGATGAGTTAAAAAGGATTCTTGGATCCTGATGAAAATCGGTATTTAGGGTATCAAATCATTTATCCCGTTGGGCCCTATGAGCATTGGATATGAGCAGCAGATAAAAATTCTAAAGTGCAGTTTCATAAAAGAAATTCAGAAAATTAGATTGGGACTCTCAATTGTCGGGTTAGTCTTACTCACACCTTTGCAGAGCCAAGAACAGGCAGGTGTTAAATCGTTAATTGGGGCTTTTCAAGAAGGGAGGCTCTTGCCCTTAATCTCGACTTCAGTACCGGAAATCACTCTTCATGAGGCTTATCAGATACAGAAGAAATTCGTTGAGGGAATTCGGGGAGAGAGTAGGGTAGTCGGTTTTAAGGCGGGACTTACGAGCAAATCTGCGAGAAAGCGTTTTCAAGCGGACGAGCCGTTGTCCGGAGTTCTTCTTGAGACGATGGACCTGAGTTCTCGGCCCGACGTAATATTGGCCGACCATCAGAGGTTAATGATCGAAACCGAAATTGCATTTATCGTGGGTAAACCAATTCGTCGTCCGATTTCCAAACTCAAATATCTCAAGAGACGAATAAAATGGATCGCACCGGCATTGGAGTTGCCGGAATTAGGGTTCAGGAATCAAAAAAAACTCACATTGATAGATCTTGTGGCGGCGAACGTTTCGGCCGTCGGGTTCGTAGTGGGTGAGCGTATAGCTCAGCAGGATGTTGTATTGAGGGAAGTTGAAGTCGGTCTTTTGAAGGATGGTTCGTTAGTTAACCAAGGGAAAGGAAATGAAGTAATGGGTGATCCTTGGATGGCAGCGCTATGGCTAGCGAATCACGCCCTGTCGAAAGGTTGGACGTTGGAACCGGGGATGGTTTTGTTGACGGGAGCGATAGGAGGGCTAGTCCTTGTAGAAAAAGGAGAATATGTCGGTATATTCGGCGAACTTGGAGAAGTACGGCTACAGGTTCGATAGCCCGAACAGACGACACCGATTTTATAAACAGACTTGACAAACTTAGAGCGAAGATTGTTCGCTGCGTCGAGCTTGCGAGTTCTAGACTAGGAAGTTGTTTGAGGTTTCCTGTATAAACTCTTTTGAATTATCGAATTGTTGATCTTTTAGAATTACAAACACACTCATATAGATAGATGGAACCTATATTTTGGATTGCTCCTGTTGCCTCCTTGATAACTTTGTTTTTCGCTTGGAATTTCTTCCGGCAAATGAAAGCGGAGGATGAAGGGACCGAGCGTATGAAGACGATCGCTTCCCACGTTACTGCGGGAGCGCATGCCTATTTGCGGCAACAGTACAAGGTTGTGGTGATTGTTTTCCTGCTTCTCTTGATTGTGTTTGTATTTCTTGCCTTCGGATTGAAAGTACTGCATCCCCTGGCCCCGCTTGCTTTTATTACGGGGGGCTTTTTTTCGGGCTTGGCTGGTTTTTTTGGCATGAAAACGGCGACCCATGCAGCTAATCGTACTGCCCGAGCGGCTCAAAATTCGCTTGACCACGGACTGCGGGTCGCATTTCGGAGCGGTGCGGTTATGGGACTTTCCGTTGTGGGTTTGGGTCTTCTGGCAATATGTGTTTGGTTTGCTGTGCTGGTGCGTCTTTACCCGATTGGGGGAGAGGGAGGCGGGAGGAATCTGCTTATTGTGACGACTATACTACTAAGTTATGGAATGGGAGCCTCTCTTCAGGCACTTTTTGCTCGTGTGGGCGGAGGAATTTATACCAAAGCGGCTGATGTAGGAGCTGATTTGGTTGGGAAAGTTGAGGCTGGTATACCGGAAGATGATCCGAGAAATGCAGCTGTTATTGCCGATAATGTGGGAGATTTTGTCGGCGATGTTGCCGGAATGGGTGCCGATCTATTTGAGTCCTATTGTGGATCTATCCTAGCCACAGCAGCATTGGGAGCGGCTGCTTTTATTAATTTCCCCGATGCGCAGATAAAAGCAGTGATTGCACCGATGTTAGTAGCAGGATTAGGTGCTCTACTCTCGGTTCTTGGTGTCTATTTTGTAAGGGTGAAAGAGGGGGCCGATCAAAGAGCGCTGTTACATGCCCTCGACAGAGGGATTAACACAAGTGCAATCTTGGTCGTGATTGGTTCTTATCTGCTGTTGAGGCTCCTAGGTATTGAAAACAGCCTAGGGCTCTGGGCCGCGATTGTAACTGGTCTGGTGGTTGGGATCGTTATAGGTAAGGCAACAGAACACTACACCTCTCACTCTTTCAAGCCGACACGAGGTATAGCTGAGAGTTCAGAGACAGGTCCAGCGACCGTCATCATTTCAGGTATTGGGACCGGAATGATTTCAACTGTAATCCCCGTTGTGGCGGTGGCCTCAGGAATTATTCTAGCATACCTTTTTTCCTCTGGCTTTAGTTTCAGTAATATCTCAATGGGATTGTATGGGATCGGTTTTGCAGCTGTTGGTATGTTGTCGACCCTGGGGATTACCTTAGCGACGGATGCTTATGGTCCTATCGCTGATAATGCAGGAGGAAATGCTGAAATGAGTGGACTCGATCCGGAGGTTCGAGAGCGGACCGATGCGTTGGATGCATTGGGAAACACAACGGCTGCGATAGGCAAAGGCTTTGCCATCGGTTCGGCAGCTTTGACCGCTTTGGCATTGTTGGCGTCCTATATTGAACAATTGAAAGCTGCTTTAGCGAAGGAGGGGGGAATATTAAAGATGCCGGACGGAGGAGAGATTCCCCTGGAGAGCGCTTCTTTTTATGATTTTATCAGCTATTTTCAGATCACATTGATTAATCCGGTGGTGCTGGTGGGGGTCTTCATTGGCTCCTTGATGGCCTTTCTGTTCTGTGGGCTTACCATGAATGCAGTAGGTAGGGCTGCCTCGTCGATGGTAGAGGAGGTGAGAAGGCAGTTCAAAGAGATTCCCGGGATATTAGAGGGCGAAGCTGAACCGGATTACGCCCGATGTGTGGAGATATCCACCCTTGGCGCTCAGAGGGAGATACTTATGCCATCTCTTGTGGCCGTCGGAACCCCGGTTGTAACCGGTATTCTTTTCGGCCCGGCAGGAGTTATTGGTCTCCTTACGGGTGGACTCTGCTCTGGTTTCGTCCTCGCAGTTTTCATGGCTAATTCGGGAGGTGCTTGGGACAACGCCAAGAAATACGTTGAAGAAGGAAATCTTGGAGGCAAAGGGTCCGATGCGCATAAGGCGACGGTTATAGGCGATACGGTGGGTGATCCCTTCAAGGATACTTCTGGTCCTAGTCTCAACATCCTCATCAAATTGATGAGCATGGTATCGATCGCCTTGGCTGGGGTAACGGTGGCTTACTCACTTATTTAGGAAGTTTGGTTGTTTTTCCGGTTAGCTAGTAAAGACGAAAGAAGAGACCAATATACTCCTATAGGGCTTTCAAAGTTTCAGAGCAGGTTTGATGGACGACGAGTTAATGGGAACCCAAAGCCTCTCCCTACCTGAATCCTAATCCTAGTATCTCTAAAGCCAGCGAGAAATAAAATCTACTCGTTTTCCCCGAAATAGTGGTTCGCTTGTTCGCGTGAATCTCTAATCGTTCGGAGCAAAATTTCTCTTAGGTCAAAGAGGCATACACAACAGGAATCATGAAAATAAGCCTCTTTATTGAGTAAGTTTTGAGATAGCCCTAGCTGTGCTTCCAGCGTCTCATTAATCGCGCTGAGAGCTAACTTTAAGTGACATACGGCCAAAGAAAAATCACCCATATCTAGAGAGATAATCGCCAGAATCGCGTTGTTCTCGCCTACACGGAGACTGTCTAAGACTTTCCAAATTGTCCTTTGCGGAATACGTTCAACATGCCCGGCCAGAATTTTTTCCCAATGCCTTCTTATTTTCAAATACAATGCCTGCGTTGCGACGTAAATGGGATGGCGGTGCAGGGTATACGGATCACTGTGAACATCTTCACCAAGATCTTCCTCTTCAAACTTTTGGGGTTGAATAGAGTCCTTCCCACTTCCAGGGAGGATCATCGACTCAGTATCTAGCCATTCTTCGGAATCCCAGCCCATGAGACAAGCCACTTTATCCAAGCGCTCGGTGTCATCTTGGAATTCCATGTAGTAGGCTAAAAATTTCTCAATATCGTCCCTGGATCTAGAGAGGTAATTTCGCCACTCGCCTTCTCCCCAAGCGATCTCACCTTTATCTTCCCAATCTCCCTCGAAATCGCCCTCGTTCCCAAAGCTTCTCATCGCAAAGAGTCCACGCAGAATTGGAATCTGGGATTACTGGTCGAGAATGCAACAAAATTCGAAAATTTAGCTAAGCTTGTTATTTTGGAAAGAACAAATGGCGAGGTGGCGGACGTAATCTTTGCCTACGGGGTTTTGGTCTCGTCATATTCAAAGGCTAGATCCATTCTAGTTGACATGGTTGATACTGTCCATTGCGTAATTCTTCACTTTTCTGGCAGGGTGCAGGGGGTTGGGTTTCGTTACCATACCTTACAGTTGGCAAAGGGCTTCGAGGTCTCAGGGTATGTAAAAAATTTGCCTGACGGACGTGTTCTCGTTGAAGCAGAAGGTCCTGAAGACGAGGTGACTGGATTTCGGACGGAAATCGAAGAGCAGCTTGAGCCATTCATAAGAAATGTCGAATATCGATCGGAGATTCGGCCATCCTCCTTCCGAGGCTTTACAATTAAGTGAAGGGTTAATTATATTTTCTTATTGCAAGTAACCTTTCGGATAATTCTGTTAGTTACTGAGCAGTAGAGCATAAAATACCGAATAACCCCTGCGGTCGAGTTCTGGGGTTTAATCTCTGATATCTGTCCAAATGTTTAGGATTTGTTGTTTTATCACACTCTATCTTTTTTCACTCTTAGGTTGTTCGGCACCGGAGTCAGAACAAAAGGTGCAGCCACAAGTTTTTTTTATCGAACCCTTGGATGGTGCCACTGTGTCAAGTCCGGTGAGGGTTATGATGGGAGTAAATGGAATGGAGGTTCGCCCAATATCTGAAGGATTGGTTGATGGGACAGGCCATCATCATGTACTGGTGAACATTGGGCCAAAATATCCGAAGGGAGTTGTGATTCCGAATGACGATATTAATCGACATTTTGGAGCGGGCCAGACGGAAGCGAAATTAGACTTGGAACCTGGAAAGTATAAATTGACGCTGCAATTTGCGGATGCGAAACATCGTTCGTTTGGGGACACGATGTCTCACAGTATAGATATTACGGTCGAATAGGGATTCTGAGGCGACACAACTTCGTGCAACCGTTTCTCGGTGTGAAAGGCTCTGATCCCATTTCTGGTTTTTAAGGCATACCATACTTGTTAAAGGGTAAATGGAGGCATTCTATTTGGCTTCAATTATCCCTGGCCTCTCGTCCAGGATAATCCTTAAACCTTGTGGAAGTCGCGGCATTGAACCAATTAAAGATGCTGGAGGGCCCTTTCATGAATTTTTGTCTCATGCGGCCAGGCATATACAAAGTTGTTCCTCCGTTAAGAGTGGAGGCTTATTGGCGCTTGGCCTTTATACTACCCGACGGTATTTTCCAGCGTGCCAATAAAGTCGATGGTCATGGAGATCTCGTCCCCACTTCTAAGAGTGAAATCAGATTCGGGAATGATTCCAGTTCCGGTCATGAGGTAGGCACCGTTTGGGAAAGGATTTTGTCGGAAAAGGTATTCTACCAATTCAACGAGTTCGCGTTTCATTTGAGATAGAGTTGTTTCGCCTGAGAAGGCCACAGTCCCATCACGGGAGATACAAAGGGAGATGATAGTGGAAGGTGGGGGTGGAGACGCAGGAACACAGAGGCAAGGCCCAATGGAGCAGCTCCGTTCGTAGACTTTCGCCTGGGGCAAATAGAGTGGGTTCTCGCCCTCTATACTTCGAGAGCTCATATCGTTTCCAATTGCATAACCAAAAATTTCACCATGGTGATTGATTGCCAACGTAAGTTCTGCTTCTGGCACGTTCCAAGAAGAGTCTCTACGTATTGCAACCTGATCCTTGTGTCCAACAACACGGGGGGCATTTGCCTTAAAGAAGAGTTCAGGGCGTTCGGCATAGTAGACTTTATCGTAGAAATCGCCTCCCTTGGCCGATTCCGATTCCTCCATTCGCGCTTCCCGGCTTTTAAAATAGGTAACGCCCGCGCCCCAGATTTCCTGGCTTTCGATGGGAGGTAAGATCGTTCCTCGGAGAGGGGATTCTTGTGGAGATATAATGTATTCTCTTCTTGCAAGATCGAATAATCGATCCCTCGGTGCGTCGGAACTAAACAAATTGTCAAAGGAAAACGATTCCAAACGGTACCAATTATCTTCAAGATTCAAAAAAGTAGAATCAAGGGTTCGGTAGATTTTCATTTGTTTTATCCTAGCTAACAAGGTAGATAAGAGGAAGGCAACTTTGTTATCGCTGTTTCTAATTTCCTATACTCTTGACGTGACTTAGCCTGCTTCGCGTACGACTTAATTAGAAGGCTGTATATTTAGTCTGGCAACTTGGTTCCTTGTCTTTTGACTTCATGTGATCCACGTGCTGCTTGATACAGAAGGAAGTGTTATGATGTTAGGCTTTTCTAAGATTTATGGTACTCCATAAAAGAAAGAGGTTGTTCCAGTCAATCTGGCGCTGAATTCAGGGATCGGTACCTTCCAATGTAAAAAGGACAGACAGGTGTCTCCTTATCGATAAAAATCAACGATTTCCTACCAAGGGGAATGTCCCGATGATACATAAGGGCATTTTGATTTCGCAGGGATATTCAAGTAGGCTGTAATTACGAAACATTAGACCATAATCCCAAAGTTAGATGGTTCAAGGCTGGTTCGGTCTTGTCACTTTTGAGAGTCTAATTCCGAGGCGGTAATAATTTGATCGCGAATTTCGTTGATGGACATTCGGGCTATGTTTTGGGGAGAGATTCGATTGATGTGGAGTGGTGGGAGTGAGGAAAGGGGTTCGGAGAGACAAAGGTTACGATTGGCGTCAACTTCGTCAATGCGATCAACTGGAGTAAAGTACGGAGTGCCGATCAGAGTTTCAGGGACTTCTCGAACTAGATACATGATAGTTTTGAGAGCATTGGCGAAACGGTCTAGTTCCTCTTTACGAAAACTTTCGGTTGGTTCTATCATTACTCCGTAAGCTTCCGGCCAGGCTACGGTTGGGGTGTGAAAACCGAAATCGAGAAAGAGCTTCCCAAGCCTAGTTATAGCAGCGGGTTTGGGAATACCGAATTTCTCGAGGTGATCGAAATCAGATGGAGTTAGAGAAAGGATGAATTCGTGCATTCGTGGAATATTTTCAGCTCCTTTAGGTAGGGTCGGGTAGATTTCTTTGAGGATCTCGTAAAGATACCGAGCTGAGAGAACTGCGACAGCGGACATACGTCTGATTCCCTCTCTTCCAAGGCGGAGTAGGTAACTATAACAGCGGACCTTGTGACCGAAATTTCCCCAGTGTCGATGAAAGGATCCAATGCTTTTAGGTGGGCGCACGAAGGAAAATTGGCCGTTTTTTTTCTCAACCTGCATTCCAGGAAGAAAATCAGTTAAATGCTTGCTGACTGCGACGATAGCATCGCCTGGGCCTCCCCCCCCATGGGGAATTGTCCACGTCTTATGTAGGTTGCTGTGAACGGCATCAACCCCAGCTTTGCCGAGGTCGACCCAACCAGCGATGGCATTAAGATTAGCCCCATCCATGAAGACAAGACCTCCAGTCTGATGGACACAGTCAGCGATAGTCTTGAACTCTTTTTCAAAGATACCGCTGGTATTGGGATTAGTAAACATGATCCCACATATACGTTCGCCGTAACGCGAAGTCTTTTTCCGGAGATCGTCAAGATCGATGGTTCCGTCCTTCCCTGTTCTTAAGAAAACAATGCCCGATTCTTCCTCTTTTTCCAAGTTAAGGCCAAAGGAAGCCATAGTAGCAGTGGCAAAATTAGTCCCGTGAGCGGTTTCCGGAATCAGGACGATATCGCGGTGATCGCTTCCCCGATCACGATGGTAAGCCTGAAAGAGCTTGAGCCCGACTAATTCCCCTTGTGCTCCTGCAACGGGTTGAGTCGTTACTCCATCAAGTCCTGTAATGCCTTTGAACCACTCCTGAATTTCGTAGAGGACCTCAAGTGAGCCCTGTGCATCCTCAATCGGTGCCTGAGGATGGGTATCTTGAAAACCGGGAAGAGATGCGGCCCAGTCATTCAGGTAGGGATTGTATTTCATCGTGCAGGACCCGAGGGGATAGCAAGCATCATCGGGGCTGACATTAAGTTCACCAAGTCGTGTATAGTAAGATTTGATCGTATCGATCTCAAATTGAGGTAGACCGACTGGTCGAGATCGAAGATATTTTGAAGGAATCTTCGGAATCGATATGCCACGATTTAGGCTACCATAGAGTTCCCCAAATAACCTAGCGAGTTTATCGATATTACAGTCCCGATCGGAAAAGGAGATCTTAAGGAGGTTTCTCCTGGTACCTTTAATTCGGTCTGAAACATCGACCCCAATGTGCATATTGTAGAGTTTACCTTTATCAATTAGATCTTTAGCGCTCCCAGGAATTTCAACGACGAACTCATTGAAGAAATGTCTTTTTGGAAAGGCTATAGAGACACCATTCACCGCGGTGATAATCTTAGCTGCACGGTGGGCTTGCTCTTGTGCTTTGTAGCAAGACGAAGTCATTCCTATTTCGCCTCGGGCAAGTATAGAGGCCCCAACTGCTGTGGCAATAAAAGCCTGGTTCGAGCAGATATTGGAAGTCGCCTTTTCTCTCCTTATATGTTGTTCTCGAGTTGAGAGGACCATCACGCGACAGTCCCGACCGGCTAGATCTTTAGCTTTCCCTACATAGCGGCCAGGAGTGAAGCGTATTTCTTTTCTATGTTGGCTGTTAAAACGAGCCCCGAATAATCCAAGGCCGGGTCCCCCGAAGTTGGGCGGTGTAGCTAGATGTTGGGCCTCGCCGACGACGAAGTCGGCTCCCAAGGAGCCAAATTCACTGGGAGGCTTGAGGCCACCCGTGGATAGCAAAATTGGGTCCACCACGGCGATGCTACGCGAACCGGTTTTGTGACATATGTCGGTAAGAGCGTCGACATCTTCAAGTAAACCAAGGTTATTTATTTGGGGAAAGACGATACAGGCCAGGGAATTACCGCAATCATTGATGGCATTCTGCAATTCTCCAAGAGGAATGCATCCATTTAAAGGATCCAAGGGCAGCTTTACGATTTCTACTGCGGTATCGACTGCGAGGGTATCAATTACCTGCATGTCTCCGGGATAGAGCGCTTCCGGAATAATCGCTGTATTAGCTGACCGGCTAAGTCGAATTGATGCACAGATTGCCTCATAGATCGCGGTGGCTCTATCGTAGAGGGAGGAATTAATAGCTTCGAATCCGGTCAACATACTTAGCAGGCACTGGTAAATCCAGTGGCTAATCAGGGTGCCTTGGCTTCGTTCAGGCTGGTAGGGAGTGTAGGTTGTGGTGAGATTTCGAATTGAGGAGACAAAAGGAACAATGTCAGGGACTTTATAGTGCGGTAGACCATCGCCGAGAAACGAGGATCTAGTTTCGTTCCGGTCTGCTATCGCCTGAAATTTCTCTTGTATCTCTTCATAGAGCAGTTCCCCTGGAAGCGATGGGGGACTAGTAAAAAGGCAATTTGTCGGAATGTGATTGAAAAGTTCTTCAAGAGAGCTTGCCCCAACCCTTTCCAACATCAAAGCTATGTCATTATCGCTGGCGGCAATATAGTGACGATTAAGTTCTCTGGGTAGAGAGGAGGGTTCGTAACCTAGTTCCGGCATATCATCAGACTTGATGAATGGCGTTTGAAAGCCTGTAAGTCGAGAACGTAAAGTTGCTTGTCTTGACATTCCATAGTTACGCTTAATCCCAATCCAGATATGATAAAGAAAGAGCGGGCAACTTACATTCAGAGGGAATTAAATCGGCTCTATCCAGATCCTGAGATTCCGTTAAAGCATAGCGATCCATACACGTTACTCTTAGCGGTCCTCCTTTCTGCACAGTGTACTGATGTCAGAGTTAACCAGACGACCCCTCTCTTATTCTGTTTAGCCGACACTCCAGAAAAAATGGCTAGGCTAAAAGTAGGGAAGATTGAAGCGGTAATTCGTCCTTGTGGGCTTTTCAAAAATAAAGCGAACGCAATTTCAAAACTTTCACGTATACTAGTTGAGAAATACGGGGGATCGGTTCCCCAGACTTTCGAGGCGCTTGAGGAATTACCAGGAGTTGGGCATAAGACGGCTTCGGTTGTAATGGCTCAGGCTTTCGGCATTTCCACTTTTCCAGTGGACACTCACATTCACCGGCTGGCAAAGCGTTGGGGTCTTACGCGGGGTAAAAATGTAGTCCAGACCGAGGCTGATCTCAAAGCGATTTTTCCCGAGGATTCGTGGAACCGACTGCATCTTCAGATAATCTTCTATGGCAGGGAGTATTGTACGGCTCGAGGTTGCGATGGGACAGGGTGCGGGATCTGTCGGAGTTGCTATCCCAGAAGATTGAAGCAATGAGGGCGCCAGTTCAATCGGCGCAAGCGTGTCTGTTTAGTTTTGAGGGCTAGTAAATATTGATCCTTTGAATCCTAGGGAAATCTTACAAATCCGAGACACAGTGTCTCGAGTGGAACGTCTTTCTTCAATTGGGGGCATTTTACTCCAAAAAACTCGAACATTTGATATGATTGAGTGCAGAATTCAGTTGCTCTCCATATATAAATTAGGAAACGGTGGGCCTGGAGATCTGGGGTAATGCGGGTTATAAGATTTTTTAATCGCTATTCGAGAGCGATTGAGACCGAGGCGGTCTATGGAGAGGCATGGTTGAGATGGACCTATGGGACAATAATGGGGAGGATCTTGCTTTGGGCGATCGTCAAGCGCTCAATTTTTTCTCAGTGGTATGGATGGCGAATGAGGTTACCTGGAAGTAGAGGTCGGATTTCAGAGTTTTGTAAAAAATATAGAGTTTATCTTGATGAATCTGTGGCTTCGATAGACGATTTCAAGACATTCAATGAGTTCTTTATTCGCCGGTTGACGGTAGAGTCTCGACCTGTTGAGAAGAGCGCTAGTAGTATCGTTTTTCCGGCGGATGGCCGTCACCTTGGGTATTCAAACCTATCGGAGATTGATGGGATTTATGTTAAGGACCAACAATTTACGCTGGAGTCGTTGCTTCTGGATCCTTCTCTGGTTGAGAAGTACAGGGAAGGGAGTGCAGTAATATCGCGGTTATGTCCAGTTGACTGTCATAGATTTCATTATCCGGTGGCAGGAAAGACAAGTGCGCCAGTACGGATTGACGGGTACTTATATTCAGTGAATCCCTATGTGCTTAGGAAAGGGATTTGGAGGCTATTCTCGAATCGAAGGATCTTAACCCGAATCGAGAGTGACAAAGTAGGGTGTGTGATTATGATGGAGGTCGGAGCGACATGTGTAGGCAGCATTCGTCAATTACGATCAGGGGAGGATTTAGTTGAGAGAGGTGAAGAGAAAGGATACTTCGAGTTCGGTGGTTCGGCGATAATCACACTGTTTGAGCCGGGTCGAGTTGTTCTGGCGGACGATCTATTAAGGAATACATGCGAGGGAAGGGAGTTGTACGCCCACTATGGGGATAGGATGGGTAGTGTGCGGTGAATCTAGCAGGTTAAATTTATTGAATATTATAGGAATCAGGGTTGAAGCCTCGTGCCGCGAGGGCTTTTCGGATTTCTTCTAGGTTTAAACGACACCCGCGCTTGATTTTGTTTCGTGCGAACCAACCCTGATTCATTTCCAGCGCAAACTGAATTTGCTCGTTTATAGAACTAACGCTGGTTTCAGTGTGGGGATACATGGGGTGAATTTCTTGCAGAATTCCATTGGAGGTGAAATAGCCAATATCCAAAGGAATTCCGGTATTGCGCATCCAGAAATTACGTTTTTTGGCACGTGGATATATAAAGAGCATACCATGATTCGGTGCCAACGCCTTGCGAAACATTAGTCCTCTTGTGGATTCTGATTGGTTGATTGCGAGTTGAACCTGGATCTCACTGTTTTCCAGATGAAGAGTGAAGTAGTGGTCTTTGGGGAAGCTATCTGACCACGGACTAGCTTTCGGCTCCCGTTCGTAGCAGGCTGAAATCAGGAGAACTAAGATGAGTGAAGCTGGATACACCACATGGATAAAACGCATTTATATCAGGTATTGAGGTGTTCAGGGATTACTCCGGCATAGGAGCAGTGCAAATTATATTTTTTGGGCAATGGGTTGTCAGGTCTTTCATAGCGTTATGATGAAAGTGACAAGAACCTTGACTTCCAAAACAAGGAGGATTGGAGATGCATTTCGAGAGAGAGGAAGAGTTTATACTTAGGATTACCGAAATTCTGCGATCTGTTAACGCCTGGTTTCCTTCCTTAACTGGGTAATATAGTACGGACCGATTTCCAAATTGAAAGAATTCACACGATGTGGCTATTTTAAACGATCAATCGATGGTTGTAAGAGCGACGAGAATCTGAAAAATGTCTTTACCTCAGACTATGAAAGTAAAAAGTGCAAAGGATAGATCCATTCTGATTTATGCTGAATCGGATAGCAACGCTGACCAGTTGTATTTTGGGGGAGTATTCGTCCCGGATCCTTTTATTTCATTCAGTCGAAATTCAGAGAAATATGCAGTAGTCAGCGCTCTCGAATATGCACGGGTAAGAGAGGAGTCTGATTTCGACGAGGTATTAGCGCTTGAAGAGTGGATGACGAGAGCAAGGAAGCAATTTAGAAGAGAGCAGTGCGGTGTAGCCGAAATCATTCGATTGTTGGCGAGAGAGTTTGGGATCTCGAGCTTCCATATTGCTGAGGATTTTCCTGCCGGACTGGCCTTCAGGCTGCGTTCAGCAGGTATGAGATTGATCGTATCAGAAGGTCCGTTATTTCCCGAGAGAGAAATTAAGAGTGATTTAGAAGCAAGTGCGATCCGAAAAGGAAACCAGGCTTCTGCAAGTGGAATCCGGGTAGCAGAAAGGATGCTTCGCCAGTCGGTTGTGAAGAACGGCCGCATCTATTCAAGTGGACGTCTTCTCACATCAGAGCGTTTACAGGAGGCAATCGAAATCGCCTGTATTGAAAAAGGAGCGGTGGCGTCAGGTACGATTGTGGCAGGAGGTGATCAAGGCTGTGATCCACATTGTCGAGGGTCAGGACCGCTATGGCCTAATGAGCTAATCATCATAGATGTTTTTCCGAGGGTAAAGAATAGCGGCTATTATGGGGACATGACTCGTACTTTTCTAAAAGGAAGACCGAGTGACCGTCAGCGGGAATTGGTCTCGTGTGTAAAGGAGGCACAAACCCTAGCGTTGAAATCTTTAAAGCCGGGAATCGCGGGTTCAAAAGTTCACTCGCTTGTTCAAAACCATTTTGAACGGAAGGGCTTCAATACAGGAAAGAAAGGTGGGGTCAATGAGGGGTTTTTCCACGGAACGGGTCACGGGCTTGGGTTGGAAGTCCATGAGCTGCCTCGGGCGGGTCGCCAGGGTGAAAAATTGCGAACGGGATCTGTGGTCACTATTGAGCCAGGTCTGTATTATCGTGGTTTGGGAGGGTGTCGCATTGAAGACGTTGCGAGATTGCGAACGGGAGGTAGTGAGCTGTTATCAAAGTATCACTATCGATGGGTAATAAGGTGAAAACGCTTTTAGAGAGGATCAACCGATTGAGACTCTTGGTCGTGGGAGATGTGATTCTTGACCACTATATATGGGGCGAAACATCCCGAGTTTCTCCTGAAGCCCCAGTTCCCGTTGTCACTGTGAATCGAGATACCTACGGGTTGGGTGGGGCGGCCAACGTAGCGCTAAACCTGAACGATCTCGGTTGCCAGGTGGCAATTTTGGGAATTATTGGAGATGATTGGGCTGGCGAACGGACTAGAGTGTTGATGGAAGATGCGCAAATCAAATGCGATGGTCTAATCGTTAGTAGGAATGCTCCAACCATCCTGAAAACTCGAGTAATAGCCCAACAGCAACAGCTTTGTCGGCTTGATCGGGAATCTCCGCCGCAAGAATATAGTATCGGGTTATCTTTTGAGGGAGAAAAAGTTGCAGAGTTGGTCAGAGAGGCAGATGCGGTGATTTTCTCCGATTATGGAAAGGGATGTATTACCGAAAATCTGATTGAGACGGTACAAGAACTTGCTTCTGAGAAAGAGGCTATAGTCGCCTACGACCCAAAACCACGGCGACGAATCAAATTTAAAGGCTTCGGTTTGATGACGCCAAACAGGATCGAGTCACTCGAGTTGGCTGGAATTGAGACCAGCATCCACGCAGATTTCCCTGCGGCAGAAGTGTGTCGTCGAATATGGGAGAAATACGAGCCACGGTTGCTGGCTGTTACTCTTGCAAGTGATGGGTTGTTATTGAGTGAAGAGGGAGAGGTGACGATGGCAATCCCAACTTATGCGCGAGAGGTTTTTGAAGTATCAGGTGCCGGGGACACCGTAATCGCGGCTCTGACTGCGGCAATGGCTGCAGGTGCTGAAATAAAAGATGCGGCGCACTTAGCGAACACGGCGGCTGGAATAGTGGTGGGGAAATGGGGTACCTCTACGGCCACTCCAGAGGAGCTTCTAGAATACGCGCGGCTACATGGTTGTGCCCCGTCTGAAAATTGATTGGTCAGGTCTTCCCCGGCGCATTTGCCTTAAACATATCTCAGATTTCCATAGGCGTTTCTTCTTCTATCCTTAGGGTAATTTTTATTGAGGAATGTACAAGGTTGATGCGAGATTCAGCAGAACAGCAAAATTACAGAGATCCCCAAAATTTCTTTTACAAGGTTGAAATTCTGAGGGGGAACTGAAGTTGAATGTTGTTTTGAGGTCGAATAGCAGACTTAAGTCACTTAATTTTAGATAGTTAAATTCTAAGTTGTGTAAGATGTGCCTGGAAGGATTATGCAGGTTGTGAACAGGAGTCATAAAGCCCTCTTTCTGGATCGGGACGGAACGCTAATTTTTGATAAGGACTACCTTTCGGATCCAGATGGGGTGGAATTGATTCCAGGTGTTAGTGAAGCACTGGATTACGCTCGGATCCTAGGGTTTATGTTATTTCTTCATACCAATCAGGCTGGAGTGGGAAGAGGGTGGTATAGTCTTGAGGACGTGGAGGCATGCAACCATCGGATGCTCGAACTCATCGATTTGCCCAATTTCAAGTTTGAGGAGATTTGTATTGCTCCGGAAGCTTCCGACGATTTGGCGGTTTATCGGAAGCCATCACCAAGATTTATTGAAGAAATGGTGGTGAAGCATGCCCTCGATCGAGACCAGTGCTATATGGTTGGTGATCGGGATTCGGATATCCTCGCAGGCTTAAACGCAGAAGTAAAACCGGTTTTGGTTAAGGGTAATGCAATTGAGGAGGGAAACGAGGACCTCTTGAAGGAGTATCAAGTGCTTGTTTTTGAAGATTTACTTAACTTCGTAAAGTCGCTTGGTTAAGATATACAGAATATCAAATTTAGGTTTTTCGTTGATTCCTCGTTTTCTTTATAGAGAGATGAGCGCTATCTAGCCTCTGGAGAGTAGAAATCGAATTGGACAAGATGCACGGGATCAGGGATTTGATAGGAGGCGGAAGACAAAGAGAAAGAACCGAAAATACCGAATCTACATCTGCTCTAGGGTTTCGAGACCGAGAAGGTGGAGTCCGGTTTCAAGAGTATTGAGAGTCATAGCGCAGAGCGCGAGACGACGGCTCCGTATCTCTGGGTGGGAGTCGAGAACTTTATCAGTCTTGTAGAAGGTTGAGAAGATTCCTGCCAGCTCATAGAGATAAGTAGTGAGGAAATGAGGACGGTAATCAGCCAAAGTTTGCTCAAGAGCCGCCACAAAACCAATGAGTTTACGAGCGATTTGGATTTCAGATTCTGTTTTGAGGGAGTCGATTTCTCCATCGGAATAAGATGCTTCAACTCCGGCCCGCCGGAAGATGCTGTAGAGGCGGGCCACTGCGTAAAGAAGATAGGGTGCGGTATTCCCTTCAAGGCTGAGCATTTTATTCCAGGAGAAGATGTAATCACTAGTTCGGTTTTGCATGAGATCGGAATATCGGACAGCGCCTAGGCCGACAACCCGTCCAATGTTGCGTCTTTCATCTTCGGACAGGTTAGGGTTTTTTTCCGTCACAACCTTAAATGCTCTCTCGATTGCTTCATCGAGGAGATCTTTAAGTTTCATAGGAGCGCCATCCCGGGTTCGCATAGCCTTCCCGTTTTCGCCAAGAATAGTTCCAAAGTTAGTGTGAACGAGTTTTGGCAGCTTCTTATTTTTCGCAGCGAACCATTTCTGTGAAGTTAAGAAGAGTTGTTCAAAGTGATCAATTTGGCGGGAATCAGTCACGTATATAATCTCGTCCGGTTTGAATTGCTCGACCCGATGGTGGATTGTAGCGAGGTCACTCGTCTGGTAATTGCTAGAACCGTCGGAGAAGCGGATGATTGCGGGTTGGTCCTTGAATCTCGGGTGTTCTGGGTGAAAAATGACGAGGGCGCCTTCGCTCTCTTCGGCTATTCCAAGTTGACTTAGCTCATTGTAGACAAATTCTGATTTGTTACGGTAGAAGCTCTCTCCCTGGACCAGGTCGAAGCGTATATTTAGTCGATCGTAGATTTCTTGGAATGATGCGTAGCTAATTGTGTTGATCGTTTCCCAGAGTTTGAGATTCTCGGGATCCCCGTTTTGAAGTTTTCTTCGTTCTTCGCGGGCGAGATTCATAGCGGCCGGGTCGGCTTTTGCTCGTTTGTTACCCTCAACGTACAGCTGTTCAATATCAGTGATTGTTGCACCCTTAAGATGGTTGGGGCCGGGGTGGGCTTGCTTGATGGCCATTATCAAAACACCGAATTGGGTACCCCAATCCCCAATGTGATTATCTCGGATTACATGGCCTCCACAAAAAGTGAGAATACGGCAGATCGCTTCGCCGAGACCGGTGGTGCGAATGATTGCGACACTCAACTCTTTAGCGGTATTAGGGGAGCTAAAATCAACTACGAATCGATGGCCCCCAAGAATATTACCTGCTGCTTTTTGAAGCGCAGACTTATTAGCGAATGTGTTCAGCCAGGATTTTAGATAGCTTTGAGTCATTCGGAAGTTAATGAATCCAGGGCCCGATATTTCCAATTCGAAGCAGTTTGGACTGAGACTCTTTGTCTCAGCCATGTAATCTACCAATTTACTTGCTGCTTCTCTAGGGTTAAGATTCTTCCTTTTGGAGAAAGGAAGAATCCCATTCGCTTGAAAATCACCGAAACGAGGATCTGCAGGTCGAATCTCAGGGTGAAAATCCTCATCAAAAACCTCGACTGCCGCCGCAGCGGAGGCCACAGCCGAGGTTATCTCTTCTAGAGGATGGAATGTAACGTTGTTCATCGTGAAAAGCGATCCGGGAATTCTTAATGGATATTATTCCAAGAGATCCAAAAGACTTTTTTAATCAATTCCGAGACATTCATTGCAGTTTTGTTAGTCGTTTTTTTTCAGACTCTTGTAAATGTGCCCTGCCAATGACGGGAGAGAAAAGACTAGGAAATCCTGGCTAATGAAAGCGAGTGGAACCGAACGCAAGCAAAAAAAGCTCGACATCTCTTTCCTTAATGACCTAATAGTAAGAGGCTTACGGTATTTGGTAGCCCCCACAGCGGAAAAGCGTTGGTAAGAAATCCCATGAAGTATGAGGAAAAAATATACATCTCCGCAAAAGTTCATTAAACCCTCGTATACCTACTTGATTGAGAAGAAGCGAGATGGAGGCGAATTCACGCAAGATGAGATTCGCCACCTAGTAGACTCGATTATCGATAAGAAATTACCTTCTTTTCAACTGGCCGCTTTGGTAATGGTGATTTACTTCCAGGGAATGTCGGCCCAAGAGACTGCAGCTTTATCTGAGGAATTGATGCTGTCTGGAGAGGTAGTTGACCTATCGAAAATTACAAAGCCCAAAATCGATAAGTATTCAACAGGTGGAGTTGGTGATAAGACGTCCTTGGTACTAGCACCTTTGGCGGGAGCGTGTGGAGTAGTTATGCCGATGATGAACGGAGTGGATGAGGACTTTGTCATTAGTAACTTGGACAAATTACGGGCGATTCCCGGCTTTAGGCCTGATTTAGAGCTGCAGGATTTTGTGAATCAGCTCAAATCAATCAATTGTGGAATCGTTCGCCAAGACTCCCAAATAGCCCCAGTCGATGAGGTTCTTTACAAGATGCGGCAGGGGACAGCGACGATCCCGAGTTTGCCGTTGATTACTGGCAGTGTCTTGAGCCGCAAGTTGGCGCAGGGTGCAGAAGGTCTGGTTGTCGATGTCAAATGGGGGAACGGATCCTTTATAAGAGATGTTGAGCAGGCTAGACAACTGGCTCGATCTATTACTAGAGTAGGGCGTTCATTGAAGCGAAGGTGTGTGGCTTTGGTTACCGATATGAATCAGCCATTGGGAGATACAGTGGGGACAGGGTTGGAAATCAAGGAAGCGGTTGAATTACTCAGTGGAGAGGGACCAGAGGATCTGAAAGAATTGGTCTTGAAACTGGGTATGGAGATTGTCCGGCTGGCTGGTGTGGCTGGTTCAACCCTCTCTGCTAAGCAGACGGTACAAAGGCATCTTGCGGACGGGTCCGCGTTAAAATTATTCAAAAAGATGGTTGATGCTCAGGGAGGTGATTCTTCTTTTATCGATGATCCTGAGAAACTTCCCAAGGCGAAATATATCCGAAAACTCCCTGCCCCCAAACGAGGTTATGTTCATACGATCAATGCTGGAATGATTGCGAGAGGGGTGCAAATCTTGGCGCAGAATAAGAGAGGAAGCTACGATCCATCAGTGGGTGTTTCAGACATTAGTAAAATTGGAACCCAGGTAAAACAAGGAGAACCGCTTATGATGATTCACTATAATGATGAATCGAGGTTGGATAGTGCCTTGGAATATCTGCGGACGGCCTACCGCCTCGCTCCTAAACGACCGAGTCCGCCACAGCTGATTGTCGAGCGGGTGGCCTAGTTAACTTCCTAGCTGATTTCTAAAATTTCCCCCTAATAAGGGGGCGGGATCTTCGATGGCGTCATATTGGTTTCAATTGTGGGTTTAGGCAGGGAGATGAAGGATGTACCTCCCTCTCATACCCGTCCCAGGTAAGAGTTATCGGAGGTGCTGACTTTGATAATGTCGCCTGTTTTGATGAAGAGGGGAGTCTGGATGACGAGACCGGTCTCGGTAGTAACGGGTTTCAGAGCGGCACCTGAAGTATCACCACGAATGGCGTCTGGAGCCTCAGAGACTTTCAGCTCTACAGCCGAAGGAAGTTGGATTTGGACCGCTTGTCCGTCGACGGAGAGTAAATCGTAAGTGTTGCCCTCAGAGAGAAACTTCTTGGTATCCTCGATAAAACTCTCATCGATGAGAGTATCTTCGAATGTTTCAGTATTCATGAAATGATAGCCATCAGAGTCTATGTAGCTGAATTCGAGTTTCTCAGTTTCCGTTAGGAGGATCCGGACTTCATCGGTGCTGCGAAACTTTACGGTGGTTGTCGAGTGGGTTTGAAGATTACGGAGTGTAGTTTGGACGAAGCCAGCTTGTCTTCCTTGTGTGCGGTGAAGCATCTCAAGAACCAGATGAGGTAGCCCGTTGTACTCGATCACTCGACCTTTTCGGATTTCTGTTGGTGAAGGCATGTTTATGATGGGAACTTTGATTTTGAAAAATTCTTAATTTAATAATGGGTAATTGAGAAAAAGACAACAAATTGTAGCTGATTGACATTTTAGGTGATTATGGGTTCGTTTTTTGCTCCGGGCCGGCAGGGTGGGATCAGCCTCAAATTCGTTAAAATGTGCTGGTCTCGTTCGAAGCTTGTAGTGGAATGAAAATAGAATGAAGATAGGTAGGGAGAGTTAGTAGAGGAGTTGAGCGTAGGGCAGAAATTTGCCCATCTCCTTCCTGAATTCGATGAAACAGAGAACAATACAACGAGAGGCAACGGTACGGGGCAAAGGGTTGCATACGGGGGATCCGGTTCGATTGACCCTGAAGCCGGCTTCGGAAGATCACGGTATTGTGTTTCAGAGGGTTGATCTTCATGGAAAGCCAAAGATCAAACCGGGTGTTGACCTCGTTTCCGATTTAGTGCGGAACACAGGCGTGACGTTGGGTTACACGAAAATACATACGGTTGAGCACGTATTAAGTGCCTGTTCTGGTGTTGGGGTAGATAATCTTTTGATTGAACTCGATGGAAGTGAGCCACCCATTATCGACGGGTCTGCTAAGGTTTTCGTAGATTTGCTCTTGGAAGGCGAACTAGTTGAACAGGAAAAAGAGAGATCGTACTTCGAATTGAGTCGGCCGGTTTCGGTGACTCAAGGAAATCAATCACTTGTTGCACTCCCGCATGATGGACTGAAAATCACCTGCACCTCATCCGACGATAGGGGATTTCACACGCAACATCTCTCAATTGATCTTGATCCTGAGACCTATATCTCTGAGATTGCGCCAGCGCGAACATTCTCGATTTACGAGGACATAGAAGAGCTTCTTCGGCAGGGAAAAATTAGAGGAGGAAGTCTCGATTCAGCGATCGTTATAAAGGGTAATAAGATTCTCTCGAAGGAACCTCTTCGTTTTGAGGATGAATTCGTGCGACACAAGATTTTAGATATCGTAGGGGACATCCACTTGTTGGGTGTTTTACTAAAAGCGCATATTGTAGCGGTAAAGCCTAGCCACGCTCTCAATTACAAATTGACCAAAAGTCTCGTTGAAGAACTTGAAAGAAAGACAGGGGAGCAAGGAAAACCGGAGGGACACGAATCAGATGAACCGTCGATAGGAATAAATGAGACTGAATTGGATGTAAGAAGAATTCTGGATATTATTCCTCATCGCTATCCCTTTGTTATGATTGATCGCGTTGTTGAAATTCGAAGCAATTTCGAAATGCGTGCGATTAAAAATGTCTCCATCAACGAGCCCTATTTCCAAGGGCATTTCCCAGGGCGTCCTGTCATGCCAGCGGTCTTGCAGATCGAAGCGATGGCTCAAGCAGCAGGTGTTCTTATGCTCAGGCATGTTGCGAGTGAGGGCAAAGTAGCCTTCTTTATGAGTTGCGACAAAGTTAAGTTCAGGCGGCCAGTGGTACCAGGTGATCAACTCGTGATCGATGTCAAAATAACCAAGGTCCGTGCCCGAAAGCTGGCGGCTGCCTCGGCAGTCTGCAAGGTGGGTAATAAAGTGGCTTCATCGGCTGAACTCCTGTTTACAATCGTAGATGCGGCGGAGGCCGATTGAAGGGTGGAGACCAATATTCATCCCACAGCGATTATCGAAGAAGGTGTGGAACTTGACCAAGGAGTAATGGTCGGACCCTTCTCGTTAATAGGGTCTGGCGCAAAGATTGGATCCGGGACTAAGATCGATCACCACTCTTCCGTAGTCGGCCGCACTCAGATAGGATGTGATTGTATGATTTTCCCCTACTCTTTTATTGGCGCCAAAAGCCAGGATATTAAATCGAAGGGCGATCGATTAGGGGTTGTTATTGGTGACCGGAATATATTTCGTGAGTATACAACTGTTCATGCCGCGAGTAGGGATGATGATATTACTGTCATTGGCAATGATTGTTTGTTATGCGCTTACAGTCACGTGGCCCATGACTGTTTTGTAGGAAACCACCTTATTATGAGCAGTCACGCGGCGTTGGGCGGACATGTTCTGATTGAGGATCATGTCAACATTGCTTGGGGTTCAGGAGTTCATCAGTTCTGCAGAATTGGTTCTTACTCTATGCTCGGAGCCTGTGCTAAATTGGTCCAAGATGTTCCGCCATTCATGATTTGTGAAGGAAATCCAGCTGAAGTTCGGACCATAAATACAATTGGTTTGCAGAGAGCAGGTTTCAGTGAACAGGAAATTCAACTCGCCCGTAGAGTTTATCGGATTATTTACAGAGAGGGAATGAATCGGAGCCAAGCGTTAGATAAACTAATGAGCGATGAGGAATCTGATTCTTCCATCATTCGGGCCGTAATCAGGTTTGCTAATGAAAGCGAGCGCGGATTCGCTTAGAATATAATCTAGTCGACATGTTCTTTCCTAGTTCGCGAGGTGATACAGTTTTATACAGTGGACGATAAAACTGATGAGTAAGAATGAGGATATAGGGTTTGCGATTGTGGGGACGGGCGGGATTGCTGCGATTTATCTAGATGCCATTAGGCAGGTGCCAGGAGCGGATTTGAGGGCAGTTTATAACCGGTCGTTAAAGAAAGCAGAAGAATTTGTTTTGGACTCAAGCGTCGAGGTTGAGGTTTCATTTGATGCTCTGTTGGAAAGAGATGACATTGACGTAGTCTGCGTTACTACGCCAAGCGGAGCTCACAGCGAGGTTGCGATTCCGGCAATGGAGGCCGGGAAACATGTGCTTTGCGAGAAACCCCTCGAAGTCACGGTAGAGAAAGTTGATCAGATAATCGAGACAGCTGAAATAACTGGATGCATTTTGGCGGTAGTATTTCAGTCGCGCTTTAGTCCTGAGGCGAGGTTGTTGAAAGAGGCCATCAATATGGGTCGATTTGGTCGTCTTACCCTATGCAGTGCTTACATCAAATGGTGGCGTGACGATGCCTATTATTCTAGTGCGGATTGGAGGGGAACATGGAAACTCGATGGAGGAGGGGCTCTCATGAACCAAGGCATTCACTACGTTGATCTTCTCCAGTGGTTGGTAGGGATGCCAGAATCTGTGTTTGCCTATTGTGCGACTTTATCCCATGATGATGTGGAGGTTGAAGATACTGCGGTTGTCTCGATGCGATATCCGGGAGGAGCCCTTGGGGTGATAGAATCTTCGACTTCCTCCTATCCAGGATTTGAGCGGCGTATCGAAATAGTAGGTGATAAGGGATCTGTTGTTCTAGAAGACAACAGGATCGAATCCTGGCATTTTTCAGAGGAGTTCCCTGAGGACGAAAGAATCCGACTCGATGATCCCAAGGTGGACATTAGCGGTGGAACCTCAGATCCTAGGGCTATTAGCACTGAGGGCCATCGGTTACAGATTATGGACCTTGTCGATGCCATTAGGGAGAAACGTGCTCCTACAATCTCGGGATCGGAGGGAAGGAAAGCAGTGCAAGTGGTTCAAGCAGTCTACGAGTCGGCTTGGAAGGGAGAAGCGGTGGAGCTTTAAATGTCTGTTTCTGGTTTTTGGCGATTGTTCTGGATTTCTATTGATTTTGTTCATCTACCAAGGGGTTCTGTTCGGAGCATAATAGCGATATGCTTTCCTATGGTAGAAATAGGGTAATTTTGCGATACGGTCACGGGTTGCTTATTAGGACGGGGAAATGTACTTTCCTTCATGGACACAAGTCGTGATATATTGTCGCAATTCGGGTCATTTTGTTTTTGATTAGTACACTGTTATTAAATTTGCTCCATGGCTTGCCCTTCCTGATTGGAATTGATTGATGACTGGGTTTTATAGTCTCTGGATTGTTGAAGAGGGTCTGCGAAGGGGCTCCATCTCCGCAAAATAATACCAACTTGAGACCTTGCTAGCTAAATGAAAACTGGCATCGTTGCGGCCCTACCGCAGGAGATGGCGACATTAGTACGACCTATTCCATCTCCCGGTGTTGTTGTTTCGCCGAGGGATAACGTGTTCTGTATCCTTTCCGGTGTTGGTGCGCGGTGCGCTGCTGATGCAGCTAGGAAACTGTTAGAGCGAGGAATTGACCGTTTAGTGAGTTGGGGTTGTGCAGGTGCTTTGGCACCAGATCTTTGTTCAGGAGACCTCCTGCTTCCTGAGGTTGTGATCACTTCCAATCATAGGAGATGGATACTTGATGAGGATTGGCGCATGAAATTGATGCTGCAAATGGGTGGGTTATGCAGAATACGGCAAGGTTCGCTCTACACAAGCGAATTACCAGTAACGACGAAAAGTGCCAGGAAGCGACTTTACGAGAAGACCGGAGCAATAGCCGTTGACTTAGAGAGTAGTGCCATAGCCGAATTCGCTGGTAGGAAAGGGATTCCGGTCGTAGTCCTCCGAGTAGTGGCCGATATTTATGAAACAAAGATACCTGGAGTTATTAGAGACTCCATAGGTAAGGACGGTTTTATTGATGGAAGGGCCATTTTCCGAAAACTATTGGTGCGCCCCAGCGAATGGCCGAATACGATTCGGGTGATTCGGGAGTTCCGGGCCTCTTGTTCTACTCTTTCACTTATTGCTCAGAAGATAGACTAATATTTCCAGTGAGTGACAGATTTGCAACACTTCAGAAAAAGGTGCTCTCCGGCTGGGCTAAATTTGTCCTTCGAAGGGCAATTTGGGTGGTGGTGAGCGTGGTCACCGTCACCATGTTTTTATTTCACTATGCGAGAGAGAATCTCGGGTTCAACACGGATCTAGATGAGATGATCTCTCCGGAGCTGCCTTTCAGAAAGGTCTATGCCGAGTATCGTGAAGCATTCCCCCAGTACATGGGTGTTCTTATGGTGTTCGTCGAGGCGGATACGACCGAATTTGCCAAGGAAGCGTCCCGAATTTTGACAAAACAGATCAATGGGGATAGAGAGTATTTCATCGAGGCCTATATACCTGAAGGGGGAGAGTTCATCGAAAAAAATGGTCTTATGTTTCTGTCTCTCGATGAGTTGGAAGACTTAACAAACGACCTGGCCCGGGCTCAGCCAGCTCTTTCTATCCTCTATCGTGACCAAAGTCTGCGCGGACTTTTCGATATGCTCGAAGTAGCGTTGGGGCTCCTCGATGAGGATCCTGAAATTGATCTCAACTTAATTTTAAAGAACCTCAATCAGGCATTGAAAGCAAATCTTGAGGGAAGGAAATTTCGACTTTCATGGCAGGAAATGATGAGCAACAAGGAGTCCAAGATAGGGGATCTGCGCAAAATTATCCTGGTTCGACCTCATTTTGATTATAGCAGACTGCTTCCCGCGAAAGATGCGTTAGCGCGGATCCGCAGATTTAGCCGAGAATTGGAGGAAGAAAAAAGATGGGGAATTAGGGTGAGAATCACTGGAGGTCCTGCTTTGGGTCACGACGAGATGGAGAGTCTGGCATCTGGTTCAACGGAGGCTGGGGTTTTATCTCTTTTTCTTGTCTGTATTGCACTCCTAGTAGGGCTGCGTTCCTTTCCAATGGTCTGCGCGACTTTGCTTTCACTGATCATTGGGATAATCTGGACAGCGGGTTTTGCAGCCCTGGTTATTGGACATCTGAATCTGATATCGATAGCTTTTGCTGTTCTCTACATTGGTCTTGGAGTTGATTACGCAATACATCTCTGTCTTTGCTATCGTGAGAAGCTCCTGGAGGGAAAAGATAAGGAGGAAGCCCTTAAAGGGGCTATTGTTGATATCGGGCCTTCGTTGAATATGTGCACGATTTCGACAGCTATTGGATTTTATTCTTTCATCCCTACTGCTTACGCCGGAGTTTCAGAATTAGGACTAATATCGGGGACTGGAATGTTTATTAGTCTCATTATAAGTCTGTCAGTTCTTCCTGCTATCCTCAGTATTTTACCTAGTTATGACAGAAAATCATATAGACCGTCTTTGCCTAGAGAACAGCGTGGTCCTTCGATTATCTCGCGCTATAGCCCTTCTATCCGATGGGTGAGTCTCGGGTTTCTTATTGTTTCAGCCTCGTTGATATTTCACGCCCGTTTCGAGTTTGACCCTATTAGATTACGTGATCCTAGTACCGAATCAGCATCATCTCTACTCGAATACATAGAGACGAGTGACAGGCATCCTTCCAGTATCATCATATTGGGTTCAGATGAAGAGGAAACTCGTCGAATATCGAAAGCGGTCAAAAAATTGGAGACAGTGGGGAAGGTTATTTCAATTGATGATCTTGTACCCGGTGACCAGGAGGAGAAACTTCTTCTCACGGAGGATCTTGAATTAATCATTGGAGCTTCATTTTTTGATACAGAGCCAGAGCTGCCCCCGAGTCTCAGTGAGCAGATCGAACAGATGGAGTCATTCCTAAACGAGTTAGGAGAGTATCCTGAGGTGGCGCGTATGGATCAACTGGTTCGAATGGAGAGTCTACTCAATCAGCTGCTCCGGCTAATTGAAAAAGAAGATGAAAAGAGCACGGGTGTGCGTATTGCTGATCTAGAGAAAGGTATGCTCGAAACATTGCCTCTAGCTCTCGACGCATTGAACACTTCACTTAATTCTGAACCTTTTGACAGGAAAGAACTTCCAGAGGAGATTCGCGACCGTTGGATTAGCGAAAACGAACGCTTTCGGATCCAAGTTTTTTCAAACCTTAACATATCCGAAAATGAAGCCTTAATCCGCTTCGTCAATGAAGTAAGGACGGTTGCTTCCAATGCAACTTCGGGTCCCATATTTACATATGAAGCGGGGAGGACCATTGTCTATTCTTTTAAACAGGCTTTTCTCAGTGCCTTATTACTTATTACGGTACTATTGATAGCCATCTTTAGGAATTGGGCGGAACCCCTTCTCGTCTTGATCCCCTTGCTTGTTGCTGGTCTCTTCACCGGCGCTGCGACTGTTCTCATGGGAGCATCCTTTAACTTTGCCAATATAATAGCCCTGCCTCTTCTTCTTGGACTAGGAGTTGATAATGGTATCCATATGGTCCATCGCATGCGGAGCATCTCCGGTACGAATACAGACTTTCTACACACTAGTACTGCTAGAGGTGTCCTTTTCAGCGGGCTCACGACTATGTTTAGTTTTGGCACGCTCATGTTTCTCTCTCATCGAGGTACCGCTAGTCTTGGCCAGTTGCTTTGTCTGGGAGTC
This sequence comes from Candidatus Moanabacter tarae, assembly GCA_003226295.1. Taxonomy (NCBI): domain Bacteria; kingdom Pseudomonadati; phylum Verrucomicrobiota; class Opitutia; order Puniceicoccales; genus Candidatus Moanibacter; species Candidatus Moanibacter tarae. The sequence continues at coordinate 1,544,913 of CP029803.1, read as the reverse complement.
TTCCTTACCATGACCACGACCTTGATCATACTGCCTTCTTACTATCTTCTGCGCTCGCGACGTAGTAACTAGGCTGTTGTTAAAGTACTGGTGGAATATTCTGATTCCCAATTAGGTTTGGATTAGAGAAATCCCTTGATTGTTCAAAGGGTGTGCTAATTGATTCATGAAGGTTTTAAACCTCCTTTCATTACGTGAACCAAATGACCAAGGTAGCGAATGGAACCGTTGAGACCAGTGTACCGGTGTATCAAAGATAAACATCTTCAATCTTATTCTAAAGCCCATCTTAGATCCAACGATTATTGATTTGGTTCAGGAAATATCTTTGCCCTGCTAGATGGCCAAAGCTGGCCCTAAATCTTCCTAAAGAGATGAGAGCATTCGCTTATTCATTAGAAAGCTATGTCCCCGTTCCATCTGAAGAAGACTTGGCCTGTTCAGGTATGGCTGAGATGGTACCAACCCTTGGTGCTCTCCGGAAATGCCAGAAGCTTCTGGTTGCGTGTATGAAGACAGTGAAGATTGCCCAGGCTAATGAAATTTTAAGAGCAGAATAGAGGGAGTCGGAAAAAAAACCGACCAGAAGGAAAAAAAGGTATATGGTTTTGCGGCCCCCAATCAGTCGAAAGTCGCGGTCGAACAGTGAATATTCGTCAAGCGTTATTTTCATTCTTTTTTCAAAGAAGGCGGCAATAATTCGATCCACGGTGTCGCAGGCTGAAATGGCAATACCACAGAGCCATGCAGAGGGCCCGGAGGTAAGAGCAAGATTTCTTGCTAGACAGAGGTACCAAGCGTTTTCACCAAAGTAATCAAAAATATGCTCAAACTTACCAAGCTTGGAAGTCATCAGTTTAACACGTGCGAGTTTGCCATCTACGCCGTCAAGTATTGTTGCTGAAAATGCCAAAATCCATGCGATAAGAAAAAGTCCATGATAGAATAGGATTGCGCCAGCTACAGCGCAGGCGATGACAATGAAAGAGATCTGATTCGGAGTTATCGAGGTGTCGCAGATCCTTTTGACAATCCAGTTTTGTATGTCGGGATGGACGTATTTCTCAATGAAATCACCTGGCCGTTTCTGCGATCTCCGTATGAGGATCTCCCAGCCTTGGTGCAGTTTTTCGGGACTATTTATACCTAGACAGTAAGGATCGACTTCCCCGCGGACTTCGGTGTCATAGCTGGCTATATCGTTTTGAGTTATTAGATCTACCTTTTCCCACAGTTCATCCACCTTTTCCAGGTCTTTAAATCTTAGTAGGGCGATCCTCCAATTTTTTTGCGGTGTTGTTGCGTCTGGATCTAGGGAAAAAAATGCACAGTTCAAGCCTGCTAAGAAGATAAAAATCCTGGGGTCTGTTAGTAAGTTAGCGTGAAAGATCAACGCAGACTCGGAATTCTTTGGGAATGCCACTCCTAACGTAGAAAGTAGGTTATTCTCGACTAGTTTTTCGTGGACAATCTCTTGTTTTATTCCGAGGGGCCTTGGAATGGATATCGTTGGTGGATACTCTCCGGGAGGAAGGACGATTCGTACTTTTTCAATGTTGATTTTATCGAGCGACCGCAGGTTCCGCTCAAGGACGGACATTCCACCAAGTTGAACCCAGGCATCCCCGGGGAACTTATAAATTATCGCTATCATTGAAGGGAGAACCAGGTTAATGCTCTGCAATCTAGGAGCGCTTCATTTGGGTAAAAATGGAAATCAGATTATACAGAATATATGAAATTTTGATAATCGAAAAGTGGTTGCAATATGGCAATAAGGTATTTAACCATTTCCCTACGATCTTAATTGTGTCACCACTGACCAATTGAACTGTGGGATTGGAGTTGGATTCTCGTTTTTTTCCCGGATGAATTTGAGAGTGCCCGTACGCTGAATCAACACAGGAATCAGTTTGTCCGAGACTAACCATCGTTATTTCAATAATGGCAATCCTACATGAAATAAATGAACCCTCGGATATTAGAAAGCTTACTCAGCACGAGTTGGTTAAGTTAGCTGATGAAATCCGTGAAGAACTTATCGAAGTAACGTCTGTGAATGGGGGTCATTTGGGCCCCAATCTGGGAGTGGTAGAACTCACTCTTGCCTTGCACCGGGTGTTCGACTCCCCGCGAGACAAATTCACTTTTGATGTTTCCCATCAGGGCTATGTCCACAAGCTTCTAACTGGACGGCAAGGAGACGGTTTTAAGAATATTCGGATGACGGGGGGGGTAAGTGGTTTCCTCTGTCGAACGGAGAGTGCTCACGACAGTTATGGTGCGGGGCATGCAGGAACCGGGCTTTCCGCTGCTATTGGAATGGCGGTGGCACGAGATATCAGAGGGAGTGATGAGCACGTTGTAGCCGTGGTTGGCGATGCGGGATTAACCTGTGGAATCACTATGGAAGCCCTTAATAATGTGGCGATTCACACTAAGCGGCTCATCGTCGTAATAAATGACAACAAGTGGTCTATCTCGCCGAATGTTGGGGCTATATCAAAGTATCTCAATGAGTTGATCACCAATCCAATTTACAACCGTATCGATCAGGATGTCAGTAAGTTCCTGGAAAAATTGCCTGGTGGTGAATCCCTTATAAAAATCGGGAAAAAGGCAAAAAAAGAGGCCAAAGAGTTGTTTGTACCATCGTCACTTTTCGAAAACTACGGACTGCGCTACCTTGGTCCAATTGAGGGGAATGATCTAGAAGCGGTTACCCACTACCTCGAATTCTGTAAGAATTGTGACCGTCCGGTTGTTCTCCACATCATGACCACAAAAGGAAAGGGTTACGAACCGGCGTTGAAAGATCCGGAAAAATTCCATGGTCCGAGCCCCTTTAATATTACAACAGGTAAGAGCAAGCCGGGAAAACCAGGAGGTCCGCCCAAATTTCAGGACGTTTTTGGGAGGGCTATGGTCCGATTTGCAAAAGAGGACTCGAAAGTGGTGGGAATAACGGCTGCTATGTCGGCGGGAACCAGTTTGAATATGCTGCGCGAAGCCTCCCCAAAACAATTTTTTGATGTGGGGATGGCGGAAGAGCATGCTGTGCTGTTTGCGGCTGGATTAGCGACCCAAGGATTTCGACCGGTTTGTGCCATCTACTCAACAATGCTGCAGCGGGCCTACGATCCGATCATTCACGATGTTGGCGTCCAAAACCTTCCAGTGACATTTTGTATGGACCGGGCTGGACTATCTCCCCAGGACGGTCCGACTCATCATGGTCTTTTCGATATAGCTTATTTACGATGCATACCGGGTACGGTTGTGATGCAGCCCAAGGACGAAGACGAATTAGTGGACATGCTTTGGACGAGCCTTTATACATCCGATCCGACTTTTGTTCGTTATCCGCGTGGGGAGGCTTCAGGTGTGACTATAAAAGATGACCCCCAATATATTGATATTGGCAAGGCCGAGGTTCTAAGGGAGGGGAAAGAGCTTGTTTTTTGGGCTCTAGGTCCTTGGGTTCAGGAAGCTCTCAAATTAGCGGATCGATTGGAAGTTGAAGAAGGGATTTCAGCCGGTGTAGTCAATGCCAGGTTCGCTAAACCAATCGATCTTGAGCTTCTTATGCAGCACGCCAGTAAGATGGAACTGATCGTGACAATAGAAGATCATGTTTCAAAAGGAGGCTTTGGTTCCTCTGTCTTGGAAGCTCTCAATGAGTCCTCCTGTGAAATTCCTGTTGAGATTGTTGGATGGCCTGACCGTTTTGTTGATCATGGGAGTTCTGTCGGTGATCTACGTGCTGTTAACGACCTCGACAATAATTCGATCTTCAATCGTATCCTGAAGCGCTTGAACCAAATTTCTGTGCCTCGTGAAAGGGCGACATTGGCCCATTAATCGAGAATTCAGCGGTCCATTAGTGAGGGAGCTTTCGCTCTCTTAATAAGTCTCGAGAAGTGGAGTTTATCTCATGACAATCAAATGGCTGGCAGATTCAATTGGGGGATAAAGTCCTTGATAGAGAAGGAGAAGAAGGACAAGCATTCGTCCAGTGGAGGAAGAGAAGAGTATGCAGAGGTGTCGCCAGATAGTATGGCTGGCCGTAATTTGAGCTCTTTTCAATGGATCCGATACGGACCGTTCCTAGCGCAAATCGTCATTGTCCGGCGCTGCAATCTCTCTTGTACTTACTGTTCGGAATTCGATAAGACCTCGGAGCCGATAGCATCGGAAGTCTTGATCAGTCGGTTCAGAAAATTACGCCAACTAAAAACCTGGGCGGTTTGCCTAACTGGAGGAGAGCCGACGCTCCACCCTGATTTACCGGGCCTCATTAGCGAGTTGAAAGCCCTTGGTGTACGGCGGCGGCTGATGATTACTAATGGGTATCGGCTTACCGAAGAACTCATAGAATCTCTCAATGTTAGTGGGTTGACTGATATGCAGATTAGCGTCGATGGAGTAAAGCCGAATAAGATCACTGTAAAGACGCTCCAGCCACTCCGAAAGAAACTCGAACTATTAAGCAAACATGCCCGATTCAAAGTGGTGATGAGCGGTGTGATTGGAAGTGCGCCTCCTGAAGAAGCAGTAGAGGTGGTTCGATTTGCCAGGGACCGAGGTTTTGTTCCACGAATCCTCCTTATTCATGATTCTAACGGCCAATTGCGGTTAAATACGGAAGAGTTGGCAGCCTATCGAGAGGTCAAACAGATGATTGGTCCGAGGTTGGAGGATGCTGATCGTTACAGGGAAAAACTTATTCGAGACGGAGTTGCTCCATTCAAATGTCGGGCTGGAGCACGTTATCTCTACATAGACGAATTCGGAATCGTCCACTGGTGCTCTCAAACTCGGGGAATATTCTCCAAGAATTTAATGGACTATACTCATGATGACCTTCGAGAGCAGTTCCATACACCAAAATTTTGCAACAAAACCTGCACTGTGGGTTGTGTCCGTACCACTTCGGCTTTCGATGAGTGGCGAAAAATGGACTAGCGAGAACACCGTATTTACCTCCTAATGTAATTTTATTGTTACGACTTTCTCATCTGAGTTCATTAGGAACATCGCGGCTTCGAAGGACGGGGGTCCCCTGAGACCGGGTTTTACATTGTTGGAAAACCCGTAGCGCTCGCGTGAAAACAGTACAAGGCCTAGGTTGTATTTGTCATTGTCGTTCTCGTCGTGGTAGAGGGAAATAGCGTAATTTCCGTAGGGTAGTTCCTTAAAGCTGGTTTCGACCTTTCTTGAATTCGGTTTCACTACCGCTGAGCGAAGAGCTTTCCCTCTCTTGGAGAATGTCTCCTTAGAATTAAATAGACCGATCCTGAGTGTTCCTTTTTTGCTTCGCAATCCGGAGATCTGAATACTGAGTGTGCCGGAGAGCAGTTTTCCCTCTGCTAAATTCACGCCGCAGACTTGGGAATAAGAAACTAGGGCTATAGAACAGTATATCGAAGAGATCTTCCAGTTATGGGGTTGCATGGGTATTGAGGGGAAGAGGTGGATTAGTTTGAAGAGTCTTTGGATCAATTGTTCCGTTGTGCCTCTTAATTGTACTCCTTGTTGAAATGCTCTAGCCGTTCTTTGGGTCCAAATTAATTTAGTTCCTAAATCTGTTATTGATTTACAGTCAAATATTTAAGGCACTTTATGAAGTATTTTATTGGAGGGTAACTTGGCATTTTCTATGCTGGGTATAAACCCAGCGTCCGAATTTTTTCGGATTATTTCACTATAGTATATAATGATACTCATTTGAAGGTCCTACGTATTTGTCTGCGGCACGAACCGATTGACAATTGTATAGCTTTTCAATGACGCTGATGAACTTGATTTGAGGTTTACGATGCGTATTTTCACTATCCTACTCTGGCTGATCGGTATAGCATTGATGCTTGGATTGGTTGTGATTCAGGGATTCGGAAAGGTGGCCGAGGCCCTCGTTCAGTCTGGGTGGGGACTGCTTGCAATGGTAGCCTACAGTGTAATCCCATTCTCGGCCAGTGCTATTTGTTGGTGGATTTTATTGGGTGCAGCGGGACGGCCTTCATTCGTCTCCGTTTGTTGGATTCGGTGGGTGGGAACTTCCGCAAACAGTCTATTGCCAGTTGCTCAGGTGGGAGGCGAGTTGCTTAGGGTTAGATTGGCTTCTCTTAGGGGATCTCGGAGTTCCGAGGCTGGTGCGAGCGTCATCGTCGACGTGACTTTGGCGATCGCTTCTCAGTCGATTTTCGTTATTTTGGGTATAGCTTTCTTCATCTATTACTACGGATTTGGGGAAACTGCCCATGCTGCGATCGGTGGGATTTCTTTGTTTTTGTTGTGCGTTATGGGGTTCTACATTGCTCAACGCTGGGGAATGTTTTCACGCCTAGCACAACGCATTGAGAAGATCGTAAAAGTGGCAAACTGGCAGAGTGTTACAGGGGGTGCAAAGGCCTTGGATACAGCCCTAGATAAGCTCTATCAGAAAAAAAGGGATCTCTTTTATGCAGTGTTCTGGCGCATGATGGGGGTCTTTTTAGGGACTGGTCAGATTCTAATCGGTCTTCATTTTCTCGGTCATCCAATTGGTATAATCGAAGCTATAATGCTTGAAAGCATGACGCATGCGGTACGCAATGCCGTGTTTTTTATTCCTGGTGCTCTAGGTGTTCAGGAGGGTGGTTTCATGGTTCTAGGAACGGCCCTCGGCCTAGGTCCTGAAACTGGACTTGCGCTCGCTCTTTTGGTTCGAGCCCGTACCCTCCTTTTTGGAATTCCTGCGCTACTGCTATGGCAGATTGTGGAAAGTCAGCAATTATTGAGAACTAGGTCTAACTAAAAGCAGGGGTAAGATATACAGGGATTCAGCTGTTCAAAATTCGGGTGTTAATCCTCTGGATTTTCCATAGAATTGAACGGACTCTGGATAGTAAAAGAGTAGGAACAACAAAGGGAATCCAGTAAAGGCCTTTTGTTTGTCTACTTTTGTCCCTTCCCAACCCCTGCAAGGAAGTATTCAGTTGATTTCCCACTCCTTCCAACGGATACTTGTATACGGTTTTGGTTAATTCGTACCAGACTTTCCTGAAGGAGAGGTGGCTGAGTGGCCGAAAGCGCTCCCCTGCTAAGGGAGTAGGCCTCTAAAAAGGGCCTCGCGGGTTCGAATCCCGCCCTCTCCGCCAGTTTGCTTTCACAGAATTTTGACTTCAGAATAAACGGAGCAATTAGAGAAATCTTCTTAGCGCCTAGTATCCTACATTTAAAGCTAACCTGTCCAAAATCAGGGCTGGTATGAGTCCCGAGAATGTAATATAATCGAAACTAAGGTTATAGCACTCTTAAGAGAGGGAAGTGTCCCAGTCAAAACCAGATGTCAGAAAGAGGAGTAGCCCAAGGATTAAGGACGTGTATAATCGGGGGGTCCATTGCTGGGTGTGCCGCTGCGATAGAACTCGATCGCGCTGGGTGTGATGTTACAGTTTTCGAGCGCTCAACGGGTTCACTAAAGGATCGAGGTGCGGGTATCGGATTCCCATTTGCCCTCGTCGAGGCACTCCAGGAGCGTGACATTTTTGATACTAAAATGGCTATATTACCCATCAGGAGGCGAGATTTCTATACTCGCTCTGGGGGTGGAAGACGTGTTCTTTGGGAGCAAAACTTCGACATTGCTGCAACCAACTGGGATGCACTCTATCGGACTCTGCGTAAACGTGTACGTGACGATATTTATCATCAAGGTTGCGAAGTGACAGGTTTTCAGGAGAGAGAAGGGGGCACCGTAGTCGAACTAGCTTCTGGTCAAGATGCTGTCTTTGATCTTGTCGTTTGCGCCGATGGGTACATGTCGACTGGCCGGAGTATACTATACCCTGACCAAGGACTTCGATATGCTGGATACATAATGTGGCGAGGTTTGATAGATGAGCAGCTTATCAACGACGTTACGGTTCTGGAAGGGATTAATATCTTTGCTGTTACCCCTTTGGGCCATCTCATAGCTTACCTTGTCCCGGGGCGTAATGGCGAAACCGAGGTTGGACAACGGCGACTCAACTGGGGATGGTATGTTAATACGCCTGAAGTCGATTTAGCTAAATCTCTCACCGACCGAAACGGTACAATCCACGCTACTTCATTACCCGCTGGTAGTGTTTCGGATGAGAGGATTTCAGAGCTCCATGAGCAGGCTCTGAGGTTTCTGCCCGAATTTATTGCAGAAATGATTATTCGCACCGGCCGACCGTTTATACAGGCAATATTTGATGGCAATATACCGAGTTACCGAAGGGGTAATATCTGTCTGCTTGGTGATGCATCTGCTGTTGTCCGACCCCATGTTGCGGCTGGAGCTACCAAGGCACTGTATAGTGTTATGTCCCTTACAGAGATCCTTAAGGCTAATCAATCACTGGATACTGCTCTGACCTTTTGGGATGATGAGCAGCGGTTGGAAGGTGATAGGCTGGTTGCATTAGCGCAAAGAATGGGTGAAGCTTTACAGGATGGGACGAGAGATTGGGGAAGGATGAACGAAAGAGACATGAGCCGATGGTGGGAAACCGTCATAAAAGACCAGAGATGGTATGCGACAGCGGCAATATGCCGAGACGGGATAGCTGATTCATGAATCTCTTCAACGTCTTTTGTATTTTCCGGTGGATGGACTTGTTTACTGATTTAAATTATTGATGGGTAGATAGATCGAGCATTTTATTACATAAAAATGGTTGGGAAAATATGGTAACCCTGTTGATGAGGAATAAAAATGAAAGAATGGTTCGCGGGTAACGTCGCACTTGTAACTGGTAGTGCATCTGGGATAGGTCGGGCCACTGCTCTAGCCTTTGCTCGAGAGGGTGCCAAGACAGTTGTCTCCGACATGTATGAAAAAGGTGCTGGTGAGACTGTTAACATGATTGAAGACTTTGGCGGAGAGGCAACCTTCGTTAGAGCCGATGTAACGGTTTCTGACGAGGTCAAGGTTCTGATTCGCAAGACTATTGAGACCTATGGCCGACTCGATTTTGCCTTTAATAACGCAGGTATTGAGCGGGAAATTTCCAATCCAGACCAGCGACATGCTGAGGAGACTTTCCAAACGCTGATCGATACAAACCTTAAGGGGGCCTGGCTTTGTATGAAGTACCAAATCCCGCAGATGCTGGAACAAGGGTCCGGCGCAATTGTTAACAGCTCTTCAGTTGCAGGGTTGGTTGGTATACCTGATCAACCAATCTATGTGGCAAGTAAGCATGGGGTCGCCGGATTGACCAAGTCGGCCGCTGTGGAGTATGCGGGCCGGGGCATTCGTATCAATGCCGTGTGCCCGGGGCTAGTCAACACGCCGCTGATGGATCGTATCTACGCGAGCAACCCTGACTTAAAGGCGGAAGCTGATAGTTGGCAGCCGATTGGACGTGTCGGAAAGCCCGAGGAGATCGCTGAGGCTGTCATCTGGCTCTGTTCGGACAAAGCTTCATTTGTTATTGGCCATATGATGACGGTTGACGGTGGGCTTGTTGTCCAGTAGGTTCAATTACTATGCCTTATCTGGGTCTTGGAATTTTTCAAGTTAGATAGGTCCAAAGCCTCCTGGATTACAAGTATATCGAGATATGAAGTAATGTACTTGAATGTAGTAGGAACGTGCTATCATAAAGTGTGAATCATTTAATTTTTAAGGGTAGTGGAAGGACGATCAATTTGGAGTTGTTCGACCAGAGGTCCCAGTGAAAGTTCCGTGGAAATCTATATAGTTGGGGCTGGAGGCATTGGCTGCGCGGTAGGGTATGCTCTCATTTCCGGCGGGTTCGATGTAACGTTTGTCGAAGTCGATCGACGAAAACTAGAATGGGGTAGTCGTAATGGAATTGGGTTGGATAATCGTTCGTTATTATCAGCCAAGTTTGTTTGCTTCGAGGAGTGGAAGCCTTCGGATACGTGTGTTGTCATTCTTTGTACGAAATGTTTTGAGAATGCATCTATTCTTAAGCGATTACCTAAATCAGCAGGGGTGCTGCCGATCCAGAATGGATTCGATTCAGAATTAATGGAACGCAGTAACTTAGAAGGAATTGCATCATTTGTTTCCGAATGCCTTCCGGACAAGACCCAGACCCGAATTACGAGGAGAGGAGACCTCCACATTGGCCAATGGGGAGAATACAATAAGAGGGAAATTCAAGGGAAATTCATAAGGGTGTTAGACGTCCTCAAGAAGCATGGTGATTTTAATGTGAAGATTGTTCCTAATGTTCTTCCTTACAAGTACAGTAAGGTTATGTATAATGCCGCCATTAGTCCGTTGGCGGCGATGGCTGGTCTAGATAATGGTCAGCTTTTAACAATTCGAAAGGCCCGTGATTTCTTCTTTCGGATTTTGCAGGAAAACTATGGCATCCTTAAGGCTGCAGGTGTGCCTCTAGGAGTCATTGGGCCCTTCCATCCTGACACCGTGAATCGCATTCTTCATTATCCCTTTCTAGCGAAGATCCTGGCAAAGCCTTTCGCAAACTCACTACGTAACACCTACTGTTCGATGGCGGGTGATATCGAGAAAGGACGGACGGAGATTGACTTTTTTAACGGTCATTTGATCGAGCTTGCAGGAGAACGTAAAATTCCTCTCAATCGATCGATTTTTAATTTCATTAAATGCATGGAGAAGACGCAGCAGGCACCCTCTTTGGATGTGCTTGATAGGCTTATTGAGATTACACGGATTGGAATCGAAATAAGAGAATGAATCGAATTACTTGCTAGAAAGCTAATTTCGAGAGTGGCTGAAAATAAAAGGAAGGTATTGGTAACTGGAGGGGCCGGTTTTGTGGGTTCGCATCTTGTAAAGATGCTTGTGGATGAAGGCTGCGAGGTAAGAGTACTGGAGAAGCCCGGGGCTCTCACGCATCACCTGCCTTCGGATAGGGTTGAGATTGTTCATGTCGATCTTCGTGACCCTTTGGGAGTAAAAAATGCGGCAGAAGGCTGCCAAGTGGTCTTACATCTAGCGGCGAACCCTAATCTCTGGGCACGAGACTCAGAGGAGTTTGAGCAGGTCAATCACCAAGGGACTCGAAATGTGCTTTCGGCTGCGCGAAAAGCAGGAGCCGGGAGGATAGTGCATGTTTCGACTGAGTCCATACTATCTCCGAAGGGAATGAAAGGTGTCATCACTGAAGAGACTCAAACTGACTTTGAGGATATGATAGGGCCCTATTGTGAGAGTAAGTGGCTAGCTGAAGAGGCAGCCAGAGAGGCTGCGGAATCCGGCGATCCTGTAGTTATTGTCCGTCCGAGTATTCCAATTGGTCCAGGCGATCGGAACATGGGTCCTCCTTCTCGAATGATTTGCGACTTTTGCAATGGGCGAATTAAGGCCTATCTCGATGGGTATCTTAACTTTATTGATGTTAGGGATGTCGCAGCCGGAATCTGGATAGCTGCACAGAGAGGTGAAGTGGGAAGGAGCTATCTCCTGGTCCACGAGAATTGGACGATTGTCGATTTGTTTCGATATCTCTCTAAACTGGTGGATCGTCCTGCGCCCCAGCGGCGGATCCCTTATACCGTTGCGCTGACTTTTGCCTATTTTGAAGAATGGATTCGCTATCTATTCAACTCTCGAAAACTACCGATGGCCACTGTGACTGGGGTAAAGCTAACAAAGCGAATTCTACATTTTAACGGTAGTCGGTCGGCTGAAAAACTAGATTTGCCGCCCATGCGAGACTGTCGTACATCTCTCTTGGAAAGTATCAATTGGTTCAAGAATGAAGGAAAGATCCGTTAATTAGATAGGAATTAGGTGGGAGTTTAGCGGTCTAGAAAAAAGCAACCTTTCCGACTTCTTTTCACGGACAAGGTTTATCTGGATAACTGAAGGCGGTTGCTTTACGATTTAATCTTTAGGATGGAGACTTCATCGCAATTGGTTGTTTTTCTTTGGCCCGATGAATTAGATGAGTCGGTTAGACTGGATCAGCCTATACTTGGATTGCCATTAATTCGCCGGATGGTTCTCTCTGCTAAAAGAGCGGGATTTGACAACATCTGGGTGGCCGTGAGAGAGGACCGTGAGGTGACAAAAATCCTGGAGGGGACGACCGTAGAGTTTAAATCGTTGGATGCGACGTTAGATTTGGCTGGATTCAGGAGGATCGTATTCATGGTCGGGGGTGTACTCCCAGACGCCACTTGGCTCAAAACTTTGTTGGAGACACCACTGAAACCAGATCGACTCTATTGTGACACTGGGGTGGCTGCTGCTATCGAAACGAAAAAGTCATTAAAATTGTTTCCGTCGACCCGATATGGGCGAAGCGAAGAGGATCTAGGTCTTGTCTTTGATCGAGAGATTGAGACAGAATTACTTGAGGTAGACCATCAAGGTCGGACCTTGATTCCTAGTGGCGCAGGGATTGATAAGGCCGAGAGCTGGCTCCTCGAGCGATTGATCAAGAAAAGTGATTCCCTTATCGCCCGTCATTTCCATCGTCGAATCTCCTTGGCAATTTCTAGGCATCTTGTATCGACGCCAATCTCACCAAATCTGTGGACAATTTTTAGTGTTGGAATTGGGTTATCGAGTAGCCCGTATTTTCTTTCGGCACGAGCCATAGATCAATTTACTGGTGCACTTCTCTTTCTCATTCATGCGATAATTGACGGATGTGATGGGGAACTAGCGCGGCTTCGGTTTCAGGAGTCACGAATAGGTATGAAGCTCGATCTTTGGGGGGATAATTTAGTACATTCTGCTGTATTTTTTTGTATGGGGATTGGATGGTGGATTGGAAATCAGGGGAAATGGCCATTGCTCGTAACAGCTATTGCAATTGCAGGTGTGTTGTGGACGGCATGGTTAGTGTACCGAAAATCAGTGTTTTGGGCCCGGACCGAAATCCCCTCGTTTTCCTCCGTCGTTAGGACGAGATCGAGTAGAATCTCGAAAATCATGGATGCTTTAGGTAATCGGGATTTTATATATCTTATTCTGCTCCTTTCGGTTTTCGGCAAAGTCTATTGGATTCTGCCCTTGACTGCTGTGGGAAGCCCAATTTTTGCATTGGTACTCCTTTACTTGGGAAGGAGAGAGGGAGAGAAATAGAAAATGCTGCTTGATATAAACACGGTTCGACAATTCCTAGATACTAGTGTCAAATCTGGCTCCAGCTTTTGAAGAGGGAACAAATATGAAAACGTCTGTATCGGGGGGGGATGTAGAAGTAGATTTGGCAAAAGGGCTAAATTTGATTGATGCTGACGTTCACAACTATCCCAACGGGATGGAGGATCTTTTTCCCTTTCTCTCTTCGCGGTGGAGAACCTATATTGAACAATCTGGAATGCCGTTACCAGGAGTTTCTATTTACCCCAAACTCTTCGAAATGGCAGCCCGGAGGGATGCATGGCCTCCGGACGGTAAAAAACCTGGAACAAACCCAGGATTCTCGCGGGAGCAGTTAATTGAGAAATGGGGCGTTGACCTGGCTATTCTCAATCCTCTGATGGGGATTTCATCAGTATATAATATCGATCTTGCAAACGTATTGATGAGGGCGATGAACGATTGGATGTTGGAGGTATGGTTAGATTCGGACCCCCGTTGGCGAGGATCGATTGTCGTCAATAGCCATGATCCTGAGGCAGCGGGGGAGGAGATACTTCGACTAGCGGATGATTCACGTTTTGTACAGGTGCTTTTGTTGGTTAGATCCCATTCTCCCTACGGGCGCCGTGAATTTCGACCAATTTTCCGGGCGGCAGCCGAGGCTGGGTTGCCGGTTGGAATTCATTTTGGGGGAGGAGGTAATCCAATAACTGCCTGCGGGTGGCCCTCATATTACATTGAGGATCACACAAGTATGACCCAGGCCTTTGAGACTCATGTCATAAGTCTCGTTTGTGAAGGAGTGTTTGAGGAGTTACCTGATTTGCGTATCGTTCTCATAGAAGGGGGATTTGCTTGGATCCCAGCACTGATGTGGCGATTGGACAAGAATTACCGGGGACTGAGAAGCGAAGTCCCCTGGCTGCAGAAAGCTCCAAGTGAGTACATCCTTCACCACTTTCGGGCGACCACTCAGCCTATGGAAGAGCCTCCGGAACCGAGCTTCCTACCGCAGATTATGGAGATGATTGGACGGGATGATTTTTTGATGTTTGCGACAGATTATCCGCACTGGGATTTCGATTCTCCAGATCGGTCTCTTCCGTCTATCATTGACCGCAGGCTAAGAAGAAAGATTATGGTGGAGAACGCAGTTGATTTCTATGGGTTCAAATGAGTATGACGTTGGTGCGGTATCCGATTTTGAAAAAGGACGGGCCTGTCGAGTACAATTAGCCGGGAAGGCCATTGTTCTCGTTCGTAAGGAAGATTCCTTTTTCGCCCTTCGGGACGTTTGCCCTCATCAGGGAGCTTCCCTTTCGAGAGGATTCGTAAGCGGTGCTATCAAGCCATGTCTTCCGGGGGAAGAGATTGTACTTGATCGGGTCGGAGAGATCTTAATTTGTCCCTGGCACGGGTGGGAGTTTGACCTTAGAAAAGGTGAAGCGATTGCCAATCCACATCGTGGTCGGGTGAAAACTTACCCGGTGCGTGTGGAACGGAATCGAGTAGTGGTCGCAATTTATTGAGCGTCATAGCGACCTTGGGTACGAAAGCAGTATGAGTTGTTTCTAGACGAACGAGAATCTTTTCTTTGCTGAATTTGTCGTGTTGAAACGAGATGGTTTGAACATCTAAAGGGACACACTTCCGTGGTAAATAGGAGATAGAGTGTACGGCTTAACAGAAAAAACATCCAATTAATTGGTTATTGCATTACTTGAATGGAGGAGTTTCCGTCTACAAGAGAGACGAAGTCCATTACTTCTTTCCACCAGAATTCAGTCGCATCAGACGGCCAATTGTTGTGACCAGAGCGCTGGAAAATCCATTTGCGTTTGGAG